>NZ_JANKBZ010000011.1 GCF_024623785.1 Archangium lipolyticum
CGTCTCGGGGGTCCACCTCGGCCATGCTTCTGCTACACCACGTCTGCCGTCCCCTTGTCCAGCACCACTTCTCCGGTCACCTCCCCTCTGCCTCCTCATCAACCGAGCCTGGGCGGTGAACGGTTACAACCATTGAAGTACCTCGTCCCCGAAGGGGGACAGTTAGAAGGGATGAAGCGGCTCCGCGTGGCGGGCCATCCAGAGGGGGGCCTGCTACGCTGGCTCACCAACTCAGGCAGCACGCCGAACCTGGTTGTGCTTGATGTTCCAGCGCAGCCGGTCAGAGGGGGGCTGGTACAGCTGGCCCGACCTACCCTCGATTAGTCCCTCCGGCGGGAACCCGCGCCCTCTTCAATGAGAGGCGAGGGTTCCACATCCGCCATCACGGCGGCCAGACTCTCGGGCTTCAACGGTGCGTCCCGCCGCCAGGATTCCAGCAACGCGGCGCGCGCCACCCGCTGGAAGAGATCTGAATACGAATAGGGAACGGGCCGCTCGCTCTGCTTCACCAGCCGGTTGATGTCGGCCACCGTGTGTGGGCACCCCGTGAGGAGTTGCTCGAATATAGCCCGGCGCTCGGTGGCTCCCGGGCGGGAGAACTCGAGTACGAGCGCGGCGCGGCGTCGGACCGCAGGATCCAGCGCACCGATCCGGTTGGTGATCATCACGACCCCGAGCCGATGGTCCTCCCGCTGCAGCAGGTCGAGCTGCTTGATGAGCACGTTGAGGCCCGCCCGATCCTCGTGGTGCGCCTGGAGCTCCGCGCGACTGAGCGCGAGATCGTCAGCCTCGTCAATGACGAGAAGCCCGTAGTCCTTGCGAACCTTCGCCTTCGCCTGGGCGAAGGCGTCGGTGATACGAGCCGAGAGCTCGCCCACCATGCCGGTCCCACGGATGTCGGAGGGCGTTTCGAGCACCACCACCTTCGACTCCAGCTCTTTCGCCACTGGCGTGCCGACCGAGGTGGCGAGCGCGGTCTTCCCACAGCCCACCTCACCGCTCAAGATCACGAGCGGCGTTGAGCGCCGGGCCAACTCCGCCAGGGGCAGTCCGTCCGGATGGTGGCGCTTCAACCACTGCTCGAGCCGCTCCGGTGCGAGCAGGAGCAGTAGCTCGTCCCGCAACTGCTGCTTCTGCAT
Source organism: Archangium lipolyticum (assembly GCF_024623785.1). Taxonomy (NCBI): domain Bacteria; kingdom Pseudomonadati; phylum Myxococcota; class Myxococcia; order Myxococcales; family Archangiaceae; genus Archangium; species Archangium lipolyticum. The sequence goes on from NZ_JANKBZ010000011.1 coordinate 1,140, forward strand.
GTCGATGCCGAGGAGTCCATCGAAACGCTCCTGCGCCTGCTTCGAGGGATGCACCGATTCCAACAGGTTCAATGGAGCCATTACCAATCCCCCACGCGATTGCGAATAACGCCATACCCGTCGCACGAATAGGCGCGGTCCCGCGTCTTCTCCCCCTTCAGGTAGGCGGCGGGAGAGGTCCAGTTCCGCGCCTTGATCTCCGCCTCGATCTCGTCCGGCAGCGGGCGCTTGAACAACACGACAAGTGAGGCCCTGGTGCCATCCGGGAACTCATAGAGCTGCATCCCTCCCGACCGTCCCGCCTCCTGGAGTGAGCCGTCATTGCTAACGTCGTAGTGGAACCCGCGGGGGCGCTGGCCCGGCGCCTCAAGCTGGAGCTCGAAACTGGAGGTCACCTCGTTGGACAACATCCAGATGAGATCATCCCGCCACTTCGTGGCGCTCTCGTGGGATGTGAATCCGCGCATCTCGAGCCCCGTGATGTCCGCGAAGATGTGCTTCATCACTTCGCGGACCCGGGCCTCGGTGGCCGTGGAGCTCATCGAAGCCGTCCGCGTTTGCGTGTACGTCATGAATTCTCCTCGCAGTAATGCTTGAAGGGATTGCCAAACAATTCGACGAGCGACTCCAGGCTCTCGCTGTCGTCATCCCGGTGGTCCGCCGCGATGGCACGGTTGATGGCGTCGAAGCCCTCCTCAAGCCAATCTCCGAGCTCCTCAATCTGGAACGAGTTCCACTGCGAGACGATGTTGTTTTCGGCGTTGACGGGGTCGAGCACCGTCCAGAGCGCGTCGGGCGACGCCCGGGGCTTGGGGCCGAAGTCGGTGAAGGCCACCAACTCCCTCCGTCGCACCGTGCCAGCGAGCAGATCAAACCAGCGCGCGAGGGTGCCCGCGTAGGTCTCCTCGACCTCGCAGCGGTTGTACGCATGCGCGCACAGCAGGTCGAGCAGGATGGACGGCACGTACTCGATGACACGGGAGTGGGCCTGACGGAACTCCCGCCACCACTTCAGCAAGCGGACGCACTCGTTGAAGCGGACGCGGCCCGGCAGCTCATTGCTCGTGCGGTTGTGTCGGGTAACGAACTCGATGTGCTTCTGCACGGAGGTTCGGCGCCTCTCGCCGTCGCCGCGCAGCAGGATCTGCGCCTCGTCGTCCCCGGGGATCGCCAGCATGGGGACCAGGTCGTAGCGGAGCTTGCTGGCCGCGAAGTCCAGTTGGATGGAGCTCTTCGTTCGCTTCCGTTTCGTCTGCGGATAACAGGTGGCGACATAACGGTCGAAGCGTCCGAGGAGCTCGTCGATCCGTGCGCCGTCCTCGTCCTCGGGCGAGATGACGAACGGCAGATCCACGTCCTGTCCCTCGACCGCCGAGTCACCCAATAGGTGTCTCCGCAAACCGGTCTTCTTGGCGAACGATCCAGAGTTCGGGGTGGATCGCACGGTCAGTCCGTCCTTCTCAGCTTGGTTGACAATCCGCTCTCGAATGTCACCTGACTGTTTGATGATGAGATCATCCTTGTCACCGCCGCGGATCCAGTCGACAAAGCTGCTCATCCGGCGGTGCAAGGTGCTGCGCGTGCTCAACTGTGTCATGTAACACCTTTCATGAAGGGTGCATCGAGGGTCGCTCCGTGTGCACTCACCCGTGGCTCTTCGCCTCCTCGTTATTTGAAGATCTTGATGGAACGGCGACCCTCGAATGCCGCCTGTAGACTAAGCCGCCACTTGTAGCGGGGCCGCTCCGAGGGAAGGCCGTAGTTGTAGACGAAGCATTCAGGCAACCAACTCGCAGTGAGCGCGTCCCCCAGGTAGAAGGCCAGACTCACGGGGACGGCTGCGAAGAGGTGCACACTCTCTGGACGGCGAGCCGGCTCCCGGTTGGCGGTGATGTGTTTGTCGAGCGTCTCGCGAATCAACTGCACGTAGGCTTTGAGTTGCGCCTCACGCCGCACGCTGCCCCGCCCTGTCTCCGCGAGCGCGAAATGCAAGTCCAACATCACGTCCGAGTCAGGAAACACATGCCGACACTCATCCATGTCGATGCGTGCGGACACCGAAACGCAAATCCGGGCGGCCTTTCCCGCCCCTCGCGTCTGCACGTCCACGTTCAGCGGCGGAGGTGGGGTGTCCGATCCGGGCTCCCACTGGAACCGGCCCGAGATGTATTCGAAGACGTGCACCTGTCGATTCTTCGCCAGATATCCCGCCAGCACCGCCAACGGCACGAAGGGGAAGCCGTAATAACCGATATCGGCATCCCGCTCCGCGAAGGTACGCCGGAGTTCGCCATCCCTCGCCGCCAGCCTTTTCACCTCCGCCTCCAGGTTCCTCCAGTCGCGCTGTTCCAGCCCCACCCTCTGGTCGATAGCCACGATGCGAGGCTCCCGACCAGCGAAGAGCGCAGGCGCATCCTCCGGCCCAGGCTGCTCGGTTGTCGGCATGTAGGCCTCGTGGCGGATGAGGATGAGCGGCCGTTGCGATGGAACCGGTGCGGGTGGCGGTTCACTGGAGGGGGTGAGCCTGTCCTGGGCCCGGCCACCTCCCTCTTCCGTCTGAGTCGATGCGTTCGACGGTGCAGGCTGGAGCAGCACTCCCGCCGCGCCGGCGCGCATGTACAGGGCAGGGGTGCACCATTCGAACGAGTCAGGCACCTTCGACCGCATGGCCAAACGGCCTTCGGTGACCGCGTCATCGATCGGGGCTCGCTCCGCGAGGCGGGTGTAGAACGCCGCAGTGAATGCCATCGCCGCCCGATCGGAGATCGCGAACTGCATGGCGATGACTGCAGCGGCTCCCCCGGAGACCAGCGCTCCAGCAACGCTCCCGTGGCCATGGACCGACAGCGTCCCGCGCGCCGACTGGCACGCGTTGAGGACCACCAACCGCGGAGCAGTGGGGCGGCCACTGAAGAGCTCCGCGATGTCCTGCGCGCGCAGCGGGGCGGGTTCCCCCTGCTCATCCCGCAAGTAGACCCATCCGCTCCCGGTGTCCTCATCCACCTTGCCGTGCCCTATGAAGTGAAGCACGTGAGGGAGGAAGACGCGGAGCTTGTCCCGCAGTTCCTGGCGGGTGGGCATGTCCAGGGACTCGCATTGGACACCGGAGATGCTGGACAGGGCATCGGTGATCCTGTCCTGCTCCGCTTGGTACTGGAGACCGCCATACCCGCGCGCTCCTGCGCGGACCAGCAGCACCCGTAAAGGTGAATCGAACGTCGGTAACCGGGACGGTTGTGTCACATCTAGCGAGCGGACGATCGACAGACGTTGGTCCAACGCCGCATGGCGAGTCGGGGAGACAGGGGGGATCCGCAAGACATCCCAGGGAAACTCGGCGAGCCACGCGAGTTCGGAGTCACAAGGGTCGAAGTGCAGGAAGAGGCGCAGCCGCTGCTGTTGCTCATCGGACGAGAAGAGCACGCTGCCAAGCGAAAGCGTCAGGACCTCGCGTACCCGGCCTGGCGGGCAGATTGCCTCGTACAACTCATCACCGAGCCGCGCGAGCTCAGCGTCGACTTCCGCGTCGCATGATCTCGACTGCAGCAATGCCTCCTGAATCTGGAGCTGCAGTTCCCGTAGACGAGACAGGGGAAGGCGCAGCGTCGTGGGCGCGCTGGCCGTGCCGACGGAAGTGGAGTGCACGGTGACACGGTACGAATCCGACCTGCTCTGCGTGAAGTGTAGGTGAACTTCCTTGTAGCTGTTCATGGAGTACGAGGGAGGAGCCGGTTTCAGGACTTGAGTCGAGTCCTGGCGCAACCTCTTGCGCATTTTTGCCCGAAAATGTTCGCGACGAATCTTGGCACGAGCGCGTCCGCACGCCACCTGAATGATGTTTACGCGGGAGCGTAAACATTTTTCCGGCAATGACTGACGAGACAGCGCTGCTCTCGTTGCTAATTTTGATTCACCATGAACGAGCTGAATCAGAAGATCATCAACGAGACGAACGCGCTCGCCGCGGAGTACAGGCAGAAGTTCATCGGAGATCCGGAGGGCGAGTTGCGCGCCTGGCTCGAGATCGCGGCGCGCCGGGAGGCGCTCGTGTACCAGGTGTATGGCGAAGCGCAGCGCAAGGTGCGCCTGCCCGACCCGCAGAGCGGGGCGGAGCGCGCGGCCTGGGATACGTTGACGGAGATCTGGCAACAGGAGGCGATACACACGGAGTTGACACGTGCGCGCCTCTCCTCCGGGCTGGTGAGCCTCGGGGGCGGGCCGCTGGCGCCCGCGGTGCTTCAGACCATCGGCGCGCTCGAGGGGCGGATGCTGTGCAGCCTCACGCCGGCGCAACCGACCTTGGGCCGGGCCCTCGCTCGGTTCTGCGTCATGGCCGGAAGCGTGCTCGCCCCGGGGGCCGTGCCCGAGTTCACGCGGGAGCTCGGCACGATGAACGCGCGCGAATTCTTCGAGCTCGCGGCGACGTTGGAGCTGACCGCGAGGCAGGCCTACCGGCGGATGCACGACTTGTTGAGCTCGCTGCAGGCGAAGCGGGAGGAACCCTCCGTGCAACTACAAGGGCTCCAGCGCGAGTTGCATCTCGCGTACCTCGACGAGGACTTCCACGAGAGGGCCTTCCTCCGGATGACTCGCTGGATGGACGCCGCCGGACGATTCAAGCGCGGATTGAGCGAGCGGGAGTGCGTCCAGCAGATATGCGATCTGCTGCCACAGGCGCCGGAGCCCATCCGGGGGACCGAGCCTCGCGGGAATTCGACCTACGTGGTGACGGACGGAGGGATTGGCGCTCTCGCCAGGCGGCACGGCATCGAGCTCGTGGTGGTTCCGGAGGAGTAGTCCATGTTCAACGCGAGCAGTGAATGGCTGGACAGAATGAGGAGCGTCGGTGACCCCGGCGTGGACGAGCTGCTCACCGAGCACGTCGCGACCCGGGGCCCGGAATCGCTGGATCACTTGCTGCGGGAGTTGTTTCGCACCCAGCGGATGTCCGAGGCCGATCCATTGGTGCGTAGCTACCTGACGGCGCTGCCCCGGATCGATCTCGTCAATCGGGACGTGATCACCAGAGGGCAGCACCTCTTCGGTCTCTATGGACCGGAGGTGCTCATGATCCTGGGCTCCTATTCCCTTCCATTGGCCTACGCTGCAGGCCACGGCGTCCAAGTGGTTTATCGTTCACGCCGGCTGAAGGATGATCCCATCCGCCGTCTCTGCGACACGGCGCAGATGGTCGTGAATGTCATGCAGCCCGGTGAATTGGACGAGGGAGGAGTGGGTTGGCTCGCGACGCGCAAGGTCCGGCTGATTCATGCGCTCGTGCGACGGCGGGTCCAGTTGGATGAAACCAACCCCTGGCGCGCGGAGTGGGGGCTGCCGATCAATCAGGAGGATCAGGCTGGGACGTTGCTGACCTTCTCCATCGCCACCCTGCACGGGCTCAGGAGAATGGGGGCGAGGGTGACATCGGCGGAAGCGGACGCGTACATCACGGCGTGGTCCGCGGTGGGGCGTCTCCTCGGAGTGGATCCCTCGCTCCTGCCCTCGAGCGAGGAGGAGGCGACCCTCCTGGCGCTGCGGATCGGCGGGCGCCAGGTCCGCCCCACGCCGGAAGGACGTCAACTGACGGCGCAGTTACTGAACTCCGTGCAGACGCTGTTCCCTGTCCCGGGGTATGCCGCGAGCCTTACCCATTTCTTTCTCCAGGATACGGTCTTTGGAAACAACGTGGCCGCGGCGCTGGAACTCCCGAAGGCGAACTGGACGAGGTGGTTGGTGACGGCCAGGGCGGCCCAGAAGCGGACGATCCTGCGCTGGCTGGACTGGGTTCCGGGGGCGCGGCGACGTCGCAGTTGGGTGGCCAGACAGTTCGCCCAGCGCATGATTCTCCACAAGCGCCCGGATGCGGATACTCCCTTCGAGGTGCCGCCGACCTTCAGGAGGAGTTGGGGCCTGCACGCGGACAGGTAGCGCCGTTGCGTCAGTCTGCTTTGGCACGAGCCGCGCCACGGCAGACCTCCAGCAACTCCTTCCGGCTGCGGACGCCCAGCTTCGCCTTCGCCCGTCCCAAGAGCACGCGCACCGTCGAGGGAGCGAGCCCCAATTCGTAGGCGATCAGCTTGTCGTGGTGCCCGAGCTGGGCGTACCCGACGATCTCCTTCTCCCGCTTGCTCAATAGCGCCGGGCCGGGCGCGATGGGCTCGTTCTGGCGGGCGATGATGTAGCGCTCGCCGTTCTGCTCGATCTGGTCAACCAGCGACCAGCGCCCGGCCACGAGCGCCTTCCTGATCGCCAGGGATTTCTCCGGGTCTTTTGTCCGGAGGGGCCCCCGCGACTTCTCGAGCATCAGCACCGCGCGCCGCAAAAGGTCGCGGGCGTGCTCGCTTCGCGCTTCCCCGGTCGCGTCGTGGATCTTGCCGCTGGGGTCGAAGATGGCTTCGGGTTGGGCGTCGGCCCGTCCCGACGGGAGCCCCTTCAGCGCGTGTCGCAAGCGAACGGCGGTGGAGAGGTGAGCGGCGATACGTCCCCATTGCCGCACCTGCGCCGCCGACGCCCGGGTGAGCCGCGACCGGCCCGCGTGAAATCCACAGCCCCGTCCGGAGGGCTCGGCGGCGGTGATCCAGAAGGAGTCGTACATCCCGAACTTCTGGGCGTACTGCTTCATGTGCGGCTCATCCAAGAACCCCCGCCGCATTCCCATCATCTGGCTGCCGGTGATGCAGGGCCCCATGCGGAAGGGCCGTTGGCGGATTTCGGGATCCATGGTCTGGAAGATGGTCGGGTAGAGCGCCGCGAGCTTGTCCGGAATGCCCAGATGGCACCGTTGCACCACCTCCGGCAGGCCATCTCCCGGCCGGTAGAACTCGAAGGCGGCCACTCCGAAGCCGTCGTCGAGATGAGGAAGCACCGCCTCCGCAAGCCCCGCCAACCACGCGGCGTCCTCCAGATCCACGCGGTAGGCGGCCTCCACGATGCTCAGTAGATCAGCTTTGGCCATGCGACTCCCCCTGGGGAGACCTCAATCATACTCCGCGTCGAGGGCTGAGAGGAGGAGGGCAGCCCCGGCAGCACCTGGCGACGGTTCTCACACCAGCTTCTGGGCCGGGTAGGGCAGCTCCAGGGTGAAGGTGGCTCCTCGCCCGGGCCCCTCGCTGTGGACGGACAAGGAACCGCCCAGCTCCTGGGCCGCCAGGGCGCTGGAGTGCAGGCCGAAGCCGTGCCCCTCCTCGCGGGTGGTGAAGCCATACTGGAAGATGCGGGTGAGCATCTCCGGCGCGATGCCCATGCCGTTGTCGTGGACCTGGATGCGGACGCCCTGGGAGGCGGTCCGCTCCAGCTTCACCGTCAGGAGCCGCTCGCCCGGTGTCACCGAATCCATGGCGTATTTGGCATTGCTGACCAGGTTGACGAGGATCATCAGCATCTTGTGCTTGTCCGTCATCACGGGCGGCAGGGACTCCATGTGCCGCTGCACCTTCACCTGGTGACGGGAGAGCCCGGCCGAGTTGATGCGCAAGGCGTCCTCCACCAGCTCCGACAAGGAGACCTGCTCGTGCAGCCGGGGCGTCCGAGCGTAGTTCTGTTGCACCTTGACGATGTCGCCAATGTGCTCGGTGTAGCGGCCCACGTCATCGAGCAACGAGAGGAGCTCCTGGCGCTCCTCAAGCAGGTTCTCCCCCAGCTTGCCCAGGAAGGGCAGGAGGTGCCGCCCGCGCTCGTCCTGGGTGAGGAAGACCGCGAGGTCACCCTGGTGCTCCTCGAGCATGTGGGCCACCCGGCTCACGTGTTCGAGCTTCATGCCCGTCATCCGCTCCTTGGCCACCTGGGCCGAGGTGTAGACGCTGTTGAGCACGTTGCCCACGTTGTGCAGCACGTTGGTGGCGATCTCCGCCATCCCCGCCCGGCGAGCCGTCTGCACCAGATGCATGTGGACGTCCTTGAGCTCGCGGGTGCGCTCGTCGACTCGCTGCTCCAGCCCTTCGTTGGCCTGGCGGAGGGCCTCCTCGCGCCGCTGGACCTCGTGGGCCATGAGCTGGAAGGCATTGGCCAGTTGCCCCAGCTCGTCCCGGCGAGAGGTGTCCAGCGCCACCGCGCCGGTGAAGTCACCGGCCGCCACCTTGTCGGTGGCCTGGGTCAGGTTCTTCAGTGGATGGGAGATCTGCAGCTGGAGCACCTGGTACATGATGGCCAGCTCCAGCAGCAGTGGATGGTGCGCACCATCAACTCGTCGAGCAGGACATCGTGGCCGATCGTCGCGACATGACGGCCGTCCAGGTCCACCGGCGTGGAGACGGAGACCATCCATTTCTTGGAGACGGGCTCCGGATAGATGCCGGTCCAGAGGGTCTGCCGCCGTGGGTTGTTCTGGGGGAGGGAGAGGGCGAAGTCCTCGTAGCCCTCGGTCGAGAAGCCAGCCTTTTGAACTCCTGGCTCCAGGTGGGAGCCCTCGGCAGATAGCCCAGGAGCGCGCCCTCCGGGAGGGTGACATAGGTTGTCCTGAAGCGGATATGGAAGGCAGGCCCATACCGGGTGAGCACGTCGTACGGGCCATGAACCGGGCACGGAACGCGTCATCGAGGGCCACGTGCGGAGCAATGAAGCCCTGAACCATCTTCGTACCATCGAAGTGCTCAAGCCGGTTGCGGATCGTCCCATCGGGCATCCGTACGAACAGGCCATCGAAGCGGTCGCTCACGTCCTCCCGAGGGAGGGCCCGGAGCCTCTCCTCGAGGGCCGCCCTGAGGGCCGCGTGATTGTCCTCCGCCAACACGAAGATGGACTGCTCACGCTCACCGCGCTCCGACACATACTGCTGCAACTGCACGAGGGTCTCGGTGCGCAGGGTGTGGCGCAGGTGAATGTAGCTGAAGAGCGTGGACAGGGCGATGATGACCCCGATGCCCACGCCCATCTTGAGGAGTGTTGAACGGGCCAGCGAGGCTCGGGAACTGGATGCCGGAAGCATGATGACCCAGTCTTCCTATAGTGAGTGCCGAGGCAGCGCATGGAAAGGATGCGAGGCTCGTTGAGGGAGCGGGCTGGTGGAGGCTGTGCAGCCCGCATGGGGCACACACCTCAGGCCGTGCGCACGCGCTCCGCGGCATCGCGCCGTCTGGGGGCGGCAGGCATCTCCGCGGCCGGTACGCCGACGCGAGCGAAGAAGAAGCCCCGGCCCGGTGGCAGACCCAGCTCGGTGATGAGCTTCAGGCGGGGCTCCGGGTGCTGCACCATGACGCTCACCGGGTGCAGTGCCACCTCGCGAGCAGCCAGTGCGAGCCACGTGGCCAACAATCGCCCCCCAGCTGCCACCTGAGCGGCCTCCGAGGGCTCCTCCTCATGGAAGTGAAGGTACAGCAGCATCCCCGAGCGTTCGAGGAGCGTGCCGGACTGCCGCGCCATGGACCGCGCCAACCCGAGCGACCGGAGCACCCGCATGGACGAGGGCGACAGCACGACCCGCAGCAAAGCCTGCAGCCACCCGGAGAGCGGCTTCGCCATGAGGTGCGTGATGGGCAGACCGGTCTCGGCCTGGCGGATGACCTCCGGACCGAAGCGGATGTGGGCATAGGTCTCGTGCCACGCCGCCTCGTGGGTGAACTCCAGGGCGCCGTATCGCCTCACCAGCTCGCCCGCCCGCGCCAGGACACCCCGATCCGTGAGGGTCACGAGCCCGCACACCTCACTCGACTCCGGAAAGGCCCGTGACCTGGCCGCGCATGCCGCCTCCACGATCGAGGAATCGAGCGGTTCGGAGCGGTATGGCGAGCGGTTCGTCCTGCGCGCCGCCAGCAGCGGCATCAGTGCCGCCGCCCCGGCATCCACGGGCGCGGGCGTCAGGTGCAGCACCGCGAGCGGCTCCCATGGGGCCAGCAAGCGCACCATCGCGGGAGGCACACCGCCCATCCGCCAGCGGACGTCGGCCCGGACGCAGCGTGCCGCCAGGGCGATGGAGAGGGCTTCCACGTAGATGCCACCACTCACCAGCATCTCGGTGCGGTGGGCCGGCAGCGCGCACAGGCATCGAGCGGGATCCAGTGCAACCACCGCGTACACGCCCTCGCCAGGCGCGGCACCAGCTCCGGCGAGAGCGCGGTGGGCCTCGTCGCTCGTGAGGAGCGCCAACTCACAGGGCTGCGCGTTGTGGGAGGACGGTGAGAGCGCCGCATCGCGGGCGGCCTCGCGCAGGAGCTTCTCCAGGGTGGGGGTCTCCATCGCGGCGCAGTCTGTCCGCGGCGCGCTCTCTTTTCCAGGGGCTCGCACGCGCTCTCGCAGCGCCATCGCCCTCCCCTGCCGCCGTCAGAGCGAGCCGCGAAAGTCTTGAATCGTCCGCAGGGCTTTACGGATCGCCAGCTCGACTGGCGAATAGGAGCCATCCAGCCGATCGAGCAGCAGCGGCTGCGTTGGAAGCAGCGGCGGCTGAGCGAGGAACCGCGGTCTCGTACCGTGATGGGGCTGAGCCGAATGAACAAGGAAGGGATGGCAGAGATAGACGGTTCCCGCGTCCCCCATCGCCAGCGCTTCCGGCGAATCCGCCGTTTCGGCGAAACCGTTGGCGGCCAGCTCACGGAGGGTCAGACCGGCCTCTCCCGCTGGCGCCAATCTCCGGGCAATCTCCAAATGGGAGCCGACCCGGATCCGAGTGGGCGCATCCTTCTCTCCGACGTCGGAGAACAAGAAGAGCATCAGCAGAGCCCGTCCCTTTGACGTGACGTTCGAGCGCCAGGACATGAAGTCAGGATTCTCGGTGCCAAAGCTAACATCGATGTGCCAGCCGGCATCTCCGGGGTCCTCTGAGGAGGGAAAGCGAATTGGGAAGGTGCCGAGCATACCGCAGGGTGCCCACCGCCCCGGTCCGACCAACTGGTCAAAGGCCTGATGCAGCACTGGCGTATTGGCGGCCTTGACGAAAGGTGCCTGTCCATACTGGTTCAGCCGAATCACCGGCCTGGTCCAGGTGGACGGGTCATCTGGATTGCATCCAGTGTCCCGCCACAAGATGGCACGGGCCTCGTCGGCCAGTTGCCGGGGAAAGGCCTCGTCGAGCCTGACGAACCCATCATCGATGAACTGCTGAATTTGCGCGTCGCTCAGCATAAGTGCCCAGCTTCATACCCGCATTCGCCGCGGACATGAACTCACGGCATGCCGTTGGGAGGTCAGGTCCACGGCGGCAGAGCCGTCCCCTGCTGCCGTCAGAGCGAAGTGCGAGAACCTTGAAAGCGCCCGTCAGGCCGTGTGGTGGTCGCGAACAGAGGGGAGAACCCAGTGAATCGAAGCAACACGCGTGTCACCACGCTCGCCGCCGCGAGCGTGTGGTTCGGCGTCATGGGATGTGGAGGCTCACATTCTCAGGAGCCGGGAGTCGATACACAGAAGTCCGTGGCGCGGGCGTTGAGCGGCAGCCCGGATTTCTTCATCCAGCAGGTGGTGAGCGAGGCCTCCAGCGCGGGGCCAGACTACGGGCCGCTCGTGAGAGTCACGGTGTGCAACCGGGGCACCCAGAGCGGCGCTCCCGATGAGGTGGATTTCGTCCTGTCCCAGGATGCGCTCATCACCCCGGGTCAGGATACGGTCGTCTATGACTTCTGGCTGAGGAGGACGCTGGTGCCGGGGGAGTGCACCACGATCGAGACGCGACTCAGGACCACGTTGGCGGCGGGGACATGGTTCCTGGGTGCGATCGCCGATCCTCATGGCTCGGTAGCGGAGCTCGATGAGAGCAACAACACCTTCTCCGGGGGCCAGGTGACGGTGGGCTCGAAGCCAGACTTCGTCGTCCAGTCGGTGAGCGGACCCGCCAGTGGCCTCACCGGCCAGCCCCTCAAGACGAACGTCACGGTGTGCAACCAGGGCACCGTCGCGGGCATCGCCTCGAGCGTGTGGCTGGTCCTGTCCCCGGACGAGGTCATCACCAGGACGGACCGTGTCTTCGGCTGGACCACGCTCACCTATCCTCTCTATCCGGGGCACTGCATTCCGGTGTCCCTCGAGGGCAGGATGCCCGCGGTCTCCGCGGGGGCCTGGTATCTGGGCGCCTATGTCGATCCGGATGACCGGCAGTTGGAGATCCTCGAGACCAACAACGGGCGCGGCACGCTCGTGGGCGTGGGCTCCCGGCCCGACCTGACCGTCACCGGGCTGAAGGGGGCACCCCAGACGGCGGCACTCGATGCGCCCCTCGGTGTCGACGTCACGGTGTGCAACCAGGGCACCGCCTCCTCCGTGAGCGCTACCCCGGTGGAGGTATTCCTCTCCCAGGACGCGACCCTCTCCAAGGAGCAGGACTTCTTCGTAGGTGGGACCTCCGTGGGCGCGCTGTCACCCGGAGCCTGCACCACCGTGCCGCTCGTGGGGAAGGCCACCGTGCCCGCGGCTTCGCAGGGCGAGCTCCATCTGGCCGCCATCGTCGATTCCTCCAACACCGTGCTGGAGCTCATCGAGAGCAACAACGCCTTCGTGGCCGGCACGCTGGGGGTGGGCAACGCGCCGGACTTCGTCGTCACCCGGGTGAAGGGGCCGACCTTCGCGAGGATGGACACCTCCCTCGCGGCGTCCGTCACGGTGTGCAACCAGGGCACCGTGGAGGGGAGCACGGAGGTGGACCTCGCTCTCTCCAAGGACGCGGTCATCCTCCCGGCGGCGCCGGTTGCGGGCGATGGTGACATCTTCCTGGTCCGAGCGACCACGCAGTCGTTGAAGCCAGGGCAGTGCCAGACGCTTCCAGTGACGGCCCCGGTGTCCCTGCCCTACTCGGAGGGAGATGGGGAGTACCACCTGGGAGCCATCGTCGACCCGCGCAACACCCAGGTCGAGCTCCTCGAGCACAACAACACCCGTGCGGTGGGGGGTGTGGGGATCGGTGAGGGTCCGGACTTCGTCGTCCAGTCGGTGAGCGCGCCGTCGAGCATCAAGAACGGAGAGGTGTTCTCCGCGACCGTCACTGTCTGCAACCAGGGAACCACGAGCTACGGCGCGCTCGTGCAGCTGGGCCTGGAGTCCAGCCTGGATCCCCTCGATCCGTCCTGGGGCCTGTTCATGACCAACGATACGGGGTCGCTGCCCGAGGGCGAGTGCATCCCATTGACGTTCTCCGGCCGCGTCTCCCTGGGCGAGGGCGCCTACCACCTCGTGGCCGTCGTGGACCCGCATGATTTCTCGCGAGAGCTCATCGAGAGCAACAACGAGCACGTCGAGGGGCTCGTCGGAGTCGGCGGCCGGCCGGACTTCGTCGTCTCGAAGGTGTCGGGGCCCTCGGGCGTGAAGCCGGGAGAGTCCTTCTCGACGGCCGTCACCGTGTGCAACCAGGGCACCACGAGCGGAGCGACGGGCGTGTCGCTCCTGCTGTCGTCCGATGCGGACCTCGTCTCACCCTCGCCGAGCGGGTCTCGGCTCATCGTGAAGGAGACGGAGGTGGGCCTCCTGGACCCGGGTGCGTGCACCGAGGTCCAGATGACCGGCAACGCCTCCCTCCCGGAGGGTACGTACTACCTGGGAGCCATCGCCGACCGGGCCAACTCGGTGAAGGAGCTCATCGAGACCAACAACGCCTTCGTGGACGGGCAGATGGGGATCGGCAGCCGGCCGGACTTCACCGTCAAGGCGCTGTCGGGACCGGCCGTCACGCGACCAGGGGAGTCCTTCCGTGTCTCCTTCACCGTGTGCAACCCCGGCAACCTGGAGGCGGGCACGGACGTGTCGCTCCTGCTCTCCCGGGACAAGGTCATCACCGTGCCGGGGACTCCGGATGAGGAGGAGGATGTGCTCGTGGGCGGCGCCCCGGTGGAGCCTCTCGAGCCCGGTGCGTGCCGTCAGTTGACGGTGGAGGCCAGCGTTCCCACGGCCGCGAACCTCCCGGTGGGCGAGTACCACCTGGCGGCCATCGTCGATCCGCGGCAGCTCCAGGCCGAGCTCCTCGAGAGCAACAACGTGTCCGCGAGAATCGTGCTGGGCGTGGGCCATGCGCCGGACTTCGTCGTCACGGCCGTGCAGGGAGTCCCGAGCGCGATGCAGGACACGGTCTTCACGGCCTCCGTCACTGTGTGCAACCAGGGCACGAGCGACGGTGATGCGAACGTCGTACTGGTCCTGTCCTCCGACAAGGTCATCTTCTCCCGGCAGTCCTACGGATACCCGGATTACTCCTCGGGCTGGATTCCCACGGAGATGATTCCCGCGGGGCAGTGCATCACGCGATCGCTGTCGGCCTACGTCAGCAGCTCGCTGACCGATGGACCCTGGTACCTGGGCGCCGTCGTGGATCCATACAACACCCGGGCCGAGCTCTTCGAGCGCAACAACACGCTCGTCGGAGACGTGATGGGCATCGGCTCCAAGCCGGACTTCATCGTCACGAAGGTGGCCGGGCCGTCGAGCGCGAAGCCGGGAGAGCCCTTCACGGCTTCCGCCACCGTCTGCAACCAGGGCACCGTGAGCGGGGACTCCCAGGTGACGTTCTTCCTCTCGGAGGACGAGGCCATCGCCCCATCCGACCTCTCGCTCACGAGCGTGTCCGCGGGCTCGCTGACCCAGGGAACGTGCACCACCGTGTCGGCGCGGACCAGCACCTCCCTGTCCGGAGTGGCCCGGTTCCTGGGCGCCATCGTCACGCCCGTCACCCCTGATGGGGAGTTCATCGAGAACAACAACTCGCGCGTGGGCGAGCGGGTGGGCTTCGGCGACGCGCCGGACTTCATCGTCACGCACGTGACGGGGCCGGCGAACGCGAAGCCGGGAGAGCCCTTCACGGCTTCCGCCACGGTGTGCAACCAGGGCACCGTGAGCGGCTCCACGGACGTACAGGTGTTCCTCTCCTCGGGGGATCAGCTCCAGCCGCTCGGCCTCGTGTCGGTGGGGATGCTGGGCGCGGGGCAGTGCACCACGGTGTCCCTGCAGCTCACGGGCGCTCCCGAGGGGTCATGGCACCTGGGTGCCATCGCGGATCCGCTCCACACCCAGGGCGAGCTCGTCCCGGGCAACAACACGTACGTGGGAGGCGTGCTGGGCGTCGGTGAGAAGCCGGACCTGGTCATCCGAGAGGTGACGGCACCGGCGAGCGTGTGGCAGGGAGACTCCTTCTCCGTGTCCGTCACCGTCTGCAACCAGGGCACTCTGAGGGGAACCTCGGACGTGGAGATCGTGCTGTCACCCGACGGAGCCGTTCCTCCGTACCGGGCGACGAGCGCGGTTCTCGGCACGTTGTTCCCGCCCGAGCTCGCGCCAGGGCAGTGCACCACGGAGGTGCTGACCACCTCCACCTCCTGGACCCAGCACCAGGGCGCGTACCGCCTGGACGCCGTGGTGGATCCGTCCAACCACCTGCCCGAGCTCATCGAGTCCAACAACACGGCCGTGTCCGACCCGATGGGCGTCGGCCACTCGCACGACTTCTTCGTCAAGGAGGTGTCGGGCCCGGCGACTGCTCGTCCGGGAGCGCCGTTCAGCGTGTCCGCCACGGTGTGCAACCAGGGCCTGGGGACGTACCCAGCGGATATCGCGTTCGTGCTGTCGGCCGACGAGAACCTCTCGCTCCCATCGGGGACCTCGTCCCAGCCGGGGAGCAACGTGCTCCTGGGCCGCCGCTCCATCCCGGACTACGTGGAGGAGGGGCAGTGCGTTCCCGTGTCCATGGAGGTCAGCACGTCCCTGGAGGGCGCGTGGTACCTGGGCGCCATCGTCAACCCGGACAAGTCGCAGTTGGAGTTCATCGGGAACAACAACACGCGCGTGGGCCAGCGGATGGGGCTGGGCCTCCTGCCGGACTTCGTCATCAAGGAGGTGTCGGGTCCGGCGAACGCCAGGCCCGGAGGTGCCTTCACGGCCTCCGCCACGGTGTGCAACCAGGGCACCGTGAGCGGCTCCACGGATGTGCGCTTCCTGCTGTCGCGGGACGAGGCGATCGTCCCACCGGGCACCCCGCTCGCCGAGTGGGACGTGCTGCTCGGGAGCACGAGCGGCGGCACGCTGGTTCCGGGGCAGTGCGCCACGGTGCGGGCGCCCGTCCAGACTCCCTCCGTTCCCGAGGGCGGGTATTACCTGGGGGCCGAGGCCGTACCGGTCAACGGCCAGCCGGAGCTGCTCGGACACAACAACACGCGCGCGAGTGGCCTGGTGGAGGTCGGCAGCCTTCCGGACTTCCACATCACGGCGGTGACGGGCCCCGCGAGCCATGATCCGGGTTGGGTCTACATCAAGGCCTCCGCCACGGTGTGCAACCAGGGCACCGTCGTGAGTGGTTCCACGGACGTGTCCTTCTTCCTCTCCGCGGATGCGGTCATCACCGCGCCGGGGCCACAGGGTGGAGGAGACACGCTCCTGAGCAGCGCGTCCGTTGGAGCGCTGGCGGTGGGCCAGTGCACCCAGGTGTCCGTCTCCGCTCAGGTTCCCCCGGTGACCGAGGGGCCGTATCACCTGGGTGCCCTCGTCGATCCCTCCAACGGCACGCGGGAGTTCATCGAGGACAACAACGCCCGAGCGGGCGACCCGATGGGGATCGGCCACGCGCCGGACTTCATCGTCACGGCGGTGACGAGGCCAGAGAGCCAGAGGTCGCCGGAGAGCGCCTTCACCTCGTCCGTCACGGTGTGCAACCAGGGGACCGCGTGGGGCTCCCCGGAGGTGGCACTCTTCCTGTCGCCGGAGGTGAACACCCCGTCGTCCCAGGACGTCTTCCTGGGGTCCTCCTACCTCGGGCACCGTCCGGGGCCGGATCAGTGCGTCACGGTGCCCCTGCGGGCCTCCTTCAACCGGCTGCCCGAGGGGAAGTACACCCTGCGCGCGGTGGTGGATCCATCCCACGCCGTCCAGGAGCTCCTCGAGGGCAACAACACCTACGTGAGCGGCCAGATGACCATGGGTTTCCAGTCGGACCTCACCGTCCAGTCGGTGACGGGGCCTTCGAGCGTGGAGGCGGGGTCGTCCTTCCGGACCCTCGTCACGGTGTGCAACGAGGGCACCGCGGACTCCATCACGAAGGTGCAGCTGCTGCTCTCCGGAGACGAGGTCCTCACGCCCGCGAACCAGCCCGGGGGGGACTGGCTGCTGGGCAGCGCGTCCGTCGGCCAGCTGCCACGAGGGCAGTGCGCCACGGTGCCGGTGTCCGCCCAGACCACGGGCCTCCCCGAGGGGGTGTATCACCTGGGCGCCCTCGTCGATCCGCACGGCGAGGATTGGGAGTTCCGTGAGGACAACAACACGAGGGAGCAGGGCCTGTTCAGCATCGGCTCCGGGTCGGACTTCGTCATCACGAAGGTGACGGGGCCGGAGACCGTGACGCAGTGGACGCTCTTCCCCGCGTCCGTCACGGTGTGCAACCAGGGAACCCGGGACACGTACGGGGAGGTGGAGCTCGTCCTCTCCCAGGACACCACCATCGCCCCGCCAGGCTCGGCCGGGAGCGACGACCTCTCCCTCGCTTCAGCACCCTTGTTCCTGATGTCCGGTGCGTGCGAGAGCACGGCGCTGACGCCTCATGTCCCCGTGTCCGAGGGGGTGTTCCACCTGGGCGCCATCACCCGCTCCGAGAACCTGGTGCCAGAGCTCATCACGAGCAATGACACGTTCCTGGGAGGCCGGCTGGGGGTGGGCGACCAGGCGGACCTCGTCATCCAGAATGTGTCCGTCCCGGCGCGGATGCAGCTCGGTGCCACCGTCACCGCGTCCGTGACCGTCTGCAACCAGGGCGCCACGAGCACCTATTCCGACGTGGAGCTCGTGCTCTCCGAGGACAGGGACATCCGCTCGTCGTTGTCCCCGTTCAGGGACATCCAGCTCGCCAGCGCATACACCTACCTGCCAGCGGGACAGTGCACCCCGGTCCAGCTGTCCGTGAACGGAGTCTTCGCCCCGACGGAGGGAGGCTGGTACGTGGGCGCCATCGTGGATGTGCAGGGCAACACGCCGGAGATCTTCGAGGACAACAACGTGTACGTGGGCCCCGAGGTGAGCGTGGGAACCGGACTGGACTTCGCCGTCACGAAGGTGGTGGCGCCGGGAAGTGTCGTGCCGGGTGAGAACTTCCAGGTGCGCGTGGACGTGTGCAATCAGGGAGACGTGGCGGGCAGCACGCGAGTGGATCTCGTCCTCTCGTCGGACACGACCCTCATCCCCGGGGAGGGTGTTCCAGGGGATGTCTTCCTCGGCAGCGCCCTCACGAACACGCTGAGCCCCGGGCAGTGCGGGATTCTGATGTTCTCGCCCTGGACCTCGATTCCGCCCGCCCTGGCTTCGGGGGGTTGGTATCTGGGCGCCATCGCGGACCCGGACGGCCAGCAGCCAGAGTTGCTCGAGGGCAACAACGCGCTCGCGAGCGACCTGGTGGTCTGGGGCAACAACGCGCGAGCGGGTAACACCGTGCTGGTGGAGCCGTAGCCAGCAGGAGCACCAGGTGGGGCCTAATGTCGCCGGGCGTGAACTTCTTACTCCGAAGAGGTTCCGCCCGGTGACACGGGCGTTCGACAAAGTGGAACGGCCGCCGATTTTCAGCGCATGCTCCACGTGCGCACAGCGATCGATGACCACCGCGCGACAAAGGAAGGAAGAATGGCGAACATCAAGGACCCGGAAAACACCATCATCATGGAGACGACGAAGGGCAAGGTCGTCATCGAGCTTCGCCCCGATCTGGCTCCGGGCCATGTGGCCCGCATCAAGGAGCTGACGCGGGAGGGCGCCTATGACGGCGTCGTCTTCCACCGCGTGATCTCCGGCTTCATGGCGCAGACCGGCGACGTCAAGTTCGGCAAGTCCACGGGCCCCGACTTCAACCCGAACCGCGCGGGCCAGGGCGGCTCCTCCAAGCCGGACCTGAAGGCGGAGTTCAACACCGCCAACCACAAGCGCGGTGCGTGCTCGATGGCGCGCGCGCAGAACCCCAACTCCGCCAACTCCCAGTTCTTCATCGTCTTCGACGACGCGTCCTTCCTGGACCGTCAGTACACGGTCTGGGGACAGGTGATCGAAGGCATGGAGAATGTCGACAAGATCAAGCGCGGCGAGCCCGTCGTGGATCCCGACAAGATCATCTCCATGAAGGTCGCCGCGGACATCAAGGCCTGATCGGCGGCACCGCCAACGCTTCGCCGAGGCAGGTGCAGAGGTTCTCCTGGCACCTGCCTCGGTAGCACCCCGCTGGCCCTGCCGCGCCGGGCCTACGAGGCGCCAGGGTGGAGCGCGCCCTCCCGACGCGCATCACCAGGCGAAGTCCTCCTCGACGAGCCGCAGGTCCTCATCCTCGACGAGCCCCTCACGATGAACTTCGTCCTGGGTGCGCTGCTGGTGCTCGCGGGCATCGGGCTGGTCAGCGGGGAGGCATGGCTGCGCCGCCTGCTGGGACGGGCCCCAAGCGCATGACTCCGACGGGAAAGCCAGGAGGAAACTCCGCCCGTGTCCAAGCTGAGCTCGCTCGTTGCCGGTGGCTGGCATGAGGCGCGCGGCGGGGCTCGATTCCACGCCGCGTCCGCCCAAATCGTGCCATCCATGAAGGAAACCTCGCCTTGTCGGACCAAATCCTGAGGCTGAACGCCAGAGGGCTGGCGGGTTTTCTCCTGGTGCTCATAACGGCCCTCGGTGCCCAGGCTGAGCCGCCCTCTTCCACGCTCCCTGGCCGTAAGCCAGACTCCAGGGAACCCTGGGGCGCTTTTCTTGGCAAGGCCGCACATGAAGTCATTGGCATAGAATACACTTTGCAGCACCCCTCCAGCGTCGTCTTCCTCAACACCGCCAGCCTCTCCATCATCGTAAGAGAGGGGAAGTTGGGGAACCCCGAGCGTCTTTCAGAATTCGTGAGGTTCTTGCGCCCGGACATCACCGATACCCGTCTCCTCGTACTGTTCGAGCTCAAACCGGACGATGAGGAGTCGCGCAGGGAAGGGAGAGAACAGGCGGGGCGATACCTGGCGGCGCTCAATGAGGCCGTCAAGCCCGACAAGAAGCTCGTGGGAGGCATTGGCTTCAAGGGATCCCTCTTTCTCGAATTCGAGAACGGGGGAGCACTCTGGGCCTTGTCCTGGCACACGCCAGAGCCCGGGGTGACTTTGTACCGCTGGAGCTACCGGCGCAAGAAGCCTCATGCTTCATGGAAAGAGCGAACGGCCCAGAAGGAAGAGGAGCTGCCCAGGGAAGAAATAGAACAACGCGGTGAGTTGGTCGAGCAGGCGATCCGGGCTGCGTATGACAAGGGCGAACGCCCCAAGGGCTTCCAGGGCCAGGTCTACCTGCCCGTGGACTGCCGCTGAGTGGGCGGGAGGCGTCTGCCAACCTCGGAGCGAGCGATGTGCCCGGCGCTTGAGGAGCACTTGGACGCCGTGTTAGGGCGAAAGGCCATGACCCCGGAACAGTCCCCGGTGCTCGAGTTTCCAGCATGGCTCTACGGCACCACCGCCTCCATCCGCCGCAAGGTGAGAGCCGAGGGCCAGTGGTGGGCCCGGGAGTACCTCAAGACAGGTGCCTTTCCCCAGCCCCGGCAGATGCTCCAGGTACCGCCTGGTGAGGTCCTGGTGATGCGCCCAGGGGCCGAATTCGACATGAACCGCCCACGCTGGTGGATGCACATGTTCGTCGGCGTCTTCACCAGCTTGGAGGAATGCGTCCAGAAGGAGGAGCGTCAACGCACGGAAGACGCCTTCGAATCCTTCTGTCTGAGCACTCCTTGGGGGGCCCTCTACCATGCCGTGTCTCCACCTCCGCTGCGGAGCGCCAGGCGCATGGCGAACCGGCTCGCCTCGATGCTTCGCTTCTGGGATGCGCTCCAGGACCTTGGCTATGCGTTCTGGTTCGGCAAGAAGTACACGCTGGAAGAACTCATGGAGGACATCTACCGCAAGACACTGGAGGCATGGTGCCCCGGAGGCCCTGCCTCGATCCGCGAGCACATGGCCCTGACGGTGGAGCGCATGTCTCTCGCTACCCAAGCGGATTGCCTGGAGGCGGTGCTCCGGGTGATTCCTGTCTTGGTGAAGGTGGATACCGACTTGAAGCACCGCGAGGTTCTCAGCGACCCGGGCTTCCTGCGCGAGCGCCTCTGCGCGCTGCCCCTGGAGGACTTCGAGGATTTTTCCAGCGCCTACAAATACACGGTAGCCGTGCAGTTGGCTGCCTGGGACAGGGAGTTGGGTCAGCATTAGCGAAGCGTGCACCCATCGCTGACGTATAAGCGCCTCGGCGTCGCCCTACCCCTTTCGCACCGCCGCCGCGAATTCCTCCGGCGACGGGCTTTCGGGCCAGCTCGGCACGCCGTCGGGAATGACCACCCAGGGCTGCTTCCGCTTCACCCAGATGTGCGCGACCGGATCGAGCAGGTGGCTGTCGGCGAGCGTCCCCGCCCGCACCACCACGAGGCCCGGCACAGCCGAGTTGGTGTTGTAGATGCGCGTGTGGCAGACGCCGCACACCCGCTGGCACGATGCCTGGCCGCCGGTCCCCTCGTACTCGTAGAGAACCACGGGGCCTGTCACTGCGATGACACTTTCGGGCAGCAGCGCGTGCTGAGCGAACGCGCTTCCACTCCACGTCTGGCAATCGAGGCAGTGGCAGGCGTAGGTCGCGGGTAACGCGTCGATCGCCAATGTATAGCTCACAGCTCCGCAGCGACATCCACCCATGATCGTCATGCCAACGTCTCCACGAATTCCGTGCTGCATTCAACCTACGCCGCCAGATACACGGCACTGGGGATGCCCTGGTAGTCGATGATCCGGTCGCGCCGCATCCCGAGCCGCTCCGCCACACGGAGGGAGGGCACGTTCTCCAGGTTGATGATGGCCACCACCGGAACGTCGGGGATGTGCTTCCGGGCCAGCTCCAGGGCCCTGCGAGCCATCTCCGTCGCATACCCCGAGCCCCACCCCTGGGGAACGAGCCGGTAGGCGAGGTTGAGCACCCGCTGCCCTTCGAGCTCCTTGTGGCGCACGCCACCGAAGCCCACGACACTCCCGGGCACGTCGCGCCGCTCCACAATCCAGTACCCCACGCCGTGATGCTCCCAGTCTCCCAACCACAGCGTCAGCAGCTCGCGCGCGGCGTCCATGGAGCGCACGGGCCCGGAGGGATTGAACCGGTTCGTCTCCGGGTCCGCATGCAGGGTGAACACCGCGTCCAGATCACCCTCCTGGAGGCGGCGGAGCAGGAGCCGCTCGGTCGTCGTGCGCTCGAAGTCCTGAATCATGGCCGCGCGGATTGCGCCCGATGCTGGACGCGGTGTCAACGAACCCGAAGCCGCTCTCGGGTTGGGATGCGCGAGTCGGAGCGGGTAGGCTCGCCGCCGTGCTCTCACCCAACGATGTCCGGAAGCTGGCGCTGTCACTCCCCGAGACCGAGGAACAGGATCACTTCGGCAAGCCGTCGCTCCGCGTGCGGGGGAAGATCTTCGCGACCCTCTGGGTGAAGGAGAAGCGCGCGGTGCTCAAGCTGTCCCTCGAGGAGCAGGACGCCTTCGTGCGGATGCAGCCCGACATCTTCGCGGTGACACCCTGGGGGCACCAGGGGTGGACGAGTGTCGAGCTCGAGCGCGTGGACCGCGCACTCTTCGAGAAGCTTCTCGTCGAGGCATGGCGGCGCATCGCGCCCAAGCGCGTGGTGGCCGCATGGGACACCGCTCGGGGAGGAGGCGATGCGCGGCCTTCCGCGCCCTCACGTCCTCGCCGGCCCGTACGGGCGAAGTGAACGCCCCCACACGGCACCGGTCTGGGGCCCTCCCGCGATGACGCTCACTTCGAGCCCGGGGTCGCGCGCATGGCGAGCATGGGACGGAAGGCACTCCGGTACGACCAGGCCAGGTAGATCTCCAGGGCCAGGATGAAGAGGGTCATCCCCGTCCCGTCCGGGGCGAGGAAGACGTGGTACGCGACGATGTTGACGATGACTGGCGCGATGAGCGCCAGCGCCAGCGGCACGAAGCGGTTGGCCAGCAACAGCACCCCCACGAGCACCTCGGTGCCCTTGATCAGCGGAAACATGTAGCCCGTCTTCCCGAGCGCGCCGGCGAACGCGAGGGCGCCTTCGGGTATGGGCGTCGTGGGTGGCGGCACGAAGTTCAGGAAGCCGTTCAGCCCGAAGACGAAGAAGAGGAGCCCCATCAGGAGCCGTGCGGCGGTCGGAAGATGGCGGGTGAGCGACTTCGAGGTGCGACCTTCGGCGGCATCCGCCGCGAGCGGCGTGTTCGTTTCCAGGGTGGCCTTCATGTCGTGTCTCCTTCGGGGTCGTAACCCGGGATCTATCGTCACGACGAACGACGAGCCGTGAGATCGACACGCCGGACGATCTTTCCCGTGTCCCCTCCAAGTGCTCGAAAACACTGGGGGAGAGGCGGTTCACGTCACGGGCCCAGGTCCATTATCGTCTCCAGAAAGGCTTTCCGACGGCGCTCGGGGGAACGCACATGGCTACTCCAATCAGGAACAACGATGCGGCACAGGCCTTGGCGGCGGCACGAGCGGCGGAGGCCGAGCGCAAGGCAGCCGAGGCCGCTCGACAGGCCGCCGAGGCGGTCCGGCAGCGGGAGGCGATGCGCCCGGCGCCGGCCTCCACCGCACGCAGTACCTTCGAGGCCGCACCGGAGACCGTGAGCCGCCAGCCCGATCTGTCGGGAGGCACGTCCACGGCGGGAAGCACGCTCCTGACCGAGAACACCCGCGATGCCCGGGTGAACTGCCTGGATCTCGTGGGCGACGAGCTCGCGCGGAACCCGGAGCTCCGCGACACGTGCCAGGTCGTCTTCCTCGACGACACCCGCTCCGGCGCCGAGGGGATCACCGGGCACGTGGTCCTCCAACGTGGCGGGGAGATCTGGGATCCGAACAGCGGCCAGTGGATGAAGGCGGCGAACTGGTTGCAGCAGAATCCCCAGTACCAGCCGGCGGCTCGAGCCCCGGCCGGTGCCATCCACGACATCCTCTCGGCCACGCCCGGCGCGGCCCGCGAGCAGGCCATCGCGCGCTCCGGCGTGGATCCCTCCCTGTTGAACATGCTGGTGGCGGACACCACGGCCACGCAGGCGGCGTCGCCCGCCGGGCAGCTCTCTCCCGCGACACGGGCGGCCATGGACGCCTACATCGCCGACCCGTCGGAGGCCAACCTCGATGCGCTGGTGCGGGCGCTGGCGACCGAGCAGGTCGGTGAGACGCACGAGGCGCTCCAGGCGGCGCTGACCCGGCTCGAAGGCGCCACCTCGCCAACTGCGTTCGCCAACCTGGTGAATGCGGCGGTGGAGTCGCAGGAGCTGTCCAAGCTCATCCTGGGTGCCCCCACCGCGTATGCGCAGATGGAGACCGACTTCCCGGTGCTCCAGTCCTTCGCGGCGGCGCGGGACCCGCGATGGAACGGCACCGACATGCGGCAACTCCTCGCGGATCCGGCGCTGTTCCAGTCCTTCATGCAGGACGCGATGGCCGGCTTCCGTGCCGGGGAGACGAACCCGCTCCTCGCCAACCGTGAGGCGCCTCCCGTGGAATTCCAGCGGTTCCAGTCGGGCCAGGCGCTGCTCGGAGGACTGCCGGCGGATGTCCCCCTCGAGCAGGCCCTCGCGTCCGCGGAGCAGCGCCTGCTGGAGCTCCAGCAGCAGCACCCGGAGCTCGCCGTCCTCAATCCCCAGGAGCTCATCGAGGCCTTCGTCCCGCCGGATGCGGTCCCCGGCCTGCGCTTCGATGCATCCGGTGGCACGCTCCAGGTGCGCGGCAGTCTGATGCTGCCTCCCTCCGGGCAGCTGGACGCGATGGACGGCACCAACGGCACGTACATCCTCGCCCAGCACGTCGCCAGCAATCGGGGCGCGACCGCCCCCTTCCTCGAGACGCTGCGTGACAACGTCTCGCAGCTCGAGACGCTCTCGACACGCCTCGCCACGGACCCTCCCTCCGCGCGCGAGCTGCTGCCCGTGGCCGGCTGGGCGCTGCAGCTCCTCGGACAGGAGCTGATGGCCAACCCCTCGGCCGAGACGCAGCTCGCCTTCGAGACCGCGTTCACCACCGCCCAGGGCTATCTGCAAGATCGCCAGACGCGCGCGGTGGCGGAGGCCGGCGTGGCGATCCTGGGTGTCGTGGCGAGCGTCGCCGGCACGTTCGCCACGGGAGGCGTCGCCGCGGGCTTCATCGCCACGTCCATCCTGGCCAATTCGGTGCAAGCGGGCCTGTCCGTGGACAGCTATCTCAACGCGCAGCGCCTGTCCCAGTACAGCGGCGGCGGTCTGGACCTGTCCGGCGTGCCCGCTCCCAACGGCGGACTGTTCGCGCTGGAGATGGCCCTCAACGCGGTGGGGGTGGTGGGAGACTTCCAGGCGCTCGGCCGCGCACTGGGTTCCACGGCTCGCGCCGGCCAGGCGGCCGCCGAGGTGGGACAGGTGCTGCTCCCCGTGAGCGACAGCATCCGCGTGCTGGCCGGGGCCACGGATGAGATCCTCGCGGAGCTGGCGGTGAACGGGCAGCGCTTCGAGAACCTGAGCGAGGCCGCGCGCGGCTTCCTCTCCCAGTGGGTGCGCAGCCCGGAGCACTATGCGCAGGCCTGGGGCCTCCCCCTGGAGGCCGCGCAGGAGGTCAATGCCCGCATGTTCCGCGTCTTCCAACAAGGGCCCTTGCAGGGCCGGAGCGTGACCGACCTGTACAAGGCGGGCGCCATCTCCGCGAACGACTACGTGCTCTGGAACTCGCGCACCAGCTCGGTCCTGGACGCATCGACCATCGTCATGCTCGACGATCCCAAGCTCAAGGCGCTGCTGGCCGCGCGCAAGAAGGAGCTGATCACACTCGGCAAGACGGTCGCGGTCGAGGCCGACGCGGCGGGAAGACTCACCATGGCAGGCGGTCAGGTGGTCGACGTCTCACGGCTCCAACGGTACGCGCAATCCGAAGGGCTGACCCTGGAGTTCCTCAAGGACCCCACGGGGAAGATGATCGCGTCCCTGACCCGAGAGGGAAAGCTGATCGGCACCCTGAAGTGGAACCTGTCTGAGAAAGGGGTACTCAACGCGCACTTCGATCTGCATGACGTGTCGGCCAGGTTGATGCAGAGCATGTACGAGACCCTCACGGGCATCATCAAAACCACCAACCCCTCGAAGTTGGAGTTCGTGACGAACTCGAAGGTGGGCCGATGGTTGCAGGCGGTGGGCTTCAATGTGATGCCCGAACTGAGCAACCCCGAGGCATCCGTCTACATCCTCGAGCTCGCCCAGAATCCCGATTGGGTCGACCAGTTCGGAACCTGGGCCGATGTCGTGAGGGCCGTGCGCAACATGAGGACTCCCCCTCAGTGAGACCCAAGGCCCGCCCGCACCGGGCCCTCAGGGAGCCAGCGGCTTGTGCAGCAGTTGGATCATGTTCTGCCGCCGCGGCAGCGTCTGAAGCGTCATCCCGGTGACCTCGAAGCCCTGCCGCTGCCAGAAGCGGAGTGCATCCGGGTTCTGCTCCTGCACGACGAGCCGGATGCCCGCCGCACCCTGGCCACGCACCCACCGCTCGAACGCGCCGACGAAGCGGGCTCCCAGCCCGGCACGGCGGTGATCCGGGTCGATCATCAACAGACCGATGATCCACTCGTCCTGCTCGGGAAAGCCCCGGACGGCATCGAGCAGCCCGATCAGCTCCTTCTTCCCGTCCGTGTACAGCCCGAGGGCGAACTTGTCCTCGAGCGTCTTCCCTGGAGGGAGGCTCTCCAGGATTCCCTCCGCGGCATCGGGCTCCAGTTCCCCGTAGACCAGCGTCATGAAGGCGTGGCAGCGCTCGACCAGCTTCCGCAGGGCCTCCACATCTTCCGCTCCGAGCTGCACCACGGCACGTCCGTCGACTTGAAACATCGGGCTCTCCTCTGGTGGCCAGCAGCCTACGGGTAGCACGCGGCGGCCGGCTACTGCGTCCCGCTCCTGAGCGGAAGCTTGAGCGTGAAGATGGCGCCCTGCTCGGGACCTGGGCTGGAGCAGGCCAGCCGCCCCTCCATCTCGGCGGCCGCCAGGGCGCTGATGTGCAGGCCGAAGCCGTGCCCCGTCTTCTTGGTCGTGAACCCCTGGGTGAACATGCGCACCAGGTTCTCCGGCGCGATGCCGATTCCGTTGTCCTCCACATCGATGAGCAGAAGACCTGACTCGGGCTCATGCCGGACATGGATCCCCAGCCGCTTGTCCTGCTTCGCGCTGTCCATCAACGCGTGCCTCGCGTTGCTCAGCAGGTTGATGAGGATCTGCAACAACTTGTGCCGGTCCACGTAGATGGAGGGCACCTGGGCGTAGTCACGGTCGACCCGGATGCCCAGACGCTCGAAGGAGACGGCGTGCAGGCGCAACGCCTCGTCGATGAGCTGAGGCACCATCACGTGCTCCACGGCCCCCGCGGCCCTCGCGTGCTTCTGCTGCATGCTGACGATGGACTTGATGTGCTCCACGCTCTCCCCCAGCGAGCGCATCTCCTGGAGCAGCGAGTCCCGCTCCTCCTGAAGCTGGTCCGACACGGCGATGAGGTAGGCCGGCAGCTTCTGACCCTGGGGATCCCTCGCGAAGAAAGTGGGGATGTCGGAGGCGTGCTCGCGCAGGAGTTGGGTGGCCTTGGCCAGACCCGAGACGCGCGACTGGCGGAGCCGGTCGGTGACGAGGCTGGTGGAGATGTTCACGCTGTTGAGGGTGTTGCCCACGTTGTGGAGCACGCCCGTGGCGACCTCGGCCATGCCCGCCTGGCGCGAGACGTCCACCAGGGTGCGGTGCATCTCCCCCAACCGGGTCTCCGCCTCCCGGCGGGCGGTGACGTCGCGCCCGAAGAGCGTCACTCCCACCACCCGGCCATCCGCGCCGCAAATGGGATGCACGCTGATGTCGATCACGAGCCGGGGGCCCCCTTCCTCATACGTCTGCTCGAGGCGCAGGCGCTGGCCCTGGAGCACCTGGGCGAGCCGTGCCTCCCAGGCCTTGTGCGCCTCGGGGGTGTCATGCAGGAAGAGCAGCTCCCCCGGCTGGAGCACGACGCCCGCACGTTGCAGGTAGACGTTCCTCGCGGCCGAGTTCGCGGTGAGCAGGCGCCCCTCGCGGTCCAGCGAGACCACGAGATCGTCCGTGCTCTCGATGACGCTGTTGAGCTTGCCCTCGCTCTCCTTCAACTCCTTGAGCGTCCGCTCGAGCGAGGCCTGTGCCGCGTCGCGCGCGGTGCTGTGCAGCGAGCCCAGGACCCAGGCTCCCACGAAGGAGACACCCGCGAAGAGGTGGCCGAACCAGAGCTTCCCGGGACCAAGTGCGTCGGGGGCGATGCCCACATGCTCACGGTAGAGCGGGTGGGCCACCCCCAGGGCCATGAACAACAAGAGGGTGATGGACAGCCCCAGGCGCGGCCCCACCAGGTACACCGCCAGGGCGGGCAGAATCATGTTGATGGCGTGCTCGCCACCGGTGGGTTTCTTGCTCAGGAAGGTGGACCACACCAACCCGATGGTCACGGACACCAACAGGACCATGGCCGGCGCGGTGGGAGTGGTGGCCCTGCGCGCCAGCAACAATGCCGTCAAATACCCCAGGCCCGCGGCGAAGGCCCCATAGGGGACTTCGTTCTGTTGAAGGAACCGCAGCAGGACCAGCGCATTGGCCAGCGACAGGAAGCAGGCCGCACCGACCATGAGCCGGTGACGGATGAGGTCCGAGGGCGCGGCATTGCGCAGGGTCTCCGAGAGCAGGGAGTCCAGTCGCTCCAACAGCCAGGGGCGGCTCTTGTGGGACATGGGAGCCTGCTCAAGAGGCTCGGATGGAGCATGGGTGGACGGGTTTGTCTCAAAAGAAGAGAAGTTCGCCATGGCTGCGTGGAGACACTCGCGAGGATGGGCTCGCGGCGCGGCTCGCGGCGATTGTGAGCGGGGGGCGGGATTTTCCCCAAATAAGAGGCCGGGCAGGCGAGATAAGGTCCCGCCGCATGAACGCTCGGCACTCGACCTTCGCTCTCACCGCCGCCGTATGTCTCCTGTCCGCCACCACGTGGGCCAAGCCCTACCGCGCCATGGTGACACGCACCGCCTCGACGACGCGGAGCGGGAACATGGAGCTCGGCCTGCGCTACCAGGGCTTCTTCGCCCTCGACTCCGACAAGTCCCTGCCCTACCACCAGGTCTCCCCCAGCATCCGCTGGGGCATCGTCGACAACCTGGAGGCCAACGTCTACTTCGAGGTCCTCGGGCTCGGGAACCCCGGCGAGAACAACTTCCAGCTGGCCTTCGGTGACATCCCGCTCGGCGTGCAGTGGACGTTCCTGGAGGCCAACCCCTTCTCCCTCGGCGCCTATGGGCGCATCACCTTCCCCACCGGGCCGAGCGACCAGGACGCCATCCACCCCGGGCTGTCCGACGGGACGTGGGACTACGAGGCAACGCTCATCGGTGAGCTGCGGGTGAGCAGGGACCTGCGCTTCATGCTCAACGCGAGCTACCTCCACCACGGCACGCGCGATCGCGGCGCCCTTCCGGACTTCGACGTCCCCGATGCCGTGCAGCTGGGCGTGGCCGGTACGTACAACATCGACAACGCCACCCTGGTGGGCCTGGAGGTCATCGGCCGCCGCTACTTCGATCCCGTCATCACCCCGGCGTGGACGAACAACGCCAACCAGGTGGAGATCATCCCCGTGGTGCGCCGCGAGGTGTTCCCGGGACTGGTGCTGGAGGCGGTGGCCGGCATCGCGGTGACGCCGGACCTCTCGGACATCTACCAGTTCCGCGTCCTGCTCGGCGGGACCTACGAGTTCGACCTGGCCTCGGGTCCGAGCCTCCCCGACGATGACGAGCCGGCGAAGAGGAAGAAGTCCGAGCCGAAGAAGAAGCCCACTCCGGCCCGCAGGCGCTGAGCCGCCGCGGAGCGGGGCTCCCAGGCACCGGCTCAGGCGCTCTTGCGGCGGCGGATCATCGCCTCGTACGAGCGGCCCACGCCCTGGGAGAGGATGAGCAGCTCACCCACGTCCGGCGGGGTGAGCTGTCCGGGCCCGTTGTCCACGTACAGCATGTGCACCAGCTTGCCGCGCACCAGCAGCGGGAGGATGACGGCCGTCGTCGGGTAGTCTCCGCCCAGCAGCTTGTAGAAGAAGGCCGACGCCGCGTCCCGCTTCACCGGCCCCACGTAGTGCGCGCGCGTGTCGCGCACCAGCCGGAAGGTGCTCGGCCCCTGCAGGCCAATGCCGATGCGCTTCACCGCGGCCTCGCGCACTCCCTTCCCCATCCCCCGCCAGCCCGTCACCAGGCTGCCGTGCACGCTCAGCAACAGGCTGCGCTTCCACTTGCCCAACGCGAAGCGCAGCACCGTCGTCGCCACCTGCTCGCGATCCGAGCTGCGCGACAGCTCCGCCTGCGCCTCTGCGAAGGTGAGCGGCGTGGGCAGCGGCTCGCGCACCACCGGGACCTTCGCCCGGGGCCGTGCCGGCGCCACTTTCGGCGCCACCTTGGGTGCCGGCGGCAACGTGACCGGAGGAATGCTCGGCGGCGCCGGGGGCGGCACGACTGGCGCATCCAGCGAGATCGGCATCTCGGGGATGATCGGCTCCGGGATGGACTCTGGGGGCGGCGCCACGGGCTGCTCGAGGACCGGCTCGACGACCTGCTCGAGGAGCAGCTCCGGCTCTTCCTCGTCCTCGGGCACCGGCGCCCCGGCTCCGCCCTCCGCGATGATGGGAGTGGGAAGCTCCTCCTCCTCCGCCTCCTCCACCATCTCGACGAGATCCAGGACCGGCTCCTCCCCGAGAGGCCTGGCCCCCCCCTTGAGCGCCTGGGCGTAGAGCGACTGGAACTCCTCCTCGCTCATCAGGTCCTCGACCTTCGAGGCCGCCTTCTCCGCCTCCTGCTGCTCGCGCGTGGGCCGCACGGCGTTCATGTCGATGGCTCGCATCGCCCGGAACGCCTTCGTGTAGCGCCGCTGCATCTGGTTCATCCGGAACTCGGGGATGACCACCGGCACCACGCGCTTGCCCGTCTTGAACGCCAGCTTGTCCAGCGTCTCGATGTCCTGGGGATTGATGACCGCCACGCTCATCCGCGTGGAGTCCACGCGCATCGGCAGGAAGTCCCGCTCGTCCGCCAGCGTGAGCTCCACCAGCTCCAGCGCACGAGGGTCCGGAATCATCTCCCCCGAGGCGAACGCCACGTTGTGCTGCTTGCCGAGCACCCGCGCCAGGTCCTGCTCGGACACCAGCCCCAGCTCCACCAGGTTCGTCCCGAGCCGCCCTCCATGGACGACCTGCGACTCGAGCGCCTCCTCCAGCGCCTGCGGAGTGATGAGCTTTTCTTGAAGAAGCAATTCGCCCAGTCGCATGACCGCACGGCTTGTAGCCGCCCCCCAGCGTCTTCCGCAAGGCGGGCCTGCGCTCCCGCCCCTCCCCCGGAAGGCCGGTCAATCCTCGGGATGGTGGCTGAGCGCCACCCGGTTTCCCTCGGGATCCCGGACGTACACCGTCCACCTCGTCTCCTTCTCCACTGGCACTCCCGCACGGGCGAAGGTCTCCACCGCTCGTGCCCGCTCGGCCTTGGGGATACGGAACGCCAGCAGGAAGAGGCCCGGCCGCTCGTTCTGGAAGGGACCCGGCTCGGGCTCGCCCGAGACCTCCTCCAGCGCGAGGAAGCCCCCGCCCGGTACCCCGACCCACACGCTGCGTAACGAGCCATCCTCCCGGTGGTGCCGTTTGAGCTCAGAGAAGCCCAGCACATCCCGATAGAAAGCGGTGACCCGCTCTACGTCCCGAACCTGGATGGCCAGATGGTGGAAGCCATGAACGTCCATGGGAGGGAATGGTATGGTGTCCGGCCCCCATGGCGCGACTGCTGATCGTCGAGGACCACCCCGAACTGGCCTCCCTCATGGTTGCCGCGGCCGAAAGCCGCGGACATGAGGCCACGGCCGTTCATACCGGCGAAGCCGCGCTGGCACTCCTGCGCCCAGCCGCCTTCCACGCCGCGGTGGTGGACCTGCTGCTGCCCGACATGCGCGGCAGCGCCGTGCTCTCCGCGCTCAGGGATCACGCCATCCCCGCCGTCGCCGTCAGCGGCGTCTTCAAGGGAGATCGCTTCGCCCGCGAAGCCATCGATGTCCACGGCGCCCGCGCCTTCTTCGAGAAGCCCTTCGAGCTCCTCCAGCTCCTGGAGTCCGTCGAGCAGTTGTGCGGCCTCACCCGCCCGCTGTCTCCGCCTCCGGAAGACGAGGACGAGGTCGTGGTCTTCGAGGATGCCTCGCTCCTGGACGACGAGCCCCTCTTCGACTCCAACGAGGACGAGCCCGGGTTCACCTCCAGCGACTCCAGCGAGGACGAGCCCGTCTTCGCCCCTCCTCCCGAGGCGCCGGCTCCCATGGTGCAGGGAGGGTTCATCGAGGAGGTGCAGGAGCCGGTACGGCGGGCGGCCCCGCCGCCACCGCTCGTGGTGCAGGTGCCCATCGAGACGGCTCCCATCGAGTTCGAGTCCACCCCCGAGGAGCTCGTCCCGCCCGCGCAGGAGCAGGAGCAGGAGCCCACCGCCGCCGAGGCCCCCACGCCCGTCACCCTCAAGACGGAGGATCTCGATGAGATCGGGGCCATGGATGAGCTCGAGCCCGCCGAGGAGGAACCGGCGCCGGCACCAGCCCCCGAGAACGATCCCGAGGAGCTCGCGGCCCTCGACGCGCTCGCACCGGTCGAGGAAGCACCGGCCCCCGAGAACGATCCCGAGGAACTCGCGGCCCTCGACTCCATCAGGCCGGTCGACTCGACGCCGGTCTCGGAGATCTCCGCCGAGGAGCTCCGGGCGCTGGATGCGCTCGCGGCGGCCGAAGAGGCGTCAGCGCCTACCGTCACCGCCGAGGTGGCCCAGGCGCTCGACGCGCTCTCTCCCGTCGAGGAGACCCCCTCACCCGAGGCCACGGTCAGCGAGGCGACTCGCGACGACTCGGAGCCCGAGCCCGGGATCGCCCTGCCCTTCGGCGAGCGCGAAAAGGTGTGGACCAAGCCGTCGTCCACGCCCGGCACCCGCCGCCGTCCCCTGCCCGAGTGGTCGCTCTCGGGAGACCTGAAGGACACCAGCGTTCCCCGGCTGCTCAACGCCTACTACGAGGCGCGCCACAGCGGAGAGCTCAAGCTCCGCCAGGGCTCCCTGCTCAAGGTCATCTACTTCGGAGCCGGCCGCCCGATATACGCGGCATCCAACCTCGCCCATGAGCGCTTCCTGCGCTTCTGCGTGCGCCGGGGTGTGCTTCCAGAGGCGAAAGCCGCGGAGGTGGCCACCCTCGCCCGCGAGCAGAACCTCCGCTCCAACGAGGCGATGATCCGCCTGGGCCTGCTGGACGCGAAGAAGCGCCAGCAGCTCATCGAGGAGCAGGTGAAGGAGATCCTCTGGTCCACCTTCTCCTGGACCGAGGGCGCCTACGGCTTCAGCCCCCTGCATCCTCCGCGCGCGGGGCTGGTGAAGCTGTCGGTGTTCCCCGGGGACCTCATCCTCGAGGGAATCCTCCGCTCGGAGCCCCTGGTGACGCTGCGCCAGCAGATGCATCGCTCGCGCCGGCTCTTTCCCTCCGCGGCCCCGGCCTACGGCCTCCACGAGCTGAAGCTCAAGGGACAGCAGGCCCTGCTGCTGGCCTACGCGGATGGCACCAAGACGGTGGAGGATCTGCTCACCATCACCGAGCTCCCCGAGCGCGATGTGCTCGCCACGCTGCGGGGGCTGGAGTTGATCGGCGTGCTGGAGGAGCGGCGCGAGGAGCCGAGCAACAGCCGCCGCATCACCTTCGGTCTGTAGGGCCTCCGGGGTTCACCGGCGGCGGCGCCGCACGGCGGCCACCAGGGCCCCGAGCGCCAACAGCACCGGGCCGGGGCCCGAGCTGGTGCAGCCACAACCGGAGACGTCCACCCTGGGTCCAGGCTTGTCGCTGATGGAGATGGTCGCGTCGCGCAACCGGGCCACGCCCTCCATGCGGCGCGTGCCCACCAGGTGCGGACGCGCCACGTAGGTGAGCCTCCGGGTGCCCTTTCCCGCCAGCGAGAGGCCCTTCACGGAGAGCACCCCCTCGTTCCAGGCGACCTCCACCCCCGACTCCTGGCCCTGCACCTGCGCGCTCCCCTCCACGTACGTCAGCCCCTCCAGGCGCTCCTCGTAGCTCACGTCGTTCACGTCGCACTCGGTGCTGTTGGTGAGATCGACGGAGACACCAACGAGCCCCGTGTCCGAGGCTGCTGGCACCTCGGCGCGGCGGGACACCTTCACGAAGGGCACCACCGTGATGGGCAGCGTTTGCTGGAGCGTGGACTGGCTCTCCGGGCCCGCGCTCGCCGTCACCTCCACCACCACGGACCTGCCCACCAGCGTGTCCAGCCCGGTCTCCTTCGTGACCAGCGACACCGTGCCATCGGGCATCGTGCTCTGCGTGAGCTCGGGGCCGGACACCTGCCGCCAGGTGACGTCCGGCGACTGGCAGAAGCCCTTGGGGAAGGTGGGGGTCAGCGTGGTGCTCGCGTTATGGCCGCACGCGGCCACCAGCGCCGTGTCCGCTGGCAGGGGCTCCACTCCCGCACGTACCGGAGGGGCCACCAGCTCCGTCACCGTCTCGGGCGAGCGCCTGCCCGCGTCGTCCACCATCGAGGCCTTCAACTGCAAGCGTCCGCCCAGGCACTGCTCCCCCAGGGACACCTCCCACGTGTCCTGGATGGGCACCTGTCCGGACACCGAGCGCCCACCCGTCCCCGGTTGGGAGATCTGGAGATCGGCGCGCAGGCCACGGCGCGCGGGGCAGTTGAGGTTCGAGCCCACGTCCACCCGCAGCTCGCCCGAGGGCTCCGATACGTCGTGGATTCCGAGCTCGAGCTGGCCCGAGTCGAACGGCGTCAGCGAGGTCTCCACCGTCACGTGCTGCACCGAGGTGGGCCCGGCGACGTCATCCGCGGCCCCCTTCAGGTGGTTGACGGCCGTGAACGTGAGGTGGGTCGTCTCGACGCAGTCCGTCGTCTTCGCCTGGAGCCTGGGCGACCGCACCTCGGCCCCCAGCTCCACCGGGTTCCCGCTGGAGTCCAGGAGCGTGATGCCCCCCTCGGAGAGCGCCCTGTCGGACGTCACGCGCCAGGTGGTCTCCACTCCCGGGAAGCCGGCCGTGCCCAGACACTCGTGCACCTTCCCGGAGGGCGACAGCTCCCGCGACTGACCGGCGGTGATGACGCCCCCATCGCTCGTCTCGAAGGCCGCGTTCGGCCTGCCCCAGGGCGCCACGTGCACCTGGAACACCCTGGAATCGGCACTGCGCAGGCCCGAGCCGTCCTCGACCGCGAGCTCGAAGGGAAAGTCCGCGCCCCCCGCCACGCAGAGGGTGGGCGGAGCGGTGAGCGTGGCGGCGCTGCTTCCGTCCGTCGCCAACGACGGACCCACCAGCCCCGTACTCGCCGGCCGCGCGCTCCAATGGAAACGCTCGAGCTCGCAGCCCGCATACGGCTCGCGCACCTGGACGACCAGGGGCTCCTGCTCGCCCGCTCTCAGCTCCCCCTTGGAGAAGCTCACCTCGGGCACGTCCGGGCGCCGCGTGTGCCTCACCCTCACCAGGATGTCCTGATCGACGTCATGCGCCGCCCAGCCATCCGAGGCGCGCAGCTCCAGGACGCCCACCTCCTGAGTCGCGCAGACGTTCCCCGCGGTGACGTTCATCACGACGGGATCTCCCGGCTCCCAGGCGCCACCACCGGCGCCCACGTCCGCCTGCTTCGCGGACCAGCTCGCTCCGCCCTGGCTCGGCGTGGCGGCCAGCGTCAGCACCGGATCTCCATCCGGATCCGTCGCCTCGAAGGAGAACACGCCGCTCGTGCCCTCATCGAGCTCCACGAGGGCACCCGATGGGAACTGAGGGCGTGCGTCGTTGCTGTAGACGAAGACATTGCCCACGTTGGCCTTGGTGGCGGTGACGACGCAGTAGTTCGCTCCCGTACAGGCCACCTGGTTCAAGGGGCTCAGCGTCATGTCGCTCGGAAGGGTCCTGAACTTCCAGCGGGTGCCCGCCCGCGTGGCATCGGGCATGGGCACCGGGCTCGCCACCGCGTATTGGCCGTTCGCCAGCCCCACCACGGCCATCCCGAACCCATGGCCATAGGCGCTCGTGTTCGCCGCATCCACGTTCATGGACACGCCGGTCACGCCCTGGCCCGTCCCCGGGTCGAACCTCCACACCGGCCGGATATCGCTCCTGAGCAGGGGGCTGTCGATGTCCCGGAGCGCGCCCTGCAGGATCGCCGATTGCGTACCGACCACGGCATGGGGAAGCGCCGGGCTGCCAGCGGCGAACAGGTCGATGGTCTGCGCGATCCCCACCGAAGGAACCGCGTCCTGAAGCTGATTCGTGGTGCGCTTGTCGCTGTCGACCCAGTGAACCTGTGCCTTGTTGCTGTTGGTACCCACGAGCGCGTAGGTCCTGCCGCCCACCCGCACCATGCCGAGCGAGCCGATGAGCTCCTCCTGCACTCCGAGCACATGGGTGAACGGCTTGTTGTCGTAGATGCTGGTGTCCGACAGGAAGACGACGCCGCCCTCGTTACCATAGGAGACCGCCGCCGCGCCCCCCTGCATGTGTCTCACGCGGAGGACGAACGGTGCGTTCGGCGCCAGCAGCGCCGTATCACGCCCCAGCGAGCACGCGCTCGTTCCGTCCCAGCCGATGCTTCTCCGCTCCCCTGGCGAATCGCTGAAGAACGTGACGAAGCAGCCCGCGAGCTCCTGGTAGTAGGTGCCCACCGACGGCAGGCTCACGTTCAACGTGAGCTTCCGCGGGGGCGCATCCTCCACGAACAGGTACGCCCCCTGCCCATAACCTACCGAGAACGTTCCGCGCTCCCACACGTCCAAGACGTCGTTGGGCGTCCCGGTCACCGGAGGGCCGGGCCGCCAGCCAGCGTTCGCGCTCGTGGCGGCCAGCACCATCAGGCCGGCCATCCACCCCGCGGCGAGCCGCCGCATGCGCGCGCACCCTCCGCCGCTAGTACGCCAGCTCCACTCGAAGATAGAGCCTGTCGGATCCATCGCGTGCCTCCTCCGTCAAGCCCGTCCCGGTGAACCCCAGCAGCGTATAGCCAGCGGCCACACGCAGGCGTTCGTTCACCCGGTACGCAACCTCGCCCCGTAGAGAACCCAACGCATCCTCGCCCACCGGCGCCACCGAGCGCAGCGCCGCCTCCACCGCCACCTCCACCCCGTCCACCACTCGCACCGAGGGACGCAACGAGCCGGTGACTACCCATATCGCAACATCGCCCCGGTTGCTCCGCCCCACATGCAGCCCCGCCGCCAGCGCGAAGCGCTCCCCCAGACGCACCGCGGGTAGCAGTGAAATGATCTGCTGGGCTCGCTCCCCGAAGGGGGCGCGCTCGCCCGGCAGCAGCTCGCGCGTCAGCCCGTAGCGCGCCACCAGCAGGAACGGCCCCGGTCTCCAGGCGAGTGCCGCATAGCCCTCGAGCAGCCGGGCCTCCGCCTGCCGCGTCTCCCGCCGGTACGTGCGGCTGTAGTTCATCCGCCCGGAGATCGTCAGGTCCTCGCGCAGCACCGCCTCCGCCGCGAGCGCCATCACCGCCTGGATGCGATCCACCGGCTCCGTCGAGCCGCGCACCGGCACGCCCCGTCCGAAGCCCAGCTCCATGCGCCCATCGGCCCGGAAGCGCTCCAGGACGAGCTGCCCGGAGAGGCTCGCCACGTCGCGCCGCAGCGGGGACGGTACGTCCAGGGGAGAGCGCACGCCCCGCTCGTAGCGCGCGCTCACGTTCAGCGCGCCGAAGAGGGTCTGCTGGAAGCCCACCGCTCTCGCCAGACGCACCGCGGTGGCGTCATGCGAGGCGACGTTCTCCACGAAGATGCGCGTCCCGTCCGACAGGTCCGTGTGCACCCCGCTCACCGCGCGGCCGGCGCCGAAGTCCGGCCCATCCACGTCCACCGAGTAGCTGCCGTAGTAGACGTCCTGGCCCCGGCGCCACGTGCCCTGCACCCAGGCCAGCGGCCCCAACTCGGGTCCCCAGCCGCCGCGCACGCCCACCAGGGCCTCGTCACTCACTCTCACGTCCGCGCCCGCCGAGGTGAAGGAGTCATCCACCCGGCCCGGGCCCTCGCCGCGCAGCACCAGCGCCTGCCGGTGGCCGGCCGACAGGCGCAGCCACTCGTTCACCGAATAGTGCCCGTGCAGCCCCGCCGACGTCCTTCCTCCCTCGAGCAGCGGACCCTCGATGGGCTCGTCACGGGCTCGCAGGCTGGCGTCGCGCACCTCCACGCGCACACCCCACCGGTCCCACTCGTAGCCGACCCCCACGCCCAGGGTGCGCGCCCCCAGCGGCACCTCCAGGAAGGGCCACCGCGGATCCGCCGAGAGCCGGTCATCCCCCAGCACCGTCAGGCGCCAGGGGCCCAGCGGCTGCACCACACGCAGGGAGAGCTGATGCGAGGCCCGGGTATCCGCGTGCGTCCCATCGGAGAAGCCCGCCGTGCGCCGGCGGAAGGCCGCATCCACGGAGCCCGTACCGAAGAGGCCCGGCCCGCGCAGGCGCAGCCCCACGGCGTCACCACCGGGCGGTGCCCACTCCTCGTCCGGCCGGAACCACGTGAGGCCTCCGTCGTCCGAGATCCCGAACAGCTCCGGCAGCACCGCCGCGCCACGGCTCCGCGCCACCTCGGCCATCAGCGTGTAGCCGCCCAGCGTGGTGCGCGCGTGCCCGGAGAGGAGCACGTAGGGGCGCCCCTCGCGCTGCTCGCGCACGGCGGACAGGGACACCCGGCTGCGCCCCCACTCCGCCCAGGCCTCACCTCCGGCGGTGTCGGTCGGCGCGTCGTCCAGCCGCAGCACGGCGTACTGCACACAGAGGACGGGCTCCGGCGCCGCCGTCAGCGGATCCGTGCCCAGCAGCGGCTCTCCGAGGATGAGGGACAGCGGGCGCGCGAGCAGGATCCGGCCCGCCGAGTAGTCGATGTCGTAGTCCCTGCCCCGCACCAGATGACGCTCGCCGAGCGGCAGGCCGGTGACGCCGTCGCGCAGCTCCACGCGCAGCAGCTCCGAGCCCTCCGCCACCGACCCGGAGCCCAGGTAGTAGAGGCTGCCGCCCGTGGTGCGCAGCTCCTCGTACGCGGGCACGGCGGAGAGCAGCCGCGTGGGATCCGTCAGCCCTCCGGCGAAGGCATTCACTCCCGCGCGCAGCCGCCCCAGGTGGGTGGCCAGCTCCGCGAAGGGACCGAACAACGGCCGGTGGTAGCGGCCCACCTCCCCCTCCGCCTCCCACGCCCGGTACGTCCCCAGTCCCACCCGGCCGAACCGCTCATGGCGCACCTCCAGCCGCAGGCGGCTCTCGGCGGGGTTCGGCGTGAGGCCCACGGACGTGTCCCCCCACTCGGGAATGGCCAGATCCGGATCCGGCGCCCGATCCAGCCGGGGGAGACGGACACGCAGCCAGTCCGCCAGCGGCCGCTCGCTCAGGGTGTCCACGTCGGTGTCCCGCAGGTCCAGCTCGCCGGCCAGGGAGAAGGGGCCCAGGCGCGCCTCGCCATGGGCCGCGCCCCGCCCTCGCAGCCGGAAGTCCCCGGTGGCGGGCGACAGCGTGGCCTCCACGTCCAGCAGGCCCACCGCGAAGGGCCGCGGCTCCGCCATCAACGTCATCATCACCGTCCGCGCCGGCTCGCCGGGACGCAGCACCACCAGGTCCACCGGGTTGTGGCCCGGCTCGAGCACCAGCGGCACCAGCGCGGATCCCTCCGGCCCCACCGTCACCTCGCCCCGGGGCGAGCGGATGCGCGTCCCCTCGGGGAACTCGGCGATCACCGAGGAGGTGCCGCTGGCCGCGGGCTTTCCCTCCACGCCCGGCAACCGCAACACCCCCACGGGCTCGGGCTCGCGGGGGATGACGAGCAGGCTCCCGTCGCGCGGCACCACGTCGATGCGCTGGCGGAAGAGGCGCAGGGTGTTCCCGGTCCCGAGGGCGGAGATGGGCAGCACGTTCTCCCCGGAATCCAACCGGACGCGCACGCGCCAGGCGCCCTCCGCGTCCACCTCCGCCGGGACGCCCCCCACCTTCACCACGTCCCCCGGCGAGGCCTTCCCGGCCACGAGGAAGTCCACTCCGCCCGGGACCACCGCCGCCGAGGGGGGCGACGCGTCATAGGAGAGCGCCAGGGGTGGGGTGGACGCGGCCTTCGTGCGCACCGCGAAGTCCTGGAGCACCACGGCGGCCCACGGCACCTCCACCGTGACGGCCTCGGGAGCGGCCTCGCTGTCCGGGGGCAGCGTCCGCGCATCCAACCGCAGCCGTTGCCGGCCGGGCCGCAGGTGCACACCGCCCGTCAGGTCGGGACTGCGCGCGTCCACCTCCGCGAAGTGGTAGCGGCCCCGGGCGTCCGTGCGCACCTCGCGGCCAGTGGCCAGCACCAGCCGGACGTCGGGCAGCCCCGGCTCCTCGGGAGCGCAGCGCCCATCCCCGTCCAGGTCGCGGCACACGCGCCCGACGATGGCCGCGCCCAGCTCCGGGGGCTCCGCCCTCGCCAGCTGCGCCCGCGCGAGGCCCGGAAGCAGCAGCAGGAGGAGACACACCGCCCATCCGGCCCGCCTCACGGCCGCACCTCGACGAGCGCGGTGACGCCGGTGGCCACGTCCGCCACGGACACGCTCACCGGCCCCTCGTGCTTCACGACGAAGCTGCCGCGGCCCTCCTTCTCCTGAACCCCACCCCGCTCACCCGCGGACTGCCAGATGTGGACCTTCCGCCCCTCCAGCACCCGGCCCGAGGCGTCCTCCACCCAGTACGTGACGCGCGGGCCTTCCACCTTCAGCCGCACGTTCACCGGCACGGCGGGCGCCAGCCGCACCGACCGCTCCGCCATGGCCGGTGCGAGCGCCCGCCCCAGCGGGAACACCGGCCCGCCCTCGGCCACCACGTAGACCGTCTGCCGCAGGCCGGGCCATTGGCCATGCACCACCTCCACCCGGCCCGGACGCAAGGGGCCGAGCGACACCGTGCCTCCCGGCCCCGTCACCCGCTCCTCGTCGCCCACGCGCAAAGACTGCGCCGGTACCGGCAGGCCCACCAGGTCCGTCACCCCCACGTACAGCTCACTCCGCTGCACCCACACTCTCAGGTGCGCCGGTTCCGTGCCGACCGGGCCATACGTCTCCGCCTTCACCACCGTGTCACCCAACGGGCCCTGGGGCGGCAGCGTCCAGGTACTGGTGAGGACCCCCGGAGCCACCTCGCGCACCGGGCTGAACGTGCCCACCGGCGCCTCCATCACCCCCAGCGCCCCGGGCCTCGGCACGCCCAGGGCGTCCCGCGCGGTGACGGTGACGGCCACCAGCGAGCCCAGGTGCACCATCGGCTCGGGCAGGGACAGCGAGGCGCTCGCCACCGGCCCCTGGACGAGCTGCAGCGACAGCTCCTCGCGCGAGCTGGCCCCGCGCTCCGGCCAGAGGGCCACCAGCCGCTCCGGCTCCGGGGGCAGCGTCCTCGGAGCGGTGTAGATCCACTCGAGCAGCCCCCCCTCGGCGCGCGTGGGGCCGCGCAGGGAGCCATGACGGACCGTGGCCGACACCCGCGCATCCAGCACCGGCTGGCCGAAGGCATCGCTGGTGGCGCACAGCATGCGGGCCCGGGAGACCCCATCCGCCGGGAGCCGCTGCGGGTTGAGGACGCACGCCAACCCGTCGGTGGGAGGCAGCGCCAGATCCATCCGCGAGCGCCGCACGTTGCCCGCCGCGTCCACCGCGCGTGCCTGGCCGAAGCGGTGGCCGGGAGGGACGATGACGGGAACCCGGAAGCGCCCGTCCGGAGCCGCCTTCACCGGCCCGAAGCTCGCGCCGGCGATGGTGATGGAGAGCTGCGCGTTCGGCTCGGTACGGCCCGGCAACTCCACCGAGGCGGCCAGCGGCACCAGCACCTTGCCGTAGGCGCCGTGAATGGACTGCGGGTGGGGCCACGCCGAGAGGGCCACCAGGATGGCCACCTCCGGGTAGCGCGTGTCCGGCAGGACGTAGCGGGCCTGCCAGGTGCCAGGCCCGGTCCGCGCGAGCCCCTCCACCCGGCCCACGTTGGCCCGCAGCACGGGGGGCGCTCCGGAGTCATCCGGCGCACCGTCCGAGCCGATCATCCGCACCGTGAGCCGGGCTTCCTTGTCCCGCCCCTTCACCGGCGCGGGAGGCTCCAACGCGAGCGACACCCGCGTGGCCGGCGGCCCCAGCACGTACCGCGCCTCGGCCCCGAGCCCCTCACCCGCGGCGCTGATCCGCACCTCCCGGGCGCCCGGCTCGGGGACGACCAGGAACGTCCGCAGCGGCGGCTGCTCGGGACCGGGCTGGAGCCGTGCCCCACTCGCGGACACGGAGATCCCCTGTGCCGGCACGGGCGCACCGGTGGCGTCCCGGCGCACCAGGGCGATGGAGAAGCCCTCGGGTGGCACGGCCGCGGACGGCCCCAGCAGGTCGAGCGTGTCCGCCGAGGCCGCCGTGGCGGCCAGCAGCAGCGCTGGCAGTAGGAGGTTCAGAGGGTCGGTAAATTATCAGCGACCATGCCGTGCCCGAAGTTCTATCGACGAGCGGCGGCACGGGCCCGATTCCGGGCGGTCCTGTGACGGAACGACAACGCGGCGAACAGCCACACGCCGAGCACGGACACCGGGCCGCCCGCCGCGCCGCAGCCCGGGAACGGCTTCTGCGGAGCCTCGACACCCGCCACCAGTCCCGAGCCGCCCGTGCCGAAGCCACTGCCCGACGCCTTGGCCAGCCCCTCGTACCCGCTCGGCACGAAGCCGCGGGCCATACGCCCCTTCGTCCCACTGGTGTTCACGGGCACGGAGGGCACGAGCTGGCCATGGTGGATCTCCCCCACCTCCTTGGTCGGCCCCCCGCCCCCCACCTCGACATCGCACGACGGCTCACCGTAGACGCGCACCTGGAAGGCACCGCCGGGCACGCCGTCCGCCTGGGCGGACAGCTTGAAGCTGCCCTGCAGCGGCACCGCCTTGGCCGCGCCCGGCACATCGAGCCCGAAGGACTCGGGGCCCACGTGCAAGCCCGGGCCGAGCCACACCCGGCCCGCCGTGGCTCGCGAGCCCTTGTAGCCGTTGTCCACGCACAGCACGCCGGTGCCCAGGGCATTGAGCTCCAGGGAGGCCACCTCCGAGGTGTCCGAGGAACGGTTCACTTGCAGGGAGCCCAGCAGCGGCCGGGCCCCGGGCAGGGCGCACACGGCGGCCGGATTCTCGATGGTCGGTGTCGGCGCGCAGTCCGTCGGCAGGCGGAACACGTAGGCGTAGACGTTGAGATCGCCCTCCTGCCGCACCGCCCACACCACGCGCACCAGACCATCCGGCTCCACGCTGATGTCGCTGAGCGTCTCGGTCTCCGGCGTGTCGGTGAGGCGGTAGTACGTCTGCGTGCGCAGGTCGTACAGCACGACGTCGACGTTGGAGGACGTGGCGGAAGCCTTCTGCTCGAAGGCGATCAGCGGGCCGCTGATGCTGGGGTTGGCGTCCGCTCCCGGCAGCGGGAGGTACCGGGCCAGACCGCCTCCCACCGGCTGCCAGGCGATGTCCGATTCCAACACGCCGTTGACGGTGCGCGCGGTGACGTACACCGCCACCTCGCCGTTGGTGTCGGGCGCGGAATCCTCGCCCTCCGTCCCCGTGAGCTGAGCGACCTCGTAGCCCCCCTCGACCGTGCGGGCCGACCAGATGTCGCACCCGTCGGTGCTGGTGGCGCACTTCGCCCACACCACCGTCGACCCATCCGCGCTGACGGCGGGCGTCTTGTCCAGGAGCAGATCGTCCGTCAGCAGGGTGAGCGCCTGCGAATCCAGGCGGAAGGCGAAGAGCTCCGCCGGCTTGGAGCCAGCGGTATAGCCCAGCTCCTGCCACGCCA
Source organism: Archangium lipolyticum (assembly GCF_024623785.1). Classification (NCBI taxonomy): domain Bacteria; kingdom Pseudomonadati; phylum Myxococcota; class Myxococcia; order Myxococcales; family Archangiaceae; genus Archangium; species Archangium lipolyticum. The sequence continues at coordinate 44,893 of NZ_JANKBZ010000011.1, forward strand.
CCGTCTGGTTGCCGATGGCGACGGCGCGCCGGTCCGCGCCCGTGCGGGGGGCGAGCTCCTCCGCCATTCCCCCCTTGCGGACATTGAAGCGGTAGACGCGGTTGCCGCTGGTGGTGCGGGTGAAGACCACCGTGTCTCCGCTCACCTCGGAGCTGGAGTCGAAACCGCCCTCGTTGGGGATGACGCGATCCGTTCCCGTGAGCACATCGTGGTAGTGGATCTCACTGCTGCTGATGCTCAGCCGCTGCGTGTAGGACACCACCGGACCGCTCACGTGGGGATCCGTCTGGTCTCCTGGCCCGTTGTTGATGACCAGGGATTTGCCGTGTATCGGCGCCCCGACGGTCTGGCCAAGGGCCAGCGCGGGCAGCAGGCACACAAGCAGGATGGGCGTCCGCAGCATCGTGGCTGACCTCCGGTGGTTCTTCGGGCGGGAAGACCCCTCTTCAAGAGAAAGGGTTCCCGGGCTCAGCCCCCCAGGCGCCAACCCGCGCCACTTCTCAGTGCTCAAGAGCGTGCAAATCGCGGGCCCAACCACCCGTTTTCCGCGCGCTCGTCTGTCAACCTACCATCATTGCCCGTCCGGACGGGGGTCATTCCACATCCCCGGGTCGACGATGACCTGCTTGGGAGGGGTGGTGTCCACGTTGAGATCGCGTTTGAGCTCCTGGCGCAGGCCGCCCACGGAGAGGGCATGGATGCGCACGGTGTTGGAGCCCTCCTGGAGGGGCAGGGTCTTGGAGAAGCGGCCCTGGTCGTCCGTGGGGATGATCTGCCCCTCGATGTCGACGTGACTGCCGGGCTCGGTCTGCCCGGAGACGACCATCTGGCGCCGCGTCAGCGTGGGGCGGGCGGGCCAGTTCACCTTGAGCAGGAGGCTGGTGGGGATGGGAGTGGGATCCGAGGGCCCGCGGCCGGGGCGGATGATGGACTGCTGGCCGGCGCGGACGATGACGACCTTGCCCTGGCCGATGAAGGCGACCTCGCCCTCCTGGGTGCCCACGGCGACGGTGCCCTTGCCGTTGTTGCTCATGGTGAAGCGGCCGCCCTCGGTCCGGGCCACGGCGTCACTGCCCGCGGCTCTCACCTCGAAGGTCTGCCGGGCGCCGGGTTTGACGCGGGTCGTCGTCATACCGTTGGCGAGCATGAGGCGGGAGAGGGTGTCGGTGAGGGCCTCGATGGACACCTCGGTGCCGGCCTCCATGCGGACCTCCACCGTCTCGCCGTTGACGAGCACCGCGTAGGAGCCTTCCAGGGTACGCACCGCGTCCGAGGGGTGCAGGGCCTCGCCGGGGCGGACCGCGTGCCACTCCCCGTTGCCGCGGCGCACCTCCACGGTGCCGTGGATCTCCTCCAGCTTCAGCGAGCTCCGCGCCACGGGGGCCTGCTCGGGAGGCCGGGGAACCTCCGGCACCACGGGCGCGGGCGGAGGAGGAGCCGCCGGGGGCTCGTGGAGGAAGAGGAAATAGCCCAGCGGCAGCGCCGACAGGATGGCGGCGAGCGCGATCAGGAAGCGTACGGTGCGCCGGGGAGAACGGGGGGCGTCCATGGGGCCTTCAAACTACCTCAGACACATGCCGGGACTCACACCTTCGGCAACCACACGGTGAAGCAGGTGCCCTGCCCCACTTCCGTGCGCACCTCGATGGTGCCGCCCGCCTCGCTGATCACCCGCCAGGCCACCGACAGGCCCAGGCCCACGTTGGTCCAGACGTCCTTGGTGGTGAAGAAGGGCTCGAAGATGCGCGAGCGGTGCTCGGGGGCGATGCCCTTGCCCGTGTCCTCCACCTCGAGGAAGCCGCGCCCGTCCCGCTCGCCGGTGCGCAACACGAGCCGCTTCGTCTCGCTCTTCATCATCGCGGTGCGCGCGTTGGACAGCATCGCCAGCACCACCTGGGACAGGTGCCCCGGGTCCCCCTTCACCCGCACCGGTGGGGAGATCAGGTCGGTGAGCAGGGAGATTCCCTCTCCGCGAATCTGATTCTCCGTGAGTGAGAGCGCGTCGCGGACGACGGCGTTGAGATCCACCGAGCGCAGCTCGGGCCGGGCCCGCTGCTGGGAGAAGCGCAGCAGGTTCTGGGTGATCTCCCTGCAGCGCTTGGCGCTCAGCTCGATCTTCCGCAGTGAGTCGAAGTCGGGATCCTTCTCGTCACGTTCGAGCAACATCAGCTGGACGTTGCCGAGGATGCCGGCCAGGGGGTTGTTGATCTCATGGGCCACGCCGGCGCCGAGCTGGCCCACCGCCGCGAGCTTCTGGGCCTCGAGCAGCTGGACCTGGGCGTCGCGCAGCTCGGCGGTGGCCTCGTCCACCCGGGCCTTGAGGTCGTCGTTCCAGCGCATCAGCTTCGCGCGGGCGGCCTCCAGCTCTCCACCCATGCGGTTGAAGGCGTAGGCCAGGTCGGTGAGCTCGTCATCGCCCTCCAGCCGGACCCGGCGGTCCAGCTCGCCCCGGCCGAAGGCGTCGACGCCGGCCACCACCTCGGACAGGCGGCGGTTGACCCGGCGGGTGTAGAGCCCACCCAGGGCGAGCAGCACCCCGAAGGCGGCGAAGATGGACAGCAACACCGTGCGGCGCATGGTGCGCACCGGCGCCAGGGCGACGGCCTCGTCCACCGCCACCACCACGTCGAAGCCGGGGACCCGGGGAACCCGCGCGGTGCTCACCCGCTGAACGGGCTCGCCCATGCGGAAGCCGCGCACCTGCTCGCCGCCCGAGGAGAGCCAGGTGGCCAGCGTGGAGTCCAACGGCCGCAGGCGCCGCTCCGGCAGGGAGCTGGCGAGGATGCGCGAGGAGGAGGCATCCACCAGGTCGATGTAGCCCGGCGAGTCCCCGGCATGCCGCACCAGCATCTCCTCCAGATCCGAGAGGACGATCTCGAGGATGGCGTAGGGCGCCGCCTCCCCATCGCCCAGCTTCACCGCCACCGCCACCGCCGCGCGCCCGCTGGGGGCGTGCGCGTAGACGCGGCCCAGGGCGGCCTGTCCCTTGTTGCCACGGCGCAGCGACTGCACCGGCACCGCCTGGGCGAGCGCCGGAGCACCGGAGAGCTCGAAGCCCGGGTGCTCGCTCTCCCCGGCGGCCCGGAAGATGGGAGGCCCCTGGGGAAAGCCCTCCGAGTCCAGGTGCAGCACCGCGCTGACGGAGGGCGACTGCTCATAGAGGAGCGACAGGGCGCCGCGGAACTCCTCGGGGGTGGCGTGCTCCCAGGGGATGGCCTCCGCCGAGCGGGCGATGACCTCCACCGTCTTCACCAGCTCCGCGGACACGCTCTCGGCGGTGGTGACGGCGATGATGCGCTGCTCGGAGACGATGCGCCCGGCCAGCTCCGACTCCGCGCGAGACAGCAGCAGGAAGCCCATCGCCGCCAGGGGCAACACCGTGGCGGCGAACATGAAGAGGACGAGCTGCTGGTAGAGCTTCATCCAGCGGCCGTCCGGCTCATCGCCAGCTCACGATCGCTGCGCAGGTAGACGGAGCCCTGGATGGCCTTGGCGCGCTTCTTCATGTCCGCGGCCCGCCGGGCCAGCTCGGCATGATCCGGGGTCAGGCCATCGCTCAGCACCGCCACCACGGACACGCTCATGATGGGGAACTTGCGCTTCTCCCCGTAGCGATCATCCGTCTCGATGTAGCCGCGCTCCCGATCCTGCTTGTCGTAGTAGAGCGGGATGATGCCATCGAAGGACTCGATGGCGCGCTGGCAGATGCGATCCACGCTCTCGGGAGAGGTGACGAAGACGAAGTCGTCGCCCGCCACGTGTCCCAGGAAGTCGCCGGGCAGACCCTCCTGGCCGAACACCTCGCGCAGCAGATCTCCCGTCTGGCGGATGACGCCGTCGGCCTTCGCGAAGCCGTAGTAGTCGTTGTAGGCCTTGAGGTTGTCCAGATCGAGGTAGCAGAAGGCGAAGGGCTGGCGGTCGGCGAGCCGGCGCTGCACCTCTCGCTCGATGGCGCCCGAGCCGGGGAGCTGCGTGGTGGGGGAAGCGCCCAGCTCCTGCTCCTTGCGGCGCAGGACGGTCTCCACGCGAGCGCCCAGCTCCAGCGCGTCGAAGGGCTTGGTGAGGTAGTCGTCGGCGCCGAGCTTGAGGGCGCGCACCTTGGCGCCCGTCTCGGTGCGGGCGGAGATGAAGATGACGGAGATGTGGCCGCTGGCGCGCTCGGACTTGAGCTCCTCGAGGAAGTGGTAGCCATCTCCATCGGGGAGCTGCACGTCGAGCAGCAACACGTCCGGGCGGCGCTCGCGCAGGGAGCGGTGCGCCTCCTCGAGGGTGGAGGCCACCTGCACCTCGTAGCCGAGGCTCACCAGCACCTCGCGGCAGATGGCGACCACCTTCTCGTCGTCGTCCACCACCAGCACGCGCCCGTGGTGCTGGCCGGTGCGCCCGCGCACCAGCGAGTCCACCGTGGCCAGCAGCCGATCCCCCTGCAGGGGCATGGACAGGAAGGCATCCGCCCCGGCGCGGAAGGCGCGCTGGCGCTCGTCGAAGGCGGAGAAGAGGAGCAGCGGCGACTGGCGCGTGTCCGGATCATGCCGGAGGATCTCCGCCAGCCGCAGGCCGTCGATGATGGGCATCCGGGCATCCACCAGCAGGGCATCCGGACGGAGGGCGCGCGCCTGGGTGAGCCCCTCCTCGGAGCTGGTGACCAGACGGACCTCGTAGCCGCGGGCGCGCAGCAGGGCCTTGGTGATGTAGCCGATGTCCGGCTCGGACTCGACGAGCAGCAGCCCTCCCCGGCGCTCGGGCTTGCGCTTCTGGTTGAAGTCCAGCCCATCCGGCCGCAGGTACTCGGCGGGAGGCTCCACGGGGAGCACCACCACGAAGCGCACCCCGTCCTGGCAGGGCTCGCACCAGATGTGGCCGGCGTGGGCCTCCACGATGTTGCGGCAGATGGCCAGGCCCAGCCCCGTGCCCCGCACGGTGCGGTTGGCCTTGGTGCGCGCCTGCTCGAAGCGGTCGAAGATGCGCTCCAGGTTCTCCTCGGAGATGGGCTCGCCGCTGTTCCAGCACGTGAGCGCCACGTAGCCGGGCACCGCCGAGGTGGCCCTGAGCTCCAGCCGCACCTCGCCATGCTCGGGGGTGAACTTGGCGGCGTTGGTGAGCAGGTTGTTGAGCACCTGGGTGAGGCGGTTGGGGTCCGCCAGCATCCTCAGCCCGTGCTGCGGCAGGCCGGCGGACACCTTGACGCGCCTCTCCATGAAGGCGGGGCCATACTTCTCCACCGCGCGGCGCACCAGGTCGTCCACGTAGGCCCACTCGAAGTTCATCCGCAGCCGGCCCTTGGCGAATTTGGCCAGGTCCAGCAGGTCGTCCACGATGGCGTTGAGCTTCTCCGTCGAGTCGCGCGCCAGCATGAGGTAGCGGCGCTGCTTCTCGTTCATGTCGCTGGACAGGAAGTTGAGCACCAGGTCCAACGAGCCGGAGATGGAGGTGAGGGGCGTGCGCAGCTCGTGGCTCACCATGTGGACGAACTCGTCCTTGCGCTCCTCGAGCTGCTTCTGCTCGGTGACGTCGCGCAGCACCACGCACACGCCGCGCAGCACCCCGCGCGCGTCGTTCACCGGAGTGACGGTGGTGTGGATGGTGCGCTCGTCGAGCTTGAGCTCCTCGCGCAACACCTGGGCGCCGCCGTACTCCCAGCCGCGCACCAGCTCGAAGGGATCGAACCCGAGCATCTCGCTCAGCCGCTTGCCGGCATCCGGAGCGGGGCCCTCGCCGAGCGCCAGCAGGCGGCGCGCGACGGGGTTGAGCACGACGATCTCGTTCTTCTCGTCGGTGAGGATGACGCCGTCGGCCATGGACTCGACCATGCGCTCCATGCGCTGGCGCGAGGCCTCCTCGGAGGTGCGCAGGGACTGGATGGCGTCCGCGGTCTGGTTGGCGAGCGTGTCGAGCAGCGCGCCGTCCTCCTCGGAGTAGACGTGGGGGCGCTGGGAGAAGAGGGACAACACGCCCACGGGGCGGCCCCCGGCGGTGAGGGCGACGGTGAGCTGACTGGCCCAGGTGGCCGGGGCGGAGGCGTCCTGGGTGGTGGTACCGGTGACGTGGGTGATGACCCGGTCCTCGGGCAGCACCAGCCCCGAGCGCTGGCCCCACGAGGCCAGCATGGACTCCTTCACGCCCAGCAGCGCCTTTTCCCCAACGACGGTGCCCTGGCAGCGCAGGCGCAGGGTGGCGGTGCGATCCCACCCCACGGCGATGAGGGCCGCGCCACAGTCATAGGGCAGCACGCGCGACACGGCGGTGAGGACGCGATCGATGATGGCGTCATAGCCGAGCGGCTCGCCGGCGCTGGCCCGGCTCACCTCGTAGAGGACGCCGAGCGCTTCCACGCGCTGGTGCAGCTGGCGCAACAGCCGCTCCTTGTCCCGGCGCAGCTGCGTGTACTCCACCGCGTTCTTCACGGTGATGAGCAGGTCGTTCAGGTCCCACGGCTTGGTGATGTAGCGGTACACCTGGCCGCGGTTGATGGCGGCGATGATGTCCTCGGGGTCCGTGTACCCGGTGAGCAGCAGCGCGGTGACGTCGATCCCCTCGGCACGAGCGGCGGTGACCAGCTCGATGCCCGTCATCTCTGGCATGCGTTGATCAGTGATCAGCACATCCACCGGGTGTTGCCGCAGCAGCGCCAGTGCCTCCGGGCCGGAGCCGGCCGAGAGCACGTGGTAGCGCCGCTGGAACATGCGGACGAGGAGGTCGATGACGTCGGGTTCGTCGTCGACCAACAAGAGGGTGTGTCGGTGCTCGGACAAGATGTCCGGAATTCTACGCGCAGACGGGGGGAGACCCCAGGGTCTGTTGGACAACGGTGGACCCACACGGATTGTGCGTGCTCATCCTTGAACGAATTGACTCTATACGTATGTTCAGGGAGCATGACGGTACTGAAAGCCTGTTGCGCCGGTGGGTTGCCCACCAGACGAGGGAGCGAGGCATGGAAGAGCTGACGGAACGCCAGCGGGAAATCCTGGCCTTCATCGTCAAGGAGACGGAGTCGCGGGGCTTCCCTCCGACGATCCGGGAGATTGGCGAGGAGATGGATATCCGCTCGACCAACGGGGTGAACGATCACCTCAAGGCACTCGAGCGCAAGGGGTACCTGAACCGGGGCGAGCAGCAGAGCCGTTCGCTGGTACCGACCAAGCGGGCGAGGCTGCTGCTGGGACTGGGGGTGAGGAAGGAATCGGGGATGGTGGAGGTGCCGCTGCTGGGCAAGGTAGCGGCGGGCGCTCCCCTGCTTGCTCAGGAGAACGTGGAGGACTCGGTCCGCATCGACAGCTTCCTGCTGGGAGGCCAGGGGCGCGAGGTGTTCGCCCTCCGGGTCAAGGGCAACTCGATGATCGACGACGGCATCTTCGACGGGGACTACCTCTTCGTGCGCAAGACGCCGCAGGCGCAGGCCGGAGACATCGTGGTGGCGCTGATCGAGGACGAGGCGACGGTGAAACGCTACTACCCGGAGGGAGAGCGCATCCGGTTCCAGCCGGCGAACGCCACGATGCAGCCCATCTACGTGAGCAAGGCGGAGTTCCGCTCGACGATGATCCTGGGCCAGGTGGTGGGGGTGTACCGCAAGCTCCCCGGCGGGAAGATCTGAGGAGACAAAACCCCCTCTCCCTCTGGGAGAGGGGTGGCCCCTACCTCTCAAGGGCACTTCTTGAGCTTCACCCCGCTGTTCGCGATGCGGTCACACACCGTGCGAACGGTGCCCTCATCCTTGAGCTCGCGAGCAAGACTCGCGGTGCGAAGCTGCAGCTCCAAATCCTTGGAGTGATCCGGCTCGGCGCTGAGGTTGACGAGGATGCGCAGCGCGTCCTCCTTCCGGCCGAACGTGGAGAGCAGGCCGGACAGCTCGGTGAGCTCACGTACATCGGAGCCGGAGACGGCCTCGAGAGCCTTGCCCAGCTCCTCCTCGGCGGCCTGGCGCTCGTTGCGAGCCAGGTGAAGACGCGCGATGGCCACGTGGACGATGGCGCGGTCCTTCACGCGGAGGGACTCGCGGTAGGCGGCGAGGGCATCGGCGGGCTTGTCGAGCTTCGTGTAGATCTCCCCGACGAGCTCCCACAAGGTGGGATCCTTGGGCGAGTTGCTGGCGGCCTCGCGGTAGGAGGCCGCGGCGGGGACGAGCTGGCCGGCGCGGACCTGCTCATCGCCGAGCGCGGAGAGCAGCTCGGGAGAGCGCACGCCCTTGCCGACCCAGTCCCCGAGGACCGCGAGGGCCTCGGCGTGACGCCCATCCTGGGTGAGCACCTCGACGGCGCGCAGCACGAGGGAGGACTTGCTGCCCTCGGGGCAGTGCTCGGCGGCGAGGGCGAAGTGCCTCACGGCGGCATCCTTGTCACCGCGCTTGAGGTGGATCTCCGCGAGCTGCTCCAGGGCGTTGAAGTCGCGAGGGTAGAGAGCGAGGGCCTTGCGCAGGGCACTCTCGGCCTCGTCGAGCCGGCCGAGCTGGGCGTGGATGAAGCCCATGCGGCTCCAGTTGGTGGAGCGCTTGGGGTCGCGCTTCAGGGCGAGCTCGAACTGGGCGGCGGCGTCGTTGAAGCGGCCCATGGAGAGGTAGACCTCGCCGTAGGCGGCGGGCAGGCGGGGATCCTCCGGGGAGAGCTCCTTCATGGTGTTGAAGGAGAGGATGGCCGCGTCGAACTGACCCTGGAGGTACTCGGAGGTGCCCTTGATGTAATAGCCCTCGGCCTGTTCCTTGGGGCCGGGGGGAGAGGGACGGTCCTCACAACCGGCGGCGAGGAGGGCGAGGAGGGGCAGGACGCGCCAGCGCGGGTTCATATGCGGAGACTCCGGGCTCAGAAGTGCCAGGCGATGCCGGCGTTGATGTCGAGGTTGAGACCACTGCCGAGACCGCCATCGGTGAGACCGAGGGCGGCCTGGGCGACGTTGGTGGACGCCTCGAGCTGGAAGCCGAGGTGGCCGGCGATGAGGTACTCGAAGCCAGCGAAGCCGATGACGGTGGGGAGCGGCCCGGTCTGTTTGAAGATGCCGTACTCACCGAAGGAGAGCTGGATGCCGAGGCCGAAGCCCCAGTACGGGCGGAAGGAGCTCTCGACGTTGTGGTAGTGGCGCAGGCCCAGCACGCTGGGGAGGACGTTGAGGCCGCCCTTGAGGCCCTCCTGCTCGGAACGCACGTAGGAGAAGCCCACCTGGCCGAAGACGATCCACTCGGGATGGAACTGGAAGCCGATCTCCACGTCGCCGCCGGGGTTGAAGGTGGAGAAGTCGGAGATGAGGCTGTTGTTGAACCGCAGGCCGACGAGGAACGAGCCCATCCCGGGGACCTGCGAGACGGACTCGGCCATCGAGCCGGGCCACTCCGAGGAATCAGGAACGAGCGTGGCGAGGAGCTGATCCGCGACAGACACGGCGGCGCGGGGCAAGGCATCCCTGGCGGACACCTCGATGCGAGGCCGGCTCAGCGCGCGCCCGCTCTCCGAGTCCACGAGGCTGGTGGTGAGGAGGAAGCGGGAACCGAAACCATCAATCCGGCCGGTGATGACGTAGCGTGCCTTGCTGGAGCCGGGAGTGCCGGGAGTGGCTTCCGGACACGGGCTCGTCGCGCAGGTGCCAACGGCGCGCACGGCCTCCCGATCCGACGCGGAGGACACCGCGAGGCGGGGAGACTCGGAGAGCCGGCTCACGAGGAGCGCGGTGAGGCCGGGGGCCTCGTCGCGGGCGTCCTCATTGGCCTGCAGGGGGAGGATGGCGACGACGATCAGCGGAGCGGGTGCCTCCGCCGCGGGCGTTACACCCGCCGGGGCCTCGGAAGACGACTGCGCCCGGGCGGCCGGGGCGAGCGAGAGGGCGAGGAGGAGCGGCAGGAAGCGACTCACGGGGCCGACACTCTAGTACCAGACGGCCAGCCATGGATCGGAGATAGCCGTCGCGAGGGACGGGAAAGCCGCTCGCCCGGTCCGCGGCCGGGCTCACGAATTACTGAAACCTCAGTTGGCAGAACCCGGCTCTTCGCACCGGATCGAAGGAACACCGCTCGCGAGGGCCACACACGTCCGCCGCATCGGGCTCACACGGCCGACGGCATTCATCGCGATGGCAGAAGAATCCATCAGGGCAGGAAGGATTCTCCCCGCCACAAGGGGTGACGCACTCCATGGAGACCCAGTCCTTGTGGTTGGGAGAGTAGCTCTTGTTGCATCGCTGGCCTCGAGGACACAGCGCGTCCTGGCAGTTCTCGCCGCGAATGTGGGCGCATACGGACATGCCCGAGTCATAGCGAACACACTGCTTTCCTTCCGGACACGCCCTCCCCTCGCAGGTGGGGAGGCAGGATGTCCCGTTCTTGCCCCTGGCGCAGAAGAAACCTTCCGGGCAGCTCTCGGGTTCGTCCATCTGGCACGGGCGACCGCAGTAACCGTTGCAGATCAGTCCTCGCGCACAGACCACCGACTTCTCTCGAGAACTGGCCATGCAGGGCTCGCCCTCCTCGAGAGAACCTGCCGGGGTGCAGCGGCGAACCAGAGCGCCTCCTCCTAGTGGCTTCAGGGCCCGACAGGTGAAGCCCTCCTTGCATTGCCGGTCCGTCAGACAGTCACTGTCGAGGCAGTAGCTCTCGAAGCCCGTGAAGAAGGCCAGGCATTCCAGGGGGGGCTCGCAGTCCTCGCGCTTCCCGCAGCGCCGCTCGAAGGTACTCAACCCGACGCGTTCTTCCGGAGAGAGCACCGGACTGAACTCCACCCCATCAGCCGCTCGGGTCCAGCCTTGCGAGTACAGGCGGATACTCGAGAGGAGTGCCAGCGGAAGCAGCAGGAGCAGACCAGCGACGGCGCCGATCAACACCCGCGACTTCAAGGACATCTCCAACCGCAATCCTCCTCGGACTCCTCGGAGGATTCATCACATGTCCACTCAGCCCGACTGCCGTCCTCACACAAGGGGGGCCCCGCATTCTACGACGACGGCAGTGGCCCCAGGTAATCGAGCGGATCCACGGGTTTGCCGTCGACGCGTACCTCGAAGTGCAACTGTGGACCACTCGTCTTGCCGGACTCGCCGACGGTGGCGACGACCTGACCGCGCCGCACCTTCTGGCCGCTCTTCACGCGCAGGTCGCGGTTGTGCGCGTAGAGCGTGATGAGGCGATCCGAGTGCTGGATGATGACGATGAGCCCGTAGCCGCGCTGCTCACCCGCGTACAGCACCTCGCCCTCCTGGGCCGTCTTCACCGGCGTGCCCGCGGGCACCGCGAGATCGATCCCATCGTGCGGCTCGCGCCCCTTCTTCCCGAAACGGGCGTACAGCACCCCTCTCAGGGGCCAGTCCAGCATCCCCTTCGTCTCCGGCACCGGGCGGGCTGGCGCGGGCCGGGACACGGGCCGGGGATCCGCACGCGACGCCGGAGCCGTCACGACCACGGGAGGCTTCTTCCCCGGCACCGGGCGCTCGCTCCCCCCGCGCGGCTCCGGAGTGGGAGAGGACTCGGTGGCCACCGGCACCAGCTTCTCGATACCGGGAATGACCAGCTCCTGACCCGCGGACAAGGTGCGAGGGTCCTTGATCCCGTTGGCCGCGGACAGCTGCTCCACGGTGATGCCGTAGTTCCTGGCGATCCGGTACATCGTCTCGCCGGGGGCCACCGTGTGCCGGACGGGGACGGAGACGGAGGTGTAGACGAGCTCCGGCTCCGGGTGGGGCTCGCGCAGCTCTCCGAGGATCAACGGGGACCGCTCGGAGACGGGGGCGGGAGGTGGAGGGGTGACGGACCTCGGCCCCAGCGAGCAGCCGGTGGTGCCGAGGAGCACGAGCAGCGCCAACAGCGCTGGCCGCGCCCACGTGGCGCCCGCCACCGCCAACCTCAGTCGCCTCCCCTGCCCACGTCGGAGCGTGGGAAGCCCTCGAGGTTCCAACCCGCCAGCTCCGTCATGGCTCGCGTGTCGGTGAGCTCGAAGTTGAGCGGCGTCACCGAGATGCGTCGCTCCAGGTGCACCGCGTTGCAGTCACTGCCGGGCACGTCCTCGTGCTCGTAGGCGTTGCCACCGATCCAGTAGTACTTGCGGCCGCGCGGATCCTCCTTCTCCACGACGTCGTACCCGTACGAGTGCCGGCCCAGCCGCGTGATGGCGTACCCCGTGGGCTCGCCCCGGGGAACGTTGACGCTGAGCAGCATCCTGGGCGGGAGCTGAGGCTGGGCGAGCGCCGCGGCCACCAGCGACCGGGCGAACCGCGCCGCGTGCTGGAAGTCGAACGGCGCGCGAGACACCAGGCTGAAGGCAATGGACGGAATGCCCAGCAAAGCGGCCTCGCGGGCGGCGGCGACCGTGCCCGAGTAGTTGACGTCGTCGGCCAGGTTGGCCCCGTGGTTGATGCCGGACACCATGATCCGCGGGCGATCATCCTTCATGAGGTGATTGATCGCCAGATAAGCGCTGTCCGCCGGGGTACCGTCCACGGAGAACCAGCGCTCACGCACCTCGGTGATGCGCAGGGGGCGGTGCAGGGAGATGGCGTGCGAGGCCGCGCTCTGCTCGCGGTCCGGCGCCACCACCCACACCTCCCCCAGCGGGGTCACCGCTTCCACCAGGTTGCGCAGGCCCTCGGAGAAGTAGCCGTCGTCGTTGGATACCAGGATGCGGGGTTTCTTGTCGGCCACGGCTCTCTCCGTTTCCCTTTCCTACTTCGCCTGCAGACCCTTGATGGAGCGCATGCCCGCGTAGCGCGCGCCCGCGCCCAGCTCCTGCTCGATGCGCAGCAGCTGGTTGTACTTGGCGATGCGATCCGAGCGCGACGCCGAGCCCGTCTTGATCTGTCCGCAATCGAGCGCCACGGCCAGGTCCGCGATGGTGGTGTCCTCGGTCTCGCCCGAGCGGTGGCTCATCACCGAGGTGTAGCCGGCCTTGTGGGCCATGCGCACCGCGTCGAAGGTCTCCGTGAGGCTGCCGATCTGGTTCACCTTCACCAGGATGGAGTTGGCCACGCCGCCCTGGATGCCGCGGCCCAGGCGCTCCACGTTGGTGACGAAGAGATCGTCACCCACCAGCTGGATCTTGTTGCCCAGCACGTCCGTGAGGCGCTTCCAGCCCTCCCAGTCGTCCTCGGCCATGCCGTCCTCGATGGAGACGATGGGGTAGCGAGACACGAGCTGCTGGTAGTAGTCCAGCATGCCGGCCGCGTCGAACTCCTTGCCCTCGCCCTTGAGGCGGTACTTCTTGCTCGCCTTGTCGAAGAACTCGCTGGCGGCCACGTCCATGGCCAGGAACATCTGCTCGCCGGCCTTGAAGCCCGCCGCGGAGATGGCCTCCATGATGAGCTTGAGCGCCTCCTCGTTGGCCGGCAGGTCCGGGGCATAGCCGCCCTCGTCGCCCACGCCGGTGGCCAGCTTGCGGCCCTTGAGGATCTTCTTCAGCGCGTGGAACACCTCGGCGCCCCAGCGCAGGCCCTCGGAGAACGAGGGGGCGCCCGCGGGCACCACCATGAACTCCTGCACGTCCACGCGGGTGTCGGCATGGGCGCCACCGTTGAGGATGTTCATCAGCGGCACCGGCAGGGTGCGCGCCTGCGCGCCGCCCACGTAGCGGTAGAAGGGAATGCCGAAGGCATCCGCCGCCGCGCGCGCCGTGGCCATGGACACCGCCAGGATGGCGTTGGCGCCCAGCTTGCTCTTGGTCGGCGTGCCGTCCATCTCCAGCATCTGCATGTCCACCGCGTACTGGTCCGCGGCATCCATGCCCACCAGCTCGGGGGCGATCGTCTCCATGATGTTGGAGACGGCCTTGCGCACACCCTTGCCCAGGTAGCGGTTCTTCTCCCCGTCCCGCAGCTCCAGGGCCTCGTGCTCGCCGGTGGAGGCCCCGGACGGCACCGCCGCACGGCCCTTCGCCCCGCCCGCCAGGAACACCTCGGCCTCCACGGTGGGGTTACCGCGGGAGTCGAGCACTTCACGCGCCACGATTTGAGCGATCTCGGTCATGGCGCGGGGTTCTAGAAGACACCCCCGCCCCTAGCAAGCTTGCTCGACAGGAGGACTGCTACACTGTCGGCCCCTCGAAGCCCCTCCCCTTCGTCCCATGCCTCCGCGCCGACCCGCCGCCCCCGTCTCCGACCCGTACCCGCGCCTGCGCGGCCGAGGCGCGCTCCTGGGCCTCGCCGTCGGAGATGCGCTCGGCGTCACATTGAAGACACGGCGCCTCTCCGCCCCACTCTTCCCCCAGCTCACGGACGGACCCTTCCGCGAGCTCAAGGGGGGCGGCCCCTTCGAGCTGCGGCGAGGCCAGGTGGGCGAGAGCGGGCAGCAGGCCAGCTGTCTGGGCGCCGGTCTGCGGGAGCTCAAGGCCTACGACGCGGATGACATGCTGCGCCGTTACCTCGCCTGGCAGGGGCATGCCGCCGGGATGAGCGAGTCCACGCGCGAGGTGATGACCGAAATCCTCGAGTCGGGCCTGCCCAAGAGCACGGCCGCGCGGCGCGTGTGGCTGCGCGGCTTCCGGCGCGTGGCGGGCAACGGCAGCCTCGCGCGCACCGCGCCCATCGGTGTCTTCTTCCACAAGGACACCCAGGCGAGGGTGCAGGCCTCGCTCGCGGACTCCGCGCTCACGCACTTCGACCCGTGCTGCCAGCTGGCCTGCGCCGCGCTCAACGGCTCCATCGCGCACGCCCTCGGCGCGGGCGAGAGGCTGAAGGCGGAGGATCTCATCACGGCCGCCATCAGCGGGCTGTCCGTGGCCAGCGCATCCCTGGGCCGCTCGGCGGCCGACTACGTCCAGGAGGTGTCGCGCGCCACGGCCGCGCTCAGGGAGGACCTGGCCGCGGCGCAGCGGGACGATCCCCAACTCTACGGGCCGGACCTGCACCTGTACCTGAAGCCGGACCAGGTGCGGGTGGCCTTCCGGCTGGCCTACTGGGAGTTGCTGCATGCGCCCAACTTCGAGGCCGGTGTGGTGGACGTCATCAACCGGGGCGGGGACGCGGATGTGAACGGGGCCGTCGCCGGAGCGCTCCTGGGCGCCTTCCACGGCGAGGAGGCCATTCCGTCCCAGTGGCGGCAGGGTGTGCTGGAGGCGCTGGGCCCGTGGGGCTCCGGGCCCCTGTGGACCCTCTACCACCCCCGGCACCTGCTGCTGCTCGCGCCGGAGTGAGGGCTCGCCGGAACAGCGGACATGGCAAGGCCCGCGTGGCACCGTCCCGCGTCACCGGGACGTCCACCGCGGGCCTCGGAGGCGATGCGGCCACTCAGCCTTGGAGATCGATGATGATGACTCCCCGCTGGGGCTTCTCGTCGTCGTCCGCGTCCGTCCGGCGCCGGGGGCGCTCCTCTGGCACCGGAAGCGGGATCTCGAGCGCGGGGCGCTCCCGCTCCTCCCGGTTCCTTTCCCGGCGCTTGATTTCCTCGATGATGAAGGCGTCGAGCATGGGTTCGGTTTCTCCGTCAGCCTACGTACCCCGATGTACGCCCGCCATCCCGCTCCTGGTTTCCCGCGGCCCCGTCTGCATCTGAGTACCCAAGATGCAAAGTAAGGGCCTCGGTTACTGATGAGTACGTGCCAGCACCCCCGCATGCTTGCCCGTCCGCCACCCGACAGCTGGACCTGGCGGAAATGTCCAGTAAATCAAATGGCCTCGAACCACCAGACGCCGAGAACGTTGACTGGATTGTAATCGAGCCACAGTTCCCCGCAAGCGGTCCAACTGGATGGAGCCTCCGGCACATCCACAGTGACGGGTAGGACAGACTCTGGCTCGGTCTCCCGCCTGCCCCCCGGTCCGCCGGGGGGCGCGGCATGACGACGCGGTGCGCCGTGGAGCTCAGGCCCCTTCGGCCCGGCGCTTGAAGGCGTCCAGCATCTTGGGCAGCGACTGATCCACCAGGCCGTTGATGATGGCCTTGGGCACCAGGGGCCCCAGGGCCATCTCCACCGTGTAGGTGGCTTTGGTGCGGCCCTCGCCGTCGGGCTCGAGCACCCAGCTGCCCTTGTTGTCCTTCATCACCTCACCTTCGACGAAGGTCCAGGACACCCGGGTGGGCCGCTCCTCCTTGAAGAGCAGGGTGTAGCGGATCGTCTTCACCACGTTGACCTCGTAGTGGACCTTCACCTCGGTGCCCTTGCGCTCCGAGGTCCAGACCTTCTTCACCTCGGGAAGGAACTCCCCGTAGCGATCGAAGCCGGAGATGACGTCGAAGACCTTCTCCGGAGGGGCGTTGATGACGATGGTGCGGGTGGCGCCAGCCATGGTGCGAGTCTCCTGGGTGGGTGTTGGCTAGAAGTTATAGCCGGGCTTCTTGTCGAACTTGTGCCGGGATTGGATGAAACGCACCGTGCCGGTCTTGCTGCGCATGACCACCGAGTGCGTCTCGCAGCCGTTGCCGAAGAAGCGCACGCCGCGCAGGAAGTCGCCGCTGGTGACGCCGGAGGCGGCGAACATCACCTCGCCGCCGGCCAGCTCCTCGGCCGTGTAGATCTTCGAGATGTCGGAGATGCCCATGCGCCTGGCGCGCTCGATCTCCTCGTTGTTGCGCGGCACCAGGCGGCCCTGCATGTCGCCGCCCACCGAGCGGATGGCCGCGGCGGAGATGACGCCCTCGGGGGCGCCGCCGATGCCCATCAGCACGTCCACGCCGGTGTCCTCGAAGCAGGTGGCAATGCCGCCGGCCACGTCCCCGTCATCGATGAGGCGGATGCGCGCGCCCGCGGCCCGCACCTCCTTGATGAGGTCCGCGTGCCGCTCGCGGTCGAGGATGATGACCGTGAGATCCGACACGTAGACCTTCATCTTCTCCGCGACGGCGTGGAGGTTCTCGGTGGGAGAGCGACGCAGGTCGATGGCGCCCCGGGCGCGGGGGCCCACGGCGATCTTCTCCATGTAGGTGTCCGGAGCGTTGAGCAGCTTGCCCTTCTCGGCCATGGCGACCACGGCGATGCTGCCCGGGCGGCCGTAGGCGCACAGGTTGGTGCCCTCGAGGGGATCCAACGCGATGTCCACCTCGGGGTCCTCGGGGTTGCGCCGGCCCACCTTCTCGCCGATGTAGAGCATGGGGGCTTCGTCACGCTCGCCCTCGCCGATGACCACCGTGCCGTTGATCTGCAGCGCGTCGAAGGCCTTGCGCATGGCATCCACGGCGGCCTGATCCGACTCGTTCTTGTTGCCGCGGCCCATGAGCCGGGCGGAGGCGATGGCCGCCATCTCGGTGACGCGCACGGCCTCCATTGCCAGGTTGCGATCCATTGTCGGGTATCTCCTTGGAACGAAGTGAAGAAGTGGGAACTCAGGGCGCTTCGTGCAACAGGCGGACGACCGCTTCTGGCAGACGGGTGGGCCGGCCTTCGCGGCTCACGCAGGCATGCACGGTGCGCCCCGTGCACAGGGGGGTGTCCGAGCCTCCCTCGCGGAAGATCTCGTAGGAAAAAGTAAGCGACACCCGTTTGAGCTCGCTCACGCGGGTGCGCACGAGCAGCACGTCCTCGTAGCGGGCGGGCGACTTGTAGGAAGCGGTCGCCTCCACCACGGGCAGCATCAGTCCCTCGCGCTCCAGCTCGCGGTAGCTGCCCCCGCGCGAACGGAAGTACTCGCTCCGGGCGAACTCGAAGTAGCGGAAATAATTGGCGTAATACACGACACCCATCTGGTCCGTGTCGCCGTAGATCACTCGAAGTCGTGCCTCGACCATGGGTCGCGCGGACCGTAACAGGGGAGTGTCCGACCGGAAAGCATGGCGCGAGGGAGTTGGTTGCTTCTGAGCACGAGGCGTAGAGGATCGCGCCCATGCTCCGCGCCTTGACCCTGCTGCTGCTGCTCACCGCCCTCCCCGCCCTGGCGAAGCCGCCCCGGCTGACGCTCTTCATCACCGTGGACGCGATGGGCTCGGACCTGTTGCTGCGCACGAAGCCGCGCCTCAAGGGCGGACTGCGGCAGCTCATCGACTCGGGCGCCTTCTATCCGTATGCGCGCTACCAGTACGCCAAGCCGCGTACCGCGCCGGGCCACGCCACGCTGGCCACCGGCGCCAACCCCTGGCGCCACGGAATCGTGGACAACCGGATCATCGACCGGGCCACGGGCAAGCCCGAGCGCGTCTTCCCGGACGCCGCGCATCCGGTGCTGGAGGCGCCCCTCTCCGTGGAAGACGTGAGCCCGGCCAACCTCATGGCGGAGACGCTCGCGGACAGGCTGCGGCTGAACACCCAGGAGCAGGGCAAGGCCCTCGCGTTCGCGGGCAAGGCGCGCTCGGCGATCCCCCTGGCCGGCAGGCTCGGACAAGCCTACTGGTACGACGAGACGGTGGGGAAGTTCGTCACGGGCACCTGGTACACCAAGGAGCTGCCCGGCTGGCTCAAGGCCTTCAACGCGGCCAACCCGCCCGAAGCCACCTTCGGCAAGGCCTGGGAGCCGCTGCTGCCGCGCACCGAGTACGTGGGTGAGGATGATCGGCCCTACGAGGGCGAGTACTACGGGCTGGGGCGCGCCTTCCCCCACCCGCTCAACGGGGGCCTCCCCTCGCCCGGACCCCAGTCGTACACCGCCTTCGCCATCTCTCCCCTGTCGTTGGACCTGGTGGTGAAGGCCGCCCGGGCCGCCATCGAGGGCGAGGGGCTGGGCAAGGACGAGGTGCCGGACCTGCTCGCGGTGAGCTTCAGCGCCACGGATCGCGTCTTCCACCAGTACGGCCCCCACTCGTGGGAGATGCAGGACACGATGTACCGGCTGGACAAGGCGGTGGGTGACCTGGTGGCCCTGGCCGAGAAGGCGGCGGGAGGCCGGGCCAATCTCCTCGTGGTGCTCTCGGCCGACCACGGTGGCGCGGCGGTGCCCGAGCACTGGGCGGCCCAGGGAGTGGGAGCGGAACGGGTGGACCCGAAGGCCCTCTCCAAGGGGCTGACCGAGGCGCTGCGGGCGCAGTTCGGCGGGGACGTCACCGCCACCATCGAGGAGCTGGACGCGTACCTGGGGGGCAAGACGCTGGAAGGAGGCAAGGTGGACGGGGCGGCGGTGCGCCGGGCCGCGGCGGCCTGGCTGGCGAAGCAGCCGTCCATCTCCCTGGCGGTGGCGAGGGACGACCTGTACACGGCGCCGGACGTGGCGGGGCTGATGGAGCCCCTGCGGCGTGGCTACTACGCGGGGCGCAGCGGCGACGTGCTCTTCGTGGTGAAGCCCTTCCACGTCATCAGCGCGGACACCGTGGGCACCAACCACGGGACGCCGTACGCGTACGACCAGCTGGTGCCCCTCATCCTGGCGGGCAGGGGGGTGAAGCCGGGCACGTACCCGCGGGAGATCAGCACCACGGACGTGGCGCCCACCGTGGCGGCGTTGCTGGAGATGAACATCCCGGCTTCCGCCGAGGGCGAACCCCGTTACGAGGCCCTCGGCGCCCCCAGCCGCTGAGCGGCCGGGCGACTCACGCCTGGACGATCTCCAGGGACAGGTCCATGGCACGCGCCGAGTGCGTGAGCGCGCCCATGGACACGAAGTCCACGCCGAGCTTCGCCAGACGCGGCAGGCGCTCCAGGGTGATGCCGCCGGAGACCTCGAGGGGGATGCGGCCGGCGGTCAGCTCCACGGCGCGGCGGATCTGCTCGTCGTCCATGTTGTCGAGCATCACCACGTCCGCGCCCTCCTCGAGCGCCGCGGCGAGCTGGTCGAGGTTGGTGACCTCGATCTCGATCTTCACGAGCTGGGGCGCGTTGGTGCGGGCGCGGCGGAGCGCCTCGCGGACGGAGCCCCCCACGGCGGCGATGTGGTTGTCCTTGATGAGGACGCCGTCGAAGAGGCCGAAGCGGTGGTTGAAGGCGCCACCGGCCTTCACGGCCTGCTTGGAGAGGGAGCGCATGCCGGGCGCGGTCTTGCGCGTGTCGAGGATGCGCAGCTTGGTGCCGCGCACCGCGGACATGACCTGATGGGCCAGGGTGGCCATGCCCGAGGTGCGCTGGATGATGTTGAGGGCGGTGCGCTCGGCGGTGAGGAGCGCGCGCATGCGCCCGCGCACCCGGGCCACCACCGTCTTGGGCTGGAGCTCCTGCCCATCGCGAGCGAGGAGCTCCACGTGGACGTCCGGATCCACGCGCTGGAAGACGCGGACGAAGGCGTCCAACCCGGCGAGGACGAGCCGCTCCTTGACGAGCAGCTCGGCGGTGCCCTGGGCATCCACGGGGACGAGGGATTCGGTGGTGATGTCGCCCGCTGCCCCGAGGTCTTCCTCCAGGGCGAGCGAGATGAGGCGATCCAGGAAGGCGTCCATGTGAGTCGCGTCTCCGAGTGAGGTCAGCGCCGGGTCTTGGCTACACGAGAGGCCGCCGACTTCTTCCGTGCGGAGACCTCGCGAGCCGCGGGTTTGCCCTTGGCCTTGGCCGAGCCCCGGGCAGGCACCTTGGCCTTGGCCAGGGTCTTCCTGGCCGGAGCCTTCTTGGCCGCCGCCTTCTTCGCGGGAGCCTTCTTGGCCGCCGCCTTCTTCGCGGGGGCCTTCTTGGCCGCCGCCTTCTTCACGGGAGCCTTCTTGGCCGCTGCCTTCTTCACCGAAGCCGCCTTCTTGGCCGCTGCCTTCTTCACCGGAGCCGCCTTCTTCGCGGGGGCCTTCCTGGCAGGAGCCGCCTTCGTGGCCGCAGCCGCCTTCTTCGCGGGGGCCTCGCGGGTGGTGGCCTTGGCCTCGGGCGCCGCCTGGGCCTTCACCGCGCCATTGGCGATGCCGCCCTTGCGCTCGGGCTTCGCCGGAGCCGGCGCTTCCTCGATCTCGACGGACCCGACATCGTGGACGTCCTCATCGGCATCCTCGTCCTCGTCGGCATCCTCGATCTCGCTGGACCCGACATCATGGACGTCCTCGTCGGCTTCGTCCTCGTCGTCCGCCTCGATCTGGACGACGTTGGACTCGACGATCTCGCCGTCGGTGGTATTCGACGCGGCTGCCTTGCCGTCCCCGGGCTCAGCTACCGGGGCAGGCTCGGGCGAGGCGGCCTCCGGAGCGAGCCGGTTGAGGCTGTCCTGCAACTTGGAGATGCGCGCCTCCAGCTCCTCGACGCGGGCCCGATCCTTCTCCACCACGTCCGGGGGCGCCTTGGCCACGAAGTTGGGGTTGTCCAGCTTGCGCTTGATGCCGCCCACTTCCTGCTCGGAGCGGGTGATCTCCTTGCGCAGGCGCTCGCGCTCGGCGTCCACGTCGATGAGGCCCGCCAGCGGGACGAAGACCTCCATCTGCGGACCCACGAAGGCCGCGGACTGGGCCGGCTTGGGACCGGGGGCCGTGACGCGCAGCTCGCCCAGGCCGGCCAGCGGCATCAGGTAGCCGCGCCACCGCTCGAGCAGCTCGCGGGTGCGCTCATCGGGGCTCTGCACGTACGCGGTGATGCGGGCCGAGGGCGGCAGGTTGCTCTCGCCGCGGATGTTGCGCAGGCCCTCGATGGCCGCGATGACCGGCCCCATCTCCGCCTCGGCGGCGGCGTCCTCGAGCGCCGCATCCGGCTCGGGGAACGGGGAGATCATGATGGACTCGACCGGCCGGGACATGGGCAGCTTCTGCCAGATCTCCTCGGTGATGAACGGCATGAACGGGTGGAGCAGCCGCAGGATGCGGTCCAGGCAGAAGACGAGCACCGCGCGGGTGTTGTCCTTGGCCTTCGGGTCCTCGCCGTAGAGCGCGCTCTTGGCCAGCTCGATGTACCAGTCGCAGAACTCGGCCCAGAGGAACTGGTAGAGCGTGGAGGCGGCCTCGCCGAAGTTGTACTCCTCGAGCGACTTGCGGGTCTCCACGGTGGCGCGCTGCAGCCGCGAGAGGATCCACCGGTCGGCCAGGGTGAGCTCGCGGTCCTTGATGGAGCCGGTGCCGAGCTGGAAGTCGCCCATGTTCATCAGGGCGAAGCGGCTGGCGTTCCACAGCTTGTTGGCGAAGGCCTTGTAGCCGGCCACGCGGTCCAGCGAGAGCTTGATGTCACGGCCCTGCTGGGTGAGGGCGGCCAGGGTGAAGCGCAGCGCGTCCGCGCCGTGGGCGGGCATGCCCTGGGGGAACTTGTTGCGCAGGTTCTTGGCGAGTTGCTCGGCCGGGGCGCCCTGGATGATGTCGAGGGGATCGATCACGTTCCCCTTCGTCTTGGACATCTTCTCGCCCTTCTCGTCGCGCACCATGGCGTGCAGGTAGACGGTGCGGAAGGGCACGTCCTTCATGAAGTGCAGGCCCATCATCATCATCCGGGCGACCCAGAAGAAGAGGATGTCGTGGCCCGTCTCCATGACGGAGTTCGGGTAGAAGGTCTTCAGCTCGCCCGTCTGCTCGGGGAAGCCCAGGGTGCTGAAGGGCCACAGACCCGAGGAGAACCACGTGTCGAGCACGTCCGGATCCTGCTCCAGGCGCGAGCCCTGGCACTTGGGGCACTGGGCCGGCGCGGCGCGAGCGACGATGGGCTCGGCGCGCGAGTAGTCGATGCCGCCGGTGGCCTCCAGGCGCGGGCTGCAGTCGGCGCAGTACCAGGCGGGAATCTGGTGGCCCCACCACAGCTGGCGGCTGATGGTCCAGTCGTGGATGTTGCGCATCCAGTGGAAGTACGTGTTCGTCCAGCTCTCCGGGACGAACTTCGTGCGGCCCTGCTCCACCGCCTCGATGGCGGGACGGGCCAGGGGCTCGATCTTCACGAACCACTGCGGAGACAGGCGCGGCTCCACCACGGTGCCGCAGCGCTGGCAGCCGCCGACGGACAGCTTGTGCGGCTCCTCCTTCTCCAGCAGCCCCTGGGCCGTGAGGTCCTCGAGGATCTTCTTGCGCGCGGCGTACCGGTCCATGCCCGCGTACGCCCCACCCTCCTTGTTCACGCGCGCGGCCTCGTCCAGGACGCTGAGCATGGGCAGCTGGTGGCGCAGACCCGTCTGGTAGTCGTTGAAGTCATGGGCCGGCGTCACCTTCACCACGCCGGTGCCGAAGGCCGGGTCCACCAGCTCCGCGTCGGCGATGATGGGGATTTCGCGGCCGGTGAGCGGCAGCACCACGCTCTGGCCGGCGAGCCCCGTGTAGCGCTCGTCCTCGGGGTGGATGGCCACGGCGGTGTCGCCGAGCATCGTCTCCGGACGGGTGGTGGCGACGGTGAGCTTCCGGTCGCTGCCCTTCACCGGGTAGTGGATGTGCCAGAGCGAGCCCTGCTTCTCCTCGTGCTCGACCTCCAGATCGCTGAGGGCGGTGTGGCACGAGGGGCACCAGTTGATGAGCTTCTGGGCCCGGTAGATGAGGCCCTCCTCGTGCAGACGCACGAAGACCTCGCGCACGGCGGAGGAGACGCCCGGATCCATGGTGAAGCGCTCGCGGCTCCAGTCCAGGCTGGCGCCGAGCACCTTGTGCTGCTCGCGGATGCGGTTGCCGTACTTGTTCTTCCACTCCCAGACGCGCTCGAGGAACTTCTCGCGGCCCAGGTCGTGGCGCGTCTTCTTCTCCTTCTCCTTGAGCTCGCGCTCCACCACCATCTGCGTGGCGATGCCGGCGTGATCCGTGCCCGGTACCCAGAGGGCATTGAAGCCGCTCATGCGCTTCCACCGGATGAGGATGTCCTGGATGGTGGCGGTGAGCGCGTGGCCCAGGTGCAGGCTGCCCGTCACGTTGGGCGGCGGCAGCACGATGCAGAAGGCCGGCTTGTCGGAGGTGGCCTCGGCACGGAAGTAATCACGCTCCAGCCAGTGGGAGTACCAGCGGGCCTCGACCTCTTTGGGGTCATAGGCCTTCGGAAGTTCGGTCGTATCGCTCATTGGAAATGAGAACCGGCCCACGCGGGCCGGCGGCGGAGGACCGGCCCGACGAGGGCCGGTCGGGGTGAAGAAGACGGATGATGACGCTTCGCGCTCAGTGCTTCGTCTCGCGGTCCTTGATCAACCGCTCCAGCTCCTCGCGGATGATCGTCTCGGCCAGCTGGGGCACGACTTCCCAGGCGATCTTCTCGATGACCTCGCGGGAGGCCTTCGAGAGGGCCTCGCGCAACTGCGCCTCTCCCCCATCGGCGGAGGGAGCGGGACGGCGGGCCTCCACGGCGACGGGGGCCGGAGTATGAGCCGGAACCGGCGCGGCCTCCTCCACGGAGTCATCGAGCGAGAGATCCTCGAGGCCACCCGCCTCGGGGGTCAGCTCCTCGACGGGAGCAGCGGGCTGGGCCGCGGGAGCACCGAGGCCGAACGGATCCTTGCCCCGAGCCGAGACAGGAGGGGCGGACCCGGGCAGCGGCGTGGCACCCGGCGGACGAGGCAGGCCACCCGGCCCACCCGGAGCGGGAGCGCCCGGCCCCGGCATGCCCGGACGCGCCATGCCCGGAGCCCCAGGCCCCGGCGGCATTCCCGGCCCCGGCATGCCCGGACGCGCCATGCCCGGAGCCCCAGGCCCCGGCGGCATTCCCGGCCCCGGCATGCCCGGACGCGCCATGCCCGGAGCCCCCGGCCCCGGCGGCATTCCCGGCCCCGGCGGACGCATGCCCGGAGCACCCGGCCCCGGCGGCATTCCCGGCCCCGGCATCCCGGGACGAGCCATTCCTGGAGGAGCGCCCGGTCCCGGCGGCATTCCCGGCCCTGGCGGACGCATGCCCGGAGCGCCCGGTCCCGGCGGCATTCCCGGCCCTGGCGGACGCATGCCCGGAGCGCCCGGTCCCGGCGGCATTCCCGGCCCTGGCGGACGCGCCATGCCCGGAGCACCCGGTCCCGGCGGTACACCCGGCCCCGGCGGACGGGGCGCGCCGGGCCCCGGAGGACCCGCTGGACGCTGCGGCTGGACGGGAGCGGCGGCGGAGGGCGTCACCTGGGTGGCGGCGGAGGCGGGCATGGTGTTGGACTTCTGCCCCACCAGCGCCTTCACCTTGTCCAGGAGTACCTGGCTCTCGAAGGGCTTGGTGATGTGGTCGTCCGCCCTGGACGCACGCGCCCGAGCCTCGTCGAAGGCCTCGAAGGTGCCGGCGAGCAGCAACACGGGGATGCCCTGCGTGGCCGGATCATTCTTGATCGCCTCGCAGACCTCGTAGCCGTTCTTGCCCGGCATCATCACATCCGCGAGCACCACATCCGGGCGCAGCTCGCGGGAGCGCGTGATGGCGTCCAGCCCGTTGTCGACCGCGGTGACCTGAAAGTCCTCGGTCGCGAAGATCATCCCGATCACCTTGCGGATGGTGAGCGAGTCATCGGCGACCAGCAGATTCTTGGGCATCGGTTTCGGGCCTCGGGGGCTGCAAACCCCCTGGAATTCGTTGAGAAATCGGGACCCTGGGTCCCAGTGTCAGGCCGGGCAGCTTACGGTTCGACACCCGGGCCTTCAAGAAAACAAGCGGAAGCTCAAGAAAACATGTGCTTCAAGTCCAGAAAGAGCACGGGAGTTGGCAATCCCGGGGCCAGGAACTCCCCCGGTTCCCCAGCGGGCTCGAAGCGGGGATGGAAGCCCAGCACGCGCGAGGCGCACAGCCCCAGGTTCCGGCCCCCCAGGTCGACGAGGACGAGGAAGCCCTCCGGGGTAGCCGGAGCGCCCAGGAGCGCCGGAGCGGAGTAGATGGGCCAGAGCGACTGGGCATGGGGGTAGACGCCCGCGACCGCGCCCCCCTTGCCCGGCAGGGCACTGAAGGACGGCCCGCGCGCCACCACCTGGGACACCAGGGTCAGCGGGAGGCCGAACAACCGCCCCTGCGATTCGAAGACGAGCGAGCGCTCGGGCGAGCCCTGGAAGAAATGCACCGGGTGCTCGGGTGGGGGGTGCACGGTGCCCGGCCCGTGGGGCAGCGCCTCGGCGGTGAGCTCCAGGTAGAGCCGCTCCTTGTGCAGCACGGCGCTGCGGCTGAGCGCGGCCAGCGTGTCCCCCAACCCCGAGGGCAGCAGGAAGTGGGGGGACTGGGCCGCGTCCACCACCTCGACGATGGAGCGCACGCGCACCGCCAGTGTGGGGCTCACGTCGAACACCACGACCATGCCCGGACCCGGCTCCGGATCTCCGCCGAGCAGCACGGACAGATCCTTCACCTCCAGCACTCCACGCAGGCTGGTCTCATCGGGGCCCGGCGCGGCGACCTCCATGATGGAGGTGGCCTCGACGGAGAAGCGCGTCTCGCCCGCTTCCATCAGCAGACAGAGCCGGCGTCCGCTTTCGTAGGGAGGCACGGGGGTAGGCTAGCAGCCCCTGGGGCTTGGTGCTAAGCCCTTCGTGATGGCGCGCATCCTCCTTTTGGATGACGAGAAGCTGGCCCAGACCCTCTACGGCGACTACCTGCGCGCCGTGGGGCACGAGGTTACGGCGGTCTCCAGCATCCAGGAGGCCAAGGCGGCACTGGCCGACGGCCGCTACGACACCGTGGTGACGGATCTCATCCTCCCCAGCGGTGACGGAATGGAGGTGCTGCGCCACACGAAGGAGCACCACCCGGGCATCGAGGTGGTGGTCATCACCGGCCTGGACAAGGTGGACCCGGCGGTGCGCGCCATCAAGAGCGGGGCCGCCGAGTACCTCGTCAAGCCGGTGGCGCCGGAGGTGCTCCAGCACGCGGTGCAGCGGGCGCTCGCCACGCGCGAGCTGCTGCGGGAGAACGCCGCGCTGCGCCGGTACGTCTCCTTGTTGGAGACAGGACAGCGCATCTCCACCACGCTCGACCGGAGCCGGTTGGCGGAAGCCGCCTGTGCCTCCTTCCTGGCCATGGGCTCGGCCGACGCGGTGATGCTGTTCGAGCACGACAGCACGGGCCGTCCGCGGCAGTTGGGCGATCAGGGCGTGGCTGGCGCGCTCCGGACCTCCCTGGTCCCCGTCCTCACGCCGCACCTCGGGACGTCCCGGGAGACGCGCGTGGTGGAGGAGGTGCCGGGCCCCTGGCCGCGAGCCCTCGTGGTGCCCGCGCTGGACGGAGAGGCGCTGCTCGGCCACGCCGTGCTGTTCTACCCCGGCTCGCCGCCCGAGGGCATCGCCGAGGCCACCAGCTTCCTCGCCCGCTGCCTGGCGCTCGCCCTGCGCAACCTGGGCCGCATCGCCGAGGTGGAGGACCTGGCCTACCTGGACGATCTCACCCACCTCTTCAACACCCGCTACCTGCACCTGGTGTTGGATCGCGAGCTGAAGAGCGCCCAGCAGACGCAGGGGGTCTTCAGCCTCCTCTTCCTGGACCTGGACTACTTCAAGACCATCAACGACACGCACGGGCACATGGTGGGCTCGCAGGTGCTGGTGGAGATGGCACGCGTGCTCAAGGGCTGTGTGCGGGACCACGACGTGGCGGTGCGCTACGGCGGGGACGAGTACGTGGTGCTGCTGCGAGGCACGGACTCGGGCGGCGCGTTGAAGGTGGCCGAGCGCATCCGGCGCACCGTGGAGAACCACCGCTTCCTGGCGCGTGAGGGACAGTCGATGTCGCTCTCGACGTGCATCGGCGTGGCCAGCTTCCCCGAGCACACGCGGGACAAGGCCACGCTGTTGGACCTGGCGGACCGGGCCATGTACCGGGGCAAGAAGGGCACCCGGAACGTCGTCTACATGGCGGCGAGGGATCTGGAGGCCACCCCCGAGGCGCGCCACAGCCAGCCCACCGGGAGCTGAGCGCCGGGCTCAGCGCCGCAGCGAACCCACCGTCATCCGCTTGTCCAGGCCGGAGGAGTCCGCCCGCGAGCGGCTCTCCCCCCCCTCGCCCGCCGACTCGACGGCCTCGTGCGGGGCGCCGGAGACGATGAGCCGGAACTTCTCGGACATGACCTTGATGTGCTCGGCCTGGGCGGGATCCAACGTGGCGATGAGCTGCCAGAAGAGCGCGGCGTGCTCACGCTCCTCGTCCATGACATGCCGGAGGATGGCCTTGGCCGCCTCGTTGTCCGTGGCCTCGATATGGGCGGCGTAGAGATTGATGGCGTCCAGCTCCGCCTCCATGTCCAGACGGATGGCACGGGCCAGCTCCGAGTCCGTCAACTTCCTGGGCACCATCGAGTGGAACGGATTGGTCTGCGGCATGGAAGACTCTCCGAGGACATACGGCCAGTATGAGCGGACCGTGTAGGCGCCCGGGAGCATCCGTGTCCCGGGGGCCTCGGTCAACGGAATCCAGCGCCTCGCGTTGCGGCCGGGCGGGTGGCTCGGCCATGCTGATGAACCATGGACATCCCGGCCCCGCTCGCGCTCCTGCTCCAGTCGTTGGAAGCGGGAGACCTGCCGGCGGCGAAGGCTGCCGCCGCGGAGCTGCAACGGACCAGTGCCATCACCACCCAGCTCGCGGCCGAGGTCCTCCACGAGCTGCGTCAGCCGCTGTTGGGCGTGAAGGCCTATACCCAGCTGCTCACGGAGGAGATCGGCACGCGAGGCCCGCTGCGGCAGATGCTGGCCCAGGTGGAGCGGATGGAGCAGATCATCTCCGACTTCACCCGGCTGGCCAGCGAGCGCCCCGCGCCGCAGCAGCGGGTGCCGCTGGTGACGCACGTGCAGGCGGCGGCACGCGCCTTCGCGCTCAACCCGGACTCGTCGCGCATCTCGCTGCAGCTGGAGGCGCCCGATGCACCGCTCGAGGTGCAGGGCAACGGCCGGCTGTTGGAGCAGCTCACGCTCAACCTGCTCAACAACGCGCGCGACGCGGCGACGGGGCGGGGGCTGGTGAAGGTGGTGCTGGGGCGCGAGGGGCGGTCGCCGGTGATGTACGTGGCGGACTGGGGCCCGGGGATTCCCGAGGCCGTGCGCCACCGCCTCTTCGAGCCCTACGTGACGGGCAGCAAGCGCGGCACCGGGCTGGGGCTCGCGGTGTGCAAGCGCATCGCGCAGGAGCACCACGCACAGCTGGAGCTCGTGCCGGCCTCGGTGCTGCCGGACCAGCCGCCGCCCACCACGGTCTTCCGCATCCTCTTCCCCGCTCCGGACGCCGTCCCGGTCGCCGCAGCCCGCGCCCCACTCTCCCCCTCCCCTGCCCCCTCGCGCCGCCGCCTGCTGGTGGTGGACGACGAGGAGATCATCCGCAGCGTCTTCAAGGACCTGATGAGCCGGGAGTGCGAGGTGCTCGAGGCGGCCAACGCCGAGGAGGCGCTGGCGCACCTGAAGCGCGAGCCGGTGGACCTCATCGTCACGGACAAGAACCTGCCGGGCCTGTCGGGACTGGAGCTGGCGCAGCAGGCACGCCGGTTGGATCCCAACTCGCGCGTCATCCTGATGACGGGCTATCCCTCGCTGGTGACGGCGCAGCAGGCGCTGGAGCTGGGACTGCTGGACTACCTGCTCAAACCCTTCGACGACATCCGCGAGGTGCGCGCGAAGCTGCGCGAGGCCCTCTCCCACGCGCCCCCGGCCCGTCCAGGGCTGCGCCCGGGGAGCAGCCGGGTGGACGTGCTCGATGACAGCCCCGCCTCGGCGCGGAGGGCCACCGAGGCGCTCGCCCAGCTGGGACTGGAGGCGCGGGTGCTGACCACGGCCTCCGAGGAACCCACCACGGACCCCCCAGCGGCGGTGGTGGTGAGCTGGGACCTGAGCACCGCCTACGGACGGCAGGCACTGGAGCTGGCCCGGAAACAATCCCGGGGAGCCCCCTTCGTGGTGCTGGCCGAGTACCTCTCCCAAGAGACGGTACTGGAGGCCCTGCGAGCGGGAGCCGCGGGGTGCCTGGCGCGAGAACTGGAGGCACACGAGCTCAGCCACGAGCTCTCGCGAATCCTGGGCCACGCCTCCCCCTCTCCCTCTGGGAGAGGGCCGGGGTGAGGGTATCCACCCCTCGGGTTCCACCCCTGAAAACACCGCGGCCCCGAGCGCCTCCGTGAGGAAGTCACCCGGGGCCGAAGCATCAACCCGACTCAGACCGTCTCAGTACTCCAGGTCGTCGCCGCCGTAGTCCGGGGCGCCGCCGGCGGCCGCGCCCTTGGCCTTCTTCTTCGGGCGCTCGGCCACCATGGCCTCGGTGGTCAGGAGCAGGGAGGCGACGGAGGCCGCGTTCTGCAGGGCGGTGCGCTCGACCTTGGTGGGGTCGATGACGCCGGCCTTCTCGAGGTCCTCGAAGACCTCGGTGCGGGCGTTGAAGCCGTAGGCGCCCTGGCCCTCACGGACCTTGTTGATGATGACGGGGCCCTCGAGGCCGGCGTTGGAGGCGATCTTGCGCAGCGGCTCCTGCAGGGCCTTGCGGATGATCTCCACGCCGAAGTCCAGCTCACCGCCCAGCTTGAGCGTCTCCAGGGCGCCCAGGCAGCGCAGGTAGGCGACGCCGCCGCCGGGGACGATGCCCTCCTCGACGGCCGCGCGGGTGGCGTGCAGGGCGTCCTCGACGCGAGCCTTCTTCTCCTTCATCTCGGTCTCGGTCGCGGCGCCCACGTGGATG
The DNA here is from genome assembly GCF_024623785.1 of Archangium lipolyticum. Classification (NCBI taxonomy): domain Bacteria; kingdom Pseudomonadati; phylum Myxococcota; class Myxococcia; order Myxococcales; family Archangiaceae; genus Archangium; species Archangium lipolyticum. The sequence continues at coordinate 75,093 of NZ_JANKBZ010000011.1, forward strand.
ACGGCGACGCCACCGGCGAGCTTGGCCAGACGCTCCTGGAGCTTCTCGCGGTCGTAGTCGCTGGTGGTGGTCTCCATCTGGCCGCGGATGAGCTTGATGCGGCCCTCGATGTCCTCGCGCTTGCCGGCGCCATCGACGACGGTGGTGTTGTCCTTGTCGATGGTGATGCGCTTGGCGCGGCCGAGGTCATTGAGCGTGAGGGCCTCGTACTTGTGGCCCAGCTCCTCGCTCACCACGGTGCCGCCGGTGAGGGTGGCGATGTCCTTGAGCATCTCCTTGCGGCGGTCACCGAAGCCCGGGGCCTTCACGGCGGCCACGTTCAGCACGCCGCGGATCTTGTTGACCACCAGGGTGGCCAGGGCCTCGCCCTCGATGTCCTCGGCGATGATCAGCAGGGGCTTACCGGAGCGCGCCACCTGCTCGAGGATGGGGATCATGTCCTGCATCGCGGAGACCTTCTTCTCGCTGATGAGGATGTAGGGGTCGTCGAGGACGACCTCCATGCGCTCGCGGTTGGTGACGAAGTACGGGGACACGTAGCCGCGGTCGAACTGCATGCCCTCGACCACGTCCAGCGTCGTCTCGAGGCCCTTGGCCTCCTCGACGGTGATGACACCCTCCTTGCCCACCTTCTCCATGGCGTCGGCGATGATGTTGCCGATCGTCTCGTCGCCGTTGGCGGAGATGGTGCCCACCTGGGCGATGGCCTTCTTGTCGGAGGTGGGCTTGGAGAGCTTCTTCAGCTCGGCCACCACGGTCTCCACGGCCTTGTCGATGCCGCGCTTGAGATCCATGGGGCTGTGGCCGGCGGCCACCAGCTTGAGACCCTCCTCATAGATGGCGCGGGCGAGCACGGTGGCGGTGGTGGTGCCGTCGCCGGCCTTGTCGGAGGTCTTGGAGGCAACCTCCTTGACCATCTGGGCGCCCATGTTCTCGAACTTGTTCTCGAGATCGATCTCCTTGGCGACCGTCACACCGTCCTTGGTCACCGTGGGCGAGCCGAACGACTTCTCGATGACCACGTTGCGGCCCTTGGGGCCCAGGGTCACCGCCACCGCGTCCGAGAGGATGCGAACACCGCGCAGAATGGCCTCTCGGGCCGACTGGTGGAAGAAGATCTCCTTCGCTGCCATCGTAACCTCCTGAAAAGATTGAAGAATGGACTACGCAGGCCGGACGTACCGGGGTTAGCACTCGGCCCAGGCGAGCGCCAAAATAAGAGCCGGGCCGGGCTTGTCAACACGGAACGCAGGGGCTGTGGGGGACAGGACGGCCCGGACGCCGGGTGGGCTACTCGGCGAAGCGCACCAGGTTGAGAAGCTGATTGAAGTCCAGGGGCTTCTCCAGGGTCATGGCCACGCCCTTGCGCAGACCCTTGTCCTGGACGTTTCCGTCGGCATTGCCCGTCATGAGGATGACGGAGGTGTTCTGGTGACGGGGGTCGGCCTTGAGCATGGCGGTGAACTGGATGCCGTCCATGTGGGGCATCCGGTAGTCGCTGATGACGAGGCCGACCTCGTGGCGCTCGAGGATGTCGAGGGCCTGCAAGGCGTCTGCCGCGGAATAGACGGTGTACCCGTGCTTCTCGAGGAACCGAGAGAGCAGCGTGCACAGCTCGACGTCATCGTCCACGACCAGAATGTTCACGGACCCTTACGAGCGGGAGACAGGGGGGCGCGGAACGTAACAGCCGCTCCGCACGTTGACAACGCGCGGAAGGGGTTCGTATGTGGCCGCGCATGGGGAAGCGTACGTCGAAACAGGCGGCGCCGTCGGACGTGGAGGTACGGCTCGACGGGGTGGCGGAGGCATTCGAGGAAGGAGCCTTCGAGGAGGCCCTGGCCGGGGTGGAGCGACTGCTGGCCGAGGCGCCCGAGCTCCCGGAGGCCCTGCACTGGCGTGCGGCGGCCCTGGTGGAGCTGGGGCACCTGGAGGAAGCCGTGGAGGCGTACGGGCGGGCCCTGAAGGTGTCGCCGGACGACCTGGAGCTGCTGTTCGGGGCCGCCGAGTGCCTGGTGGGCCGGGCGGGAGACGAGCGCGAGGCGGTGGAGGAGGGCCTCGCCCTGTGCGCGAGGGGCCGGAAGATGGCCCAGCGGGCGGGCGACGTGGAGCTGCTCTTCGAGTTCCTCCTGCTGGAGGGCACGGGGCTGAACCAGGTGGGCGAGTGTGTGCAGGCGCTGGCGAGCCTGGAGGCGGCGCTGGGGCACATGCCGAGGTCGGTGGAGGCGAGGCTGGAGCGGGCCATCGCCTTGTTCGAGCTGTGCCGGTTCCCGGAGGCGCAGGCGGCGTTCGAGGAGGTGCTGAGGGACGCGGCGGACGAACCGTGGGCGCATCACTACTTGGGGCTGCTGGCGGAGCGGCGGGGAGACGGGAAGGAGGCGCGCAAGCGGTTCGGGAAGGCGCAGACGCTGGCGCCGGAGGAGTTCCCCCCGCCGGTGGAGCTGGGCGAGGAGGCGTTCGACAAGGCGGTGGAGGACGCGGTGAAGGCGCTGCCCGGGCACGTGAAGGAGTACCTGGACAACGTGACGATCGCGGTGGAGGAGATTCCGAAGGACGAGGACTTGCTGGGGGAGTCGCCGCCGCTGTCGCCGTGCATCCTGGGGGTGTTCCGGGGCTCGCCGGTGGGAGAGCGGAACAGCATCCTGGGGGGATTCGATCCGTACCCGGCGTCGATCGTGCTGTACCAGAAGAACCTGGAGCGCTTCGCGAAGACGCGGGAGGAGCTCATCGAGCAGATCGGCATCACGGTGATGCACGAGGTGGGTCACCTGATGGGGCTCGACGAGGACGATCTGTGGGAGCGCGGGCTGGACTGAAGGGCGGCGTTGACGCGGGAGGCGGGGCCCGGCAGTAATCGCGAGTGGTAGGACCTCCGGACCTGGTGGCCGGCCCGGTCTTCAAAACCGGTGGGGGGCATGGAGACATGTCCCTGGGAGGTTCGATTCCTCTGTCCTACCGATCCTTTTCTCCGCTGAATTCAAGGGCTTGTGGCTGTTGGACCGCTGGGTCCAAGTGTTCGGACGGGTACGCAGGCGTTCAGTCGATTACGTACAGCTTGCGTACAAGATGGCGCGGACCTCCGCCTCGCGCGATTGCCGGTGGGTGACCATCAACCCCGGTGATGTTCAGCCGGTTCGCGACCGCCCCCCGCTTGTGCCCACCAGCAGAGACCACTATGGTCGCTCCGCGCTCTTCGGTCTCCCTCGAGATGGGAGGGAGAAGCACCGACCCAATCGGGCCCGTGCTTCTCTTGCGGCACACGCCAGAACGTAGTTCCCAGGCTGTAGTGGGGCTCTTTCTGGATCTGCCAATCCCTCGCTCCTCGGTCCGAAGCCGCCGCGGCTACGTCGGCATCGGTGCCGTCCGCTGCGGGGGGCCGTGTGCGACATAGGGCTTGGCCCCCATCATGAATTGAGCGCCTCTCTGGGAGAGGAGCGCTCTCGTTGATGAGGGATGAGCAGATGTCCACGGAAACCCCAACCCAGTACGAGACCGAGCGACCTCTCACTCAGGTCACCCTGCCTAAAGAGCCATCGCGCGCCCACCTCACGGAGCGGCTCGTCCGCGAGTACGAGATGCGGCCTGAGCACGCGGCCGCCATTGGTCGCGCTCTCGTCGACCCCACCGCCGTACGACGACAGCTCGATTCTCCCCTGATCAAGCGGTTCCCCGGCGGCGTCGCGAAGTTCCTCATCGCCGACGTGTTCACGCCGATGATCTCGGTGAACCCGGTGAACCCCCGTGAGAGAGAACGCCGTGCCTACCCCGTGTCGGGAATGGGAGGAGGCGCGAAGAACAAGACCCTGACGGTGGAGGCGGACAGCACTAACACCGCTCTCATCCTCACTGGTGATAGCCCCGAACACGTCGAGGAGATCCTACGAGACTCGGCTGCCCACCTGCGTCACCAGAATGCGTCCCTCGGGGAGGACATCGGGGTTGATGGCGCCCTTGAACCCCTGACGGTAGCACTTACCGAGATCCGCCATCGGGACGGCGCCGACAAGGTCGTCGCGCTCACCGCGATGGACGGAGCAACCCGCGTGTCCTGGTGCCACCAGTTCACGTCCTTCGACTCGGCTGACGTGGTGTACCGACTGACCAGCGCGGACCCCCGCACCTGGCGTGCTGAACTCGGACGCATCACCGCCATTCAGAACCGGCCCCTCGGAGAAACAACGTTCGAGGAGCGGCGAGCGCACCGTGCGCTGGTCGCGCAAGCGAGGATCCTGCTCTCAATCGAGCCCGTGCGGCCAGGCGCGGTGGTGCCGAGCATCGTCGAGGCGATAAGGGCGATCCTGGCCGAGATCCACGTCGCGCCCCCGAAGGGTTGGCCCGAGGGGTCGCAAATCGACGAGATCGCAGACAAGGTTCTCGACCTTCTGCTGGACGCAGGGCGAATCACCGAGACCGAGCGTAACTACCTCATGGGGATGATCCCGCCCGACCAGCTCAAGCGCCATGGGTTCTCGGTGTACCCCGATGTGCGGGCGGCCAAGCTTCTGCGCGTCTTCCATGACGAACGCAATAGCGCGGTGATTTCGGCGGCGGTCCGCGGACTCGGCGAGAAGAAGCGGCTGGCAAAGGACGACAAGATCAAGCTCGCCGCTGAGTTGATCATGCGCCCCTACCGCCACATCTATCGTCGGCCGGGGAATGACCTGCTCGTCCATGCCGTGCGCTCGGCCGTGCAGCGCACCTTCACGCTGCCGGGCGTCCGCAAGAATACCTCGTGGGAAATCAGTCCCCGCGCGCTGGAAGAGGCGCGCCTCGCGGAACTGAGGGACGCAGCTCTCGCTGAGCTGCGCGCGAATCCGAGCAGCGAGGAATTGGGAGCGGCTCGCCTGGAGCTGGGCATCCTCGCCTCCTACTGGCTGACCGCCACCCGAGCGTTGCAGCGCGATACGCCCCAGGACACGCGGGGTCCGTCGGCCATCATCGTGCGGATGCTGCGAGATGAGCGCGGCATCCACCAGATCTACCAAGTGATCGTGGACGGACGTCACGAGCCCTCGAACATCAGCCGGGCCGCTCGCCGAATCCAACTCGTGGAGAAGAACGGCGACAAGCAGGTGGACTTCATAGAGCTCGCTGGCGGTGACTACGAGCGTGTAAACGACGACTGGATCCGTCACTCGTTCCACGAGGCCCAGAGCGCTCCGGTGCCCCAGAAGAATCTGCCGCCCATCGACCAGATGATGGAACTCGTGCGGCAGGCCACCAAGCACGGGCGTGAGCTGAAAGAGCTGATGGACAAGATCGTAAAGGTCAAGGACGAGCACGGAGACATCATCGCGGAGAGGTATGGGGTTCCCCGTCCCCAGGAAATCGACATTGAAGATGTCCTCAGGGACGCGGCCGACAACTTCCGGAGCTGGATCCGCCAGCACGAAAGATCGAGCCGCGTCATCGCGTCCTCCGACGAGCATCTGCGCAGCGACGAGCAGGTCGGCTAGGTGGGGCGGAGGCGAGCATGAACCAACAGCTCTATCTCCAGTCGTTTCAGCTTACGCGCGGATGGGGCCGGGAGGCGCTCAGTGAGGCAATTCCCGGCTGGATGGTGGCCGAGCTGCCCGTGTCCACCGGTATCTACATCACGTGTGGCTTCGACCAACTCGTGCGTTACGTGGGTTCCGCCCACCGCCCGGGTGTTACTCACGGCGTGTACCGGCGGATTACTGAGCACCCAGTGCCCTGGCAGCTCCAGTGGGAGTGGTTCTGGATTATCCCGCTCAGGAACGAGACCCCGCTCGACGTTGTGCGCGCCATCGAGGGTCAAGTGATCGACCTGCTCAATCCCCCGATGAACCGCAAGCGCCATCCGCTGAAATTCGTACCGATGTACCGAGAACTCAAACGCCACGCGGACTCGCAGGCCGCATGACCGGGAGGTTGGCGGCGTCGCTCACCTTGGTCGCCACCATCCAGTAGGCCCGTGCGCTCCGCAGTTCAACGACGGCGGCCCTCTTCCCAGGGTCGCCGTTTATTCTTTCAACCCCTCCAGCCAACCGCCTCTACTAATACACTCAATGGACCTCCACGCCCGTGGCTGTCCGACCGCTTCATCCCCTTCATACGTCTTGCTTCTACGGCACCGAGCAAGGGCAGCAGCCGAGTCTCAGCCTTCCTTAGCGGTCTGTTGTAGTTTCTTGAACTCGTGGTCGAAGTAACTCTTGACGTCGGGGAGTTCGCGCAGATCCATCACAATGGTCGGCGCCCCGACCCGAAGCACACGCTGGTGATCGTAAACCGACAGAATCGCCCACCGCTGGTCAATCAAGTACAAGGCATAGTTCGGCCTCTGCTTGAGCCAGAAGACCTTGATGCGATTTTTGTTGGCGCCAGCGTGTTCGGCGAAGCCACGCAGGCGCGTGGCAGTGTTCCGTACCTTTCTCCTCAGCTCTTCCTCGTCGACCGGTTCGGTAGGGTCATCATACATAGTGTGAAGCTGCTTGATCGTCGCATCATCGTCGGGGTCGGGAAGGTAGATCGTCAGAGAGCTGCTCGGCTTTTTGAGGAAGTTGATTAGTAGGTGCTCGTAGTTGCCGAGCCATGTGTGAGCGTAGTTGACCACGATCGTCTGCTCGCGCTCCGCTTTCGACAGCCACTCGTTCCAGTCCACCTGCCGGAACATTTGGTAAAATCTGACAATCCCTATGGCATTGTTCTCGCCGAGCTTCGTTTCAATACGATCAAGCCGTTCGGAAAGCTCCGGCGGCATAGCAGGCGGAGGCGGCATGTGAGCCACCTTGTCAGCGGCGTCTGGCGCAATTCCGACCCATTTTGCAAAGGCGTAGACGGTGCAAAATGCTAGTAGCGCGGCGGCCAAGTTGGGCAGCAGGTCTAGGAGGAAGGACACGAACTTATCGCCGCCCGAGATATCCGCATTCGGCTCCGGATGTTTGGACGGGGCAAGGAAGTAGTAGATTGCCAACAGCAACCCGGTCAGAAGGAGCCCGACCACAAAGTAAAACCGCCGCGCAACATCATGCTTGGAGTCGTCGTTCATTGTGGGCACCTAGTGTACCCATCTATTGTCGACTTGGCGTCACTCTTATGAACCGTTCTCGCCGAGCCCACTGTTGTTGGCAGGGGCGGAGCCGAAGAAGGTGCAGACGCCAGTCGCCCTATCCGCTCCATCTTCCGAAATCCGCGGGTGCCGATGGGTATCAGCTCCTGAGCCCGGGAATTCCTCCCGGCCACAGCCAGGAGCCCCTCATGGTCTTCCTCCCCATCATCGCCAACAACCTGGGCAAAGTCGCCGTCGCGGCCGCCACCACCCTGGGCCTCGTGGGCTACGTCAATCGCGAGCGGATCGGCCGCTGGCTTGCGGACGAGTCCGACGAGCGGAACCAGGAGCGCCCCCAGGACTCGACGCGAGTGCTCGAGACGGCCGATAAGAAGCACGCGGAGCTGCTGGACAAGCTCGCCCTGAATACCGCCGCAGTGACCGAATTCAAAGGGCTCATCAAGGATGTCCACGAGGAGCTCGGCTCCATGGCCGAGAACTTCCAGGGCGATCTGGACGCGCAACGGAGCGAGACGCGGGCGCTCGGCGAGGAGTTGCGTGCGGCCGTGGCGGACCTGGCGCGCCGTCAGGACGCGGTGGAGCAGTTCCTCCACGGCAAGGACCGGGGAGAGGTCTTCGCCGTGCCCGGGCGCCAACGCACCGTCGAGACTCCGCCCAGGCAGGAGGAGACGGCCAAGAGGCCGGCCACCACCGGCAGGCGGAAGGGGAATGGGAGCACCGCACCCGAGACGCGCGCGCCCTGACGCACTCCCTCGCCCTCTCGCGGCTGCATGCCGGTGGTAGCCCACGAGCGCCCCGGCTTCTTTTGCTCCGAGGGGAACTCACGCTGCAAGCAGAGACAGGCGAAATAGGCGCTGCCTGTCCCAGTACGTTGAGCGGGATTCGACAGATACCTGACTCCCGCCGGTCCCGTCCACAATCCCCCCCTGGCCCCTGCCGTGCCTTCATTTCAGCTCACTGATTGAGTCAGCTTCTCGCGACATCCCCAATCATATTGCCTGTACTCATTAAATGAATCCAATTCGCCACAGCCCAGGCAACGCCTAAAAAGGTAAGAACGTAGGCCCCAATGTCCGCCGTATCCCCCCCTAAAGCTTCTGGGGGTGCTGTCAGCAGCCAACCAACAACTCCAGGCACTGTACGTGCAATACCACCCACGATTGCCTGGGGCCAATTAATGACACCTCCTTGCTGATTATGAACATAAAGATCAAACAAAACAAGCAAAACAGAGTGCACACCACCACTAATCATCGCAGCAATCGACACCGTCAAAGCCAAATTATCACCAAGCTGCGCCCTAAATAATCTTCTCAACAAAACTGTCGTGATGGCAGCGAAGGCAAAAAAAGAACTCGTCATATTAGCATTAAAATTTTGCCGCAGACGCTTCAATTTGTCTTTTTTTGAAGAATTACTGGAATCAGCCCCAAATCCATTGGGATTCCCCCAAGGACCCTTGTTAGGGTCATCACCAGGAGCATCACCTCCAGACATCACCGACTCCTCGTCGCCTGCCGGATAAGCAATGACAATGGCACGCTTCATTTGGGCCTCCGCGGAGTTTACATTCGCCTTGGGATTGAAGCGCTTGAACAAATCTCCCGCTTGGGCTCTCACCAGCGACGTCCCTCCATCCCCGCTTTCCGATGAAGGGTTTTTCTTTGGGGCATTATCGGCGCGAGCACTCTGAGACAGATTTATCGCATAAATCGTGAGTCCTGCCACCAAGGCAATCGCAAGACCCACAAAGGAAATCGCAAGACCCACAGGACCCATCAACGCTGATATAGCCACTACCGCCGGAAGCCCGCGCCCAGAAGGATCTGCGAACATAACCGGATTGCTATCTACATAATTGTATCGATTGAAAAGCTGATTTTTATCCCTGCTGATGAACCTTTTTATCGCCGGATCGTAATAGCGGGTGCGCAAGTAGATCAGACCCGTTTCGCCATCCGTGTATTCACTGGTGTATTCAAATGGATTACTCCTAATACTCAATGCGCCTACGGATTCGTCGCGCGGCTGCGGCTCCCGTTGCTGCCCGTAAGCCTCATAGAAATAGGTCTTCTCCAGTTGCGATTCCTGGTTGGCGATCGCAACGATATCCTTGTGGTCCTGCATATAATTTTGGACTTCGGTTCCCTCCCTTGCCCGAACTAGCCGGACATATCGCTTCGCGCCAATCATCAAATAGGAACTGCTCGCGTCACCTTGAATCTCATTGACAATATTGGCTAAACCATCCGCATCGTAATAAAAGCAGATGGGCTTACTTCCCGATACCGTCTTGCTCTGGCGCATTCCGTTGGGATAATACATGTACTCCGCATCAACCTGGTCTTTCGTGCTCTTGTATGCCACCAACCGGTTCTTCTCGTCATAGAAGAAGCAGCGTCCCATTCCATCATCGATCAGATTGCCATTGTCATCGTAAATCAACATGCGATCGCCACTCGGCGACGCTATTTTGATCAACTTGTTGTCGGCGTCATAGAAATACGACGTCGTGATTACCTTCCCATCTAACCCATCAACGATCTGCTCAATGGGATTGTTTGCTGCGTCATATCGATAGCGGACAGCATGCATTGAATTTCCAGCTTTATCCACCACCTTTTCCCTAACGACCTGATTCAGACTATTATATTCGTACTCCACCGAGCGATTGACATCAGCATTATTGGGGGCGATTGTTGAGCTATAGCGAATCATGACGATATTCTGCGTCACGTCGTCATATTCATTCTCGACTTTCAGCAGAACATTGCCATTTTTATCGGTCGTGGTCAGGCACACCACCTGCCCGTAGCCGGTATAGCGATAGCTGTATTCGACTCCATTGCTCATTCGCACTGATTTGATTTGCGCGGATTGGCTCGGGTCTTCTGCAAGCGTGTAGTAACTGATAGAGATCGCATGCGCGGTGCCTTCCATCCGTGCGCCCTCCAACCTCCCGTAATCATCATAATCGTACTGGGTTGTCTGTCCTAGCACGTCCGTAAACTGGCTCAACAGGCCGGCCCGATTGTATGAGTACGAAACCTTCTTGCTGTCAGGGTAAGTGACCGACTCGATTTTGTCGTCCAGGGTATAGGTGTATTGCATTTTTCCTGTCGATTTCCCGTCACGGAATGCTTCGACAGAATGCAAGGCATGAGTCAACGGATAATAATCGAATCGTGTCTCGTGTCTCACGCCGTCCTTCCCGACATAGACTTCCGAAGCGACTTGGCCATCCATGTAATAGGAGAACTGGAAGACGGTACTCGTATAGTCCTTGCAGGCGATGAGCCTTCCTGCCGCATCATAGGTATATTCATACTTTTGGCCTAGATTGTTTCGCTCCTGAACAAGCCGATTCAGGTTATTGAATACAAACACATCGGACCTGGCAGAGTCCAACAAGCCCTGGCCTTGCACAACGGCAATCTCTTGGGACGCCGTATTACCAAACAGGTCTCTTGTAATAGAGCACCTGCCAACAATCTTGTCCGAGCCCTCCTGACGGAAGCTCGATACATGCAGATCAATGTCATACCCGATCCACGCCTTACGCCAAGCTTGCTCTGCTTTATCGCCTAGCGTCGTTGATATAACGCGTTGATATGCATTAAAACGAGACGTTTCGTAAATCTTTTTCCCAGGCCTTGATGAGGATAGGCTCAAGCCATTGACCGCACGCTTATCATTGAGCCAAACGGCATTGGCTCTTTGATTGTTCAAGAAAATTCTTTCGTCTTGAGCGACAACATCGGCCTCATGTCGAATGACATCCCCCAACGCATTGGTTTCCGAAACAAGCAAGCCGCGGTCATCGTACTCAAACGAGATTCGCGATTTTTCGCCGAGCACACCTTCTATATACGCGCGTTGCCCTTTGTCGTTGTATCCCGCACACCAAAATGTCCGCTCGCCCCCATTTTCACCCAAATTATCGGCATGCCTGAGCATGTTGCCAAATCCATCGTAATACTTATAAATCTCGAACCCGTTAGCGTACTTGGTTGTTACTTTATTGAGTTTATCGTCATAAACCCAATTCGTACTCACACCTAGCGGATCGACTTCCGACAACATGCGCCCAAGATCATCGTATGTATAGGAAACAGTGGCACCTAACGGGTTTGTGGTATTCAAAAGCCAACCCGTGACAGCATCCCTTCTGATGATGGATTTGCAATCTTGCGCATCCGTATGAGTAACCATCAGAACCGCGCCATTTAAGACATATTCGGCCGAGCTTTTTGTGCTTTCCAGCTCATGTGATTGGCCATCCATCCATTTCAGTTCTTGGAAAATGACGCGTCCCTGATCGTCATAATCATACAAGACCATCTTACTGGCCTTGAAGGTCTCGCTATTTCCGTCCATGACAACAAAACCATTGATGGACGACTGTATATTCTTTCCACTAGCAGTCAGGGTGTTCGCCAAGCGCCTGATCACTGGTTGAACTGATGGAGCGCCATCCCCGGACGTATAGTCGAACACATCCTGCCGCAGAATCAAACCGTAATTGTCATAATCATAGACAGTGACCACCCTGCTTCTGATCGTGAACTCTCCTTCATTACTGTTGCTTTGGTATTCCTTGATTTCGACCAAGTTCCCATAATCGTCCAAATCCGTTTCATTTTTGTACGTCCGCTTTTCACCCTGATTGTTGTACACATGAACCAGGGAGCATTTCGGCTCCTGATAATTCAGTGGCAGCCTATCATAGGGCGGAAAGTATCCTTTTTCATCCTGTCCACAGTAGGTATTGATTGCATGATTGAGCAACTTACCCGGGCTTGCCTTCGAGTAAATCTTCTTTTCAAGCTCAAGATGCAAAAAGTTGTAGTAGTATTCCGTTACAAATATGCCGTCATCGACCTGGGTAACATAACGAAATTCGTTGTCGCCGCTTTGTAGCAGGGGATCCTGACCGTTCGAATCAAGAGAATACTTGGGGTAGCCAGTGTAATTGCCGATGACGCCATGGTGCGTCCGCTGCGGATCATAATATTTATATTTAACTATCCGGGCTTCGCCGCCATACTGCGTGCTTGTCGACAAAACGGCATCGATGTTGATTGAGCTTTGCCCGCGAACCTTGGCTTTCACTGCCGTATAGTCATACGAGATTGCCACGCCGTTGGGGTACTCGATCTTGGAAATCAAATCGCGCCGTTCGTTTCCGCCATTATTTGTAACAATGGTTACCCTTCCAAGAGGATCCTTGTAGCCTGTTAGCAAAAAGGAAGTTGGGTCTACCAGGTAGGTGAACTTGATGGCATTCCCAGCGCCAGCCGGGTAGGCTACTTCAAGACCACTTGACACAGGAGTTATGGTGATTTCCTGACCATGGGAGTTGACGATTTTTGCCAACCTGCTGTTATAGACGCCGGCATTGGTATGATAATAGAACTTGACGTGATTGCCAAACCGATCGTCCATTCCAATCAGCCGGCCATAAACGTCGAAATACTGTGTCGTTCCGTCATTGAACTCTAAAACATCGGTGTATTGCTGCGATTCATCATACGGAAACTTCTTGTTTCTGTGGTGGAGCTTGGCGTTTTCTAGCTTGTAATATTGCATCCCAGATGAAGTGCCTACATCCAATGCATAAGATTGCTCGCCATTGATATAGATGCGGCCGTCCGCGATGTAACTAAACAAGTAACTCCATCCTATTGGCAGTCCAAGCAGCTGCCTTCCAGACCCGACGTTACTCTGGGCATAAAATATCGATGGCGTAATGTTCCCGCCAAAGAAGCCAGAAAGAGAGGGGGGAGCAATGCAAATTTGCAAAGTGCCGGTTCTGGGGTTGACCTCGAAATCCAGCGCGCCTTGGAAGTTTGCAGCATTGGACGTCACACTGGGATTGGCAGTGGTGGCGTTCGCGTCATTGATTCCCTTGACCTGTTCCAAGGTGTCGATTGCCGCTTTTTCTGCATCCGGTGTTTTTTTTCCAGCGCCTTGATCGTCGGATGATTGCATGACTCTCTTCCCTTGAGTGAATAACAACCAGCGTGCTCGATTAACTGCGAATGCCCCAACACGTATTTTCAAGGAGCCCCCCATCCCTATGAAGAGAGGCTCCAACTCTTACTTTTGTTAGGCGCTTTTGCTGTTGACCTACCGCCAGTCCAAATGGAACTTCAGAGCGGTCACGCGATCGCCGATCTTGTAATATATTCCAGCTAAATTTACCGGCATGCCGCCATTGCCAGACGACAAGTTCAAAACAGTTGCTTTCAAAACTTTTGCGTCTGGGACAGGCGTGCCTGCTTGAAGGTGTTCGAGACCAAAGTTCGCGTCGAAGAAGGTTAGTGGCGCAGTTCCTGGGTCATGGTCAGGACGCTGATGGGCTTGTAAACTATTGAGGTAGATGGTTCCATTAGCCGGAATCTCTACAGGCGGATTCGCGCGTCCGCCCGATCCACCATACACAGCGTTACCTACCTGAATGGAATCAATTTCCAAGCCAGATCTAACAATCATGGTTTTTTGCGTATTGGTATCCAACTCGGCATATAATGCCTCGACAGACCCAAACAAAAGCTGGTTACCCCTTTCGTATTTGCTATCAAATATGATTTCAAAATTTATTCCATCGACATAGGCACCACTGTGTATATCAATGAATTTCACCGGCAGGTAAGCATCCAGCATCGGCAATTTGCCATCATACACTCCTACAGAAATAGGTTGACCATTGATGTCGGCTTCGAGCCATTGAAGAACCGCTGACTTGCCGTTGAGTTCTCTTGTTTGGATTTTTTTGATATAAAATACGCCATCATCAGGTAGAATCGCCGATGCAACGCGCCCTCCTCCAGGGCCCCCGTACTTCTTGCCATCAATTTGGATTGCGTCGATCCGTGTGCCGGTCCAAAAGACAACTTCTTTACCTGCACCATTATCTGGTACAGCCTGCGAGTTCCCGCCGGTACCACCAAAATACATTGTGCTAGTCATGCCACCTCCCGAGATTTTAAAAAGAATAAGACCATAAGGCTTGGCGCCTTACAAGTCGCCGCGCAGCTACTATCGGGCGCGGCACAGGTGCTCCTCGTCGTTCTCCGCGAATCACTGATCCACCAGGTTGGATATCGCGCGCCCCTCCTCTTTCCGGTAGACGAACACCATGGACGAAAAGCAGCGACACGCGATGGGGGAATCTGCTCGAGCTGCTCGCCTGCGGCTGGGCCTCACGCAGGCGGAAGTAGCCAAGAAGATTCGCCTGAAGTCCGGTGTCTATGGCCGGGTCGAGCGCGGGATGATGGTCCCCAGCGTGCCGACACTTCGGCGGATCTGCGAGACCCTGGGCATCTCATCGGACGTGCTCCTGTCCCTGAGTACCCAGGCGCCCGAGGCGATGGCTCCAGCGCCTCCGCCCGCGGCCGGCGAACACCCGGAGTTGAGCCGCGCCATCCATATCCTACAAGGGTGGCCACCGGACAGGTTGGCGCTCTTGCGCAAGCTGCTGGAGACGGCCGACACACATCTCTCGGACGAGAGCTAACGGGCTTCGGGCTGAGCAAGGGTGCGCGCCATGTAGCCGATAGCGGCGAGTTGCCTGTTGTCCAATTGGCGCAGGGTACGTATCAGGCGGCGCATCTGCGGCGATTCCTCCGAAGTGGGCTCGGACTCCATCAACCAGGTCACTGCCTCGCCCGCCGCGAGCCCCAGGGCTGCACTGGCATCCACCCGCAGCACCATGCAGAGCTTGCGCAGGTTCGGGACGCTCGGTGTCAGGTGGCCTCTCTCCATCCGCCCATACACCTCGGTGGCCACGCCCACGCGGTCGGCCACGTCCGCCTGGGTCAGCTCGGCCTTGAGCCGGGCCTCTCGCAGGGCCACGCCCAGGTGAAAGGTCAACTTCTTCTTCGTCAGGTGGTCGCTCTTCTTCATGGTGGTCACTCGCTCCGGTCCGTCTTCTCTTCCTCCGTGACTTCCTCCTCGGCCGTGGCCTCCTCCTCGGGGGTGGGCAGCACGCCCCTCTCGATGGGGAAGGCTCGCGTCTCCTGGGGCGTGGGCTTCTCGCGGTCGAGGGCTCGCAGCTCCGCCGCCGCCCTGGCGCGTCCGAACCTCTTGCCCTGGGTGCTCAGCCACGCGCACAGCTCGTCCCGCATCTCGCCGCCGGTCTGGTAGCGGTCGTCCGGATTGCCGCGCAGCGCCTTGTGGAGGATGCGCTTGAGCGGCTCGGGCACCTTCTGGGCCACGCGCTCCACGTCCTCCGGACCGAAGCGCAGGACACGGTCGGCCAGCTCCCCTACGCTCGTCCAGGAGGGACGCTCGGCGCGCACGCGGGCGTTGTACCGGATTGCTTCTGGGGACTCGCGGAACGGCAGCTTCTCGTCCGGTGAGTCCAGCGGATACTGGCCCGATAGCAGCTCCAAAAAAAGCATGCCGAGGGAGTAGAGATCCGCCCGCCCATCGGGCTTCTGGCGGCGCATCACCTCTGGGGCGGCATAGGCCAGTTCCGCACGCAGCACCTTGGAGGGCGTGTCCAACCGCCCAGCCATCCTCGAGTACACCACGCCGAAGTCGGTGAGCTTCACCCGGCCGCTGGACTCCAGCCGGATGCTCATGGGGCTCACCGCCCGGTGGACAACGTGCAGCGGTCGGCCCTCCTCGTCCTGGCTGTTCCAGGCGTAGTGGAGCGCGTCGGCCACCTGGGCGGCGATGTAGACGGCATGGGCCGGTGCGAGCGTCTTGCCCAACAGCAGCGCCGTCTCCATGGCCGTCGCCAGGAAGAGGCCCGGGGAGTGCTCCATCACCACGTAGGGCTCGCCCTGGTGCTCCGCCAGTTCGTACACCTGGGCGATACCGGGGTGCTGCAACCGGGTAGCAAGCCGAACCTCCTCTACGGCCCGCTGGCGGCGCTCCTCCTCGGGCGGCATCTGCACCCGCTTGAGGATGACGAGGCACGGAACACTTTCGTCCCGCGGGGAGGTGCGCCGGGCGATGACCATGGGCTCAGGTGCGTCCGCCAGCGGGGCGACGAAGGTGTAGCGGTATGTGGGTCCCTCGAAGAGAAGACCGTCGGGACCCGCAGGGTGGATGGGGAAGCTGTTGGATGGATCTTTCACGAGGGAACCTCCAGAACCTCTTAGGTACTCAATTCGAGAACTGGTTTCCCATCAAGTAACATGGGGAGGCCGTCGAAAGAAAGCACCAGCCAACCAAGCAGGTCAGCGCCCAAGTGCAACCTGTTGGAGCGGGGCGGCTTCTACGGAAACGTCACGCCATCAAGGTTCACGCCCCCAACTCCGGCTTCTCCCGCCCACAGCTTGAGCGTAAAGGCGCCCCGGGCCTCGCTCTCCGTCGCGTCCAGCTCCACCACGATGCGCCCCGACCTCCCCGGCGGGATGGACTCCAGGAGCGACACTTTCAGCCCCGTCAGATCCTCGCGCTTGGCGCCCACCAGGGCCGCCCCCGTGGGTGTCCAGGCCACCGTCCCCAGATTGCGCAGTTCCACCACCACGGCCACCCGTCCTCGTCCATCAGGACCAACGGCCCGGTAGCTGATGACCTTCCATGCGACGAGCGAGCTTCCTGGGCGTTGGATGACGTCCTTGAGCCACCGGGCGACAACCCCCTTTTCGCCCATCCACTCGTTGACGATGAGACCCGTGAGCCCACCCTGGCCGCTGCACTCGGCCTGGAGACGCGCCTTCTCCTCCCGGCACTGTTGGGCCTCGGCTCGCGCCTGCTGCTCACCCAGCCGGAGGGAGGCCACGGTACGCTCATGGCGCGACACCTCCACCTGGCGCTCCGCCTGGAACGGGTGGACCACCAGCACGAAGGTGGCACTCGCCGGGGCCGCACCGTCCTCGAAGTAGACCGTCACAGGCACGCGCTCCCCATCGTGCAGCGCCTCCGAGGCCACGAGCGTCACCATGTCGTCCACCATCGTCACCCGGCGGAACCGTTCCCGTCCCTCCACTTCCACGCGCGCCAGCTTCGCGTCGAAGAACAGGGTGAGGGACAGCTCCGGCCGGATGCACACCTCCGGCGGCTTCCTGGGGGTGTCCGTCGTCAGCTCGATGTAGCGCGTCCCCGCCTCGCAGGTGGGGAGTGGTGCCCGCTCGGTGGCCTCGATGGGGGCGGTGAGCAGAGCCAGGCCGAGCAGGGCGGAGGAGGACAAGGCGAGCACGGAGCGGGAACCTCCACGAAGAGACCAGGGACGTGGGCTCTAACACACCTTCCTCCCCGGTCGTGCGAGCCGCCTGGGCTTCCGGCCCGCCAAGCCCCTGGATGACGCTACTCGAACCGCTCCACAGTCTTCACGTCTACGCGGGGGAAGACCTTGATAACTCCACCGTCAGGCTCGATCTCAAGGCCGCGATCTCCGATCTGGTCGTACAGCTCCATGCAGACGGTGAACGTGTCCCCGGTGGGCGTAACGGCTTGGGTGATGCGTCCGTAGACGCGCTTCTCCCCTATGCAGAGCTGCCCAGAGAGGCGGGTGCCGTCCGGCAGCACGACTCGCCCCCCCCGGCCCATGGCATCAACTCCCGCCGCCCAGGCGCCCGCCAGCTCCAGTGAAACGGGGCCATCCCTCACGGGGACACGCTCGGGACTGGCGTACTTCGGCGCACCGGGCATGGCGGCGCTGTGTCTCTCTCCGAGGCGGAGGCCAAGCTGGCGGGTCATGGTCTCGACGGCACCTGCCGGGCACGCCTGGGGCGCGGGTTCCTTGCGAACCTGGGCACCGGGACAGGCCATGTTGGCGGCGGCGGCCACGGCGAGCAGCACGTTGGCCCCGGTGGAGCCGTTGCCCTTCTTCTCCTTCTCCGCCTGTGAACCGGGGGCCTTCTTCTTCATGCGCGTTGTTCCCGAGCTGAGCGTCACGGTGGTGACGGGCGCAGGGGTGTCCGCCCTCGGAGGCGTTGCGCCTGTATCAGCTTCGGGCGGCTTCCATGGGGGCGCCACTTCGTGGACTTGCGTGCCCCATGGCGTCGGGTCACCGAGGAAGAATTCTTTAGGTAAGGGAAGCGTCAACACCGGCTGGCCTGGAGCTAGCGGCGGAGTTGAGGCGGGAGGTGTCGTCCGGAGCTGGCCGAGGAAGAAACCCACTCCCACCACGAGTCCCACCACGGTCACGGCCACCAGGACCGGAGCGGCTCGCCTCACTCGGGTGGGAAGCGTAGGGACGGTTGACGCGGTGGGCGGCTCGGGTGGGGCCGGGGGCTCTGCAACAGGAGCAGGAGGCGCGGGCGGCCTGCCTCGCTTGGGCTTCTGCCGAATCCATCGGCGCAGCCACGCCTGGGGATCCTTGCCCACCAGCTCCGGCGCGTCCTCGGTGGTGCGTCCGTCCACCGTCCAGCCGTAGCACAGGGACACCTCCCACCGGGGGTCCGCCTTCGCCACCTCCAGCAGCTCCTCCAGCGCCTTGCACAACGCCTCGGCGGTCTGCACGCGGGCGCGGGGCTCCCTGGCCAGCAGGCGCAGGCACAGCTCACTCAATGCCTGGGGCACGCGGGAGTTGCGCGCGTGCGGGGGCTTGGGATTGCCCTCGAGGATCTCTCCCATCAATTCGTCGTCCGGTCCGTCGAAGGGGTACACGTCGGTGGCGAGCACGTAGAGGATGACGCCCAGCGCGTACAGCTCATCCGTCACCGCGTAGTCGTAGATTTCCCCCCGCTTGCGGTCCTCGCGCAGAAAGAAGGCCACGGCCTCGGGGCTACGGTAGCGGAGGTTGGCGGGGGCCAGAGCGCCAGTGACGCGAGGAGCGCCCGGCATGGAGCCAGCGCCGAAGTCCACCAGCACCGGCACTCCGTCCGTTTTGCGCACGAGCACGTTGTCGCCCTTCAAGTCGCGGTGCAGCACCTGCTTGGCGTGGACCTCCTTCAACGCCCGAGCGAGTGGCAGCAGCTTCTCCACCAGCTCGCGGGCGCACGGGTTGTTGTCCCGGGCCCACTGGTAGAGCGTCACACCCGGCACGTACTCCATGACGAGCACCAGGTACTCGGGTTTGTCCTCGGGCCACTTGAAGTGACTCAGCAGCTTCACCACGTTGGGGAACTGGTGGCGGAGCATGATGAACAGCTCCCGCCAGCCCCACTCCCCCACGCCCTCCAGGTGGATGAACTTGAGCGCGCACGGGCTGCCGTCGCGCCACGCGAGGAACACCTTGCCGAAGCCCCCGGCCCCCAGCCGCTTCTCGACGCGGTAGCCACTCACCACCATGCCCGGCTGCACCACGTCCTCCAGCGTGGGCTTCATGGTGCCTCTCCAGCGGCGGCACCGGCCAGTAACGGCGGAAGTTCGGTCATGCGCGCAACCTCGGAAGTGGGAAGCTATCAGAACCAGGGGGCCCTCGTGCCTGGGGACATGCCCGGCCCTGGCCTCATGTGCCTGGCTGGCCGGGGTGGTGGCGGAGCTGCTCTCGCCGCGTGGCCTTACTGGGAACGAGCGCGGTCACGGCCCTTCACCTCGGACCGAGAGCTCAGCCTCCGGCCTGAACGAGGCGTAGCGCCGCGGTTCCGCATCCGCCGAATCGGAAGTCCACGCCTCGGTATAAGCCCCTGGCAGGGGCATCCCTGCTGGCGTCGGCCAACCGACCGCCGCAGTCCTCCAACCCATTCAGAGGAAGCGCACCGCGAACGAGTGGACCCGGGCCCATCCAGCTCGCGTTCCGAGAGCTCGAGGCGCCCCTCACTCATCAACGAGGAGCACCATGCACGACATCAACCAGATGGCCTACGTGGGTCAGGTGCCCTGGCACGGGCTGGGCACGCCGCTGCCAGACAACGCCGACTACGACTCCATCGTGGAGGCCGCCGGCTTCTACACGGCTGAGGAGCGCCCACTCTTCGCGCCGGGCAGGGATGAGCCCATTCCGGACAAGAAGGCCCTCTTCCGGACCGACACCGGCGGGTACCTGTCCACCGTCTCCAAGGGCTATGAGGTGGTGCAGTTCGAAGAGGTTGCCCGCACCCTCGTGGAGGCCGCGGGCGGCGTGCGTTGCATCTTCCACACCGCCGGAACGCTGGGCCGCCACGGGGAGCGCGGATGGCTATTGGGCGAGCTCCCCGAGCCGATGCGCGTCCGGGGAGACAAGAGCATCATCAAACGGTACGTTCTCGGCTACACCGGGCATGACGGCACCACGGCGATCACCCTCAAGAACGTGGCCACGAGGGTGGTCTGTCAGAACACCATCGGCGTCGCACTCGGAGAACGGGACGGGGCCGAGTGGAACATAATCCACACCACGAGCGCGAAGGTGCGGCTGGAGGAGGCGGCTCGGGCCTTCCGGCGCATGGTGCAGGGCTACGAGCGCTTTGCCGCCCTGAGTGACCATCTGGCCATGACCCGCTTTTCTGAGCACCAGCTCCGGAACGTCATCGACCTGGTGATGCCCTTACCCCAGGACGAGGCCGAGCACCCGCGCCTGATGAAGGGGCGCAACAAGGTCATCGAGCTGTTCCACGCCGGCCGGGGCCTTGAGGGCTCCATCCGCGGCACCGCGTGGGGCGCGCTCCAAGCGTTCAGCGAGTACGCCGATCACCACCGCCACACCCGAGTCCCCAAAGGCAAGAACGTGGACACCTTGCGCCTCGAGTCCATCTGGATGGGCAAGGCGGCCAGCATGAAGCGCCAAGCGCTGGCTGCCATCGCGGACACGGCTCGCATCCGGCTCACGACGTGAAGGGCCACCACGAACTCAGCCCGCCCAGGAGCTGTCGGTGTCTTCAGGGCGGCCTGACTCAAGAAGGTGTGCTGCGTGCCAGCGCGCAGCACGCGCGGTAGTCGAGGGCGGGCGTCACCACATGGCGCCCGTTTTCTTTACGTTCTCCACGGACGTGCGGGGCTGACAGGCCTCTCAATCACAGACGCACAGACAAGACATCTCGCACAAATCGCTCCAGCCGCACAGCGTCTAGCCATATGGCTCCCAACGATTTTGATTCGATGCCTTGCCCATCCTACGCTCAATGTTCATGAATATTTCCACTCCCGGGGCGACCGGCCGGTGGATGGAACTAGACGTACCACCCCAACAAATCAGAAGTCATGATCCCCCTCTGTCTTCCATAAAGTATGGCGGAGTCGGTCGTCGAAGTAGACCGCAACCATATTCAGCAACAGTTGCGCACAATGTTGAGCGGCGTATGCAAGAAATTTCCAGCGATCTTGCCAAGTCAGATCTTCGGCCTTCGGTGGACCTCCCGGAACAACTATCTTTTTATCAGACAAGACCCAGCCGATCTCACGTAACTCGTCGTCCGTCGGGTCAATTCCCCGAAGAGCGATCTGGCATGCTCGCAACCCCTTCTCTACAACTCCCCGCTGATCTTTGGCCCAACGCCACTCAGTATCGCCAAAGATCGCATCGAGCCGCAGGCATTCCTCGAAAAAAGGCCCGAGTTTCGCCGGGTCCTCCCAAATAAAAGGAGCCTCATGGGTAAGGCGCGCAAGTTGACCGAACTGTTCCACCCTAGTTGGATGGCCAGCAATGTGCCGGAGGCGCCGCAGATTGTGGCCATTGGCATCGGGAATAACGTTCTCGACCGGGATGTGCAGACGTACGGTCTCCTGGTTGCGCCACCCGGGGTTCTCGTAATTGAGCACGACTCGAATGTAGGATTGCAGCCACAGGAACCAGAAGCGCTGTGGAACGGCCTGAACCGGGCACCAGACCAGAAGGACCGGCGTTGCGAAACGTTCCACCCGTTTCAGGGAATTCACCTTCATATCGAATGCAATGGACTTCGCATCTGCGGGAGGGCTCGGGTCATCCGTGCCCTTAAGCTGAAAGAACAGGTACGCGCCCGATGGCTCGCCAGCGTCAAAACACTCCACTGAGAGATCAATTCCGTAGTCCCGCTCGGTCTGATCGCGCTCTACGAACCGCTCCGCTGGCAGAAGCGATGCCACAATGCGGCGCGATTCTGTTTCAATAACGTGTTGGCGAGTTCTTGCCATGGAATACGCCTCCCACATACCACCAATTCATATCGTAGCCGACTGCCCACTTGGACACTGCCCCCTGTCATGAAGCCTAATCTGGGCGGCTGAAGACTGAGCGTGGCACCAGCAGAGCCCATTTAGCAAGGTGTAGTTGGAGATGATGCCGCGACGTCCACACACCAAGAGCCGATTTCGCAGGGACTGCGGCAGCAGTCTCGCCCGAAGAGCAGCTCGCCAGAGATGGGGCACTGCGCAATAGGCTCCAACTCCCGGAAGTAAAACCTCCAAGAGACGCGCCCGAGAGCTCAGTAGCCAAATGCTCCGGGAGGAGTCGTCCACCTCAGCGGGAGACAGGATCGCCCACCACCTCACCGCCCTCCGGGCCGGGTAGCTTCCGCCGCGTCCTCCCCTTCCACCCACCTACGCACCTCGGCGCAGGACACGCCCAGCCGAGCTCGGGGTGGCACCCGACCGTCTGCGACCGACCACCGCACCGCGGGCAGAGCAGCCATCGCCGGGTGCCACCGTGCGCGGTAGGACAGGGCTGCTGGACGATGCGCACGTCCACCATGTGCCCTGCGTGCGCGAGCTGCACCGTGGAGAGCCCCCGGAAGCGCAGGGGGGTGAAGCGGGCGCGCAGCTGGGCGATGGAAACCCGCGCCAGGTCGTCGCGGTACCACACCTGCCGACGAGACCTGCGCGGGCGAGGGGCAGAGCCGGTCAGGTCCATGGCCATCACTCCCCTGCCCCCACGTGGATGTGCTGCGCGGCCCCCACCACCAGCACGCTGCGCCGGCCTCCCTGGCGCTCCGCACGCAGTTCGTCCATGAGGAGCGTGAAGCGCTTGGTTGCACTCGTGAGCAGCCTGTCCAGCAGCTTCGCGCCAGGCTCATCCCGCTGGGCCAGGGCCGCGGAAAGCAGTGCGGACATCTGCCCCATCTGGACTTCCACGAGCGCTGCGGATCGAGCCAAAGAGCGCAGACGCACCCCGTCGCCGTCTGCCGAGGCGAAGGCCCCTGCCCGGGCCCGGACGTGGTCGAGCATCACCTCCTCGCCACCGGCCAGCAGCTGCGTCACGGACGCGGTCTCGACAGGCGAGAGCGCCAGCCGAGGCGTCGTTTCCTCAACGCGCGCAGGTGGACGGACAACCGGCAGCTCGTGGACGTTGGAGATGGCTGGGATGGACTCCACGGTCTTCAGTTTCATCCCGGAAATTTAGGACAAAGTGCGTGGAAGCCCTGAGAGCGGGGGGCGCTGGTTCGGTGATCATTTCTTCGGAAACCGCCGCCCTGCCGCCCGCTCAGGCCGGAAAGTCCCACGCGCGCACGAGGGGGCGCGTCGTGCGGGGAGGACATGTGTCTCGGCCAGAGGCAACCCGGCTATTCCCTACGAATACAGGGGGCCCGTAGGAATGCCTCGCGCGGCTCGCCGTAACGGGCTGCCCCCCTATTCCTCCCCGAGGTCCTCAAGCGTGAGGAGGCCCCTCTGGAAGCCGTCGCGCACGGCCTCGAGTTCGGTTTGAAGGCGGTCGAGCTGGGCGCGGTAGTGACGAAGGCGTTCGGAGGCTCGGGGGCGGCGGAGGAGGACGAGGAGGTGATGAAGGAGCATGCTCCAGCATAGGTCATCGGCGGTCGCCGCCCGTGGCCGCAGTGCTGACGGCCCGGAGCTCCCCTGGGAAGGCCCTGGCCGGGCCGCAGACGCGTCCGAAGCCAGGGGGGTGCTGCGCCCCCTGGGAGGTTCCAGAAGGGGCCAGGAAGGCGGTCCATCCGATGGCCTCAAGTTGACCAGAGCCCCGCCCGTGCTTGGCTGCCGAAGACCCCCAGGTAAGGACCTAGCCACAGGGTCGAGCTCCTCGCCCGAATGGCGGCATACCTGCGGAGGGGTGCGGAGGGATTGCGGAGGGTGCTGCGCAACCCCCCGCATCGTCCTGGCCCCAAAACACCTAGTGAACTCAACCACTTATTCCGGATCCACTTTCTCCTGCGGAGGGTGCGGAGGGTTGGTGTTGCTTCCTCGCATGAAGAAGGGAAAAGGGATTCTTCCATAGGGGACGTGCGAGATGCGCATGCGCGCACATGGACCAGGGGCAGCAGCAAACCCTCCGCACTCCCCGCAGGAGGACCGTCCCTACTTCCAACCCCTTGAAATAAGGCCAGTATTACTGCGCATAGCCCTGCGGAGGGTGCGCGTCATCCCTCCGCCAACTCCCCGCGCACCCTCCGCACCCATTGGGGTTCGCACCGCCATCTACACTGATCCAAGGATATGCCGCCGGCTGGATGATGGCGGCTCCAGGTGGAGCCACGCTCGTCCATAGCGTGCGGACAGCGGACGCCTCACATCAGGGTGAAGTCGCCGTCGTCCACGATCTCTTGGGGCTGCTGGGCCGTACCGTTGGACACCACCGGAGCCGTGTCCAGCGAGCCCGTGGCCCCCACCACATCTCCCTTCACCCTCGCCAGGATGAAGCGATTCACCTTCTGACGCGGGTCCCGGGGCCCCTCCTCGATCCGGTAGTCGCCCACCACCTTGCTGCGGTTCTCGTTCAGCCACAGGCCCAGCTTCACGCTACGCCCGGCCACCGAGCCCTGGGCCAGCACTGAAGCGAGGTACTCAAGCTCCTTCGGCGGCACTCGCTCCCCGTACCCATTGTCCACGGGCGGGGCACAAATCGCATCCAGCAACTGCCGGGCGCTCACCGGCTGCTCTCCGAACTGCTCGGCCCACTGCTCCACGAACGCACGCCGCTCGTCCCCCTTCACATCCGCGTTGGCCAGGGTGGCGGCGGGGTCGAGGAAGCCTTCCACCCCCGCAGCCTCCAGGATGCCGCCTAGCACCCGGCTCCAGCTCTCGAACGAGCCACGGGACTTGGCCGTACCCGCCGGCCGACCGTGCGCCACCCAGTTCTGCACCATCGTGAGCGCCGCATGGACGAGCTGCCCGCGATTCTCCTTCACCCACCGCTTCAAATCCGGGTGGCGGAAGCTCGCGCGCTCCTCGGGATTCTCCATCTTCGCATCCAGACGAATGCGCACGGAGCGGCGCACCAAGTCGCGGCTGAGGCGGACGTTGTTGGCGGCCACCAGCCACACCGCACGGTTGCGCGCCGTCCCCTCGGTGTTGCCGCCCAGCAGGCGGCTCTTCACCGTGTCACTGGTGAGGGCGCTCTCCAGGGCGGGGCTGTCGAGCCCGCCCTTCACGTTGTCGAAGGCCATGAAGGGCCCGCCGGCACGTAGTGCCGTGAAGATGGTCTTCTCCTGCTCCTCCTCGCGCACCGGAAAGGGACGGTAGTGCATCAACGCGCCCGTGGCGATGAGGCTCGCTACATCACCCACCAGACTCTTGCCGCTGCCTGCCTCCGGGGCCTCGATGATGTGCAGCGGCGTGTTGCCGTCCACCATGTCGCGCACGAAGGGCAGAAGGACGAGAGCCAGCGCGTGGGCCTTGTCCGCGGGCAAGTCGAAGGGGAAGTCGCCCAGGAGCTCCACTGCGAGCAGGTGGAGGGCGACCTTCACCTCCTCCTCCGTGGGCTGCGACGAGATGACGGGCACCACCAAGCCCCCGTATTCCACGAGGAAGGACCGCTGAAGAGCGTAGTAGCCAGGCGAGGTGATGAGCTGCCCGTCCGCCCCGAAGAAGGGGGTGGTACGCACGCTCTCCAGCACCGGCAGCTCCGGCGGAGGTGTGCTCAACACGCTGGTCACCACCAAGGTGGGGGGATAGACAGCGTTCTCCTTATCGTTCTCCTCCGTCTTCCCCTCCTTTACCTCCAGCCAGTTGGCCACCTCGCTCAGCCGCAGCGGCAGCGACTTCTCGGTGAACTCCTCCAGAGAGGGACTCGCCCCGCTCATGTTGAGGCGAACCATGTTCCCATCGCGCAGGAAGACGACGGGCGGTATGTTGGCATTGACCAGCGCATCACACGCATTCGCCACCACCTCCCGCAGTTGCCGGTCATTCACCTGGATAGAAGGCAGGCGGCTGACACTCACCGTCTTGGGCATGGACTTGGCCGCGGTGCGTTGCATGGCCTGGGCAACCTTGAAGAGGCCGGTGATGTCTTTCGCCGGAACATTGGCGCCACGCAGCTGCATCTTGAGGCGCTCGCACCCGACAGCGTCCCGCTTCCCCAGGCGGGCCAAAGCGAGGAGCAACTCGTCGTTCTCCATGGCAGCCTGAACTGCCTCGATCGCGTTCTTCTCGATGTCAGCCCGGAAGAGCGCGAGTGGATCAGCCTTCTCGTTCTCGTATTCCTCTTCCCTCTCCTGTGCATAGCGCTTGAGCACCCAGGCCGCAGGAGCGCGCGCTACCTTTCGGCCCTCCTCGCAGAACTCGGCGGGCACACCGTGGAGCTCCAGCTTCTCGTAGCTGACGAAGAGATGAGCCTCCTCCTCACCGCCAACTGCCAGCGCGCGCCGGGCTGAGTCCTGCCACTGAGCATGGCAACTGCGCGGGTCGTAGCCGTGGCCCGACCGGTTGTCCGTTCGGCTCATCTCGTGGAAGAGGTCGAGGCCCCGTTCGAAGCCCGCCTCGCGGTACTCGTAGAGTACGACCGCGAGGTTGTCGGCCATGAAGCGCCAGGCGTCCCGGGTGAGGGGCAACTTGCCCTCCAGCATGGCGCGCGTCACCGGCTCCTCGCGGAAGAGTTCAAGTTTGCGCTCCAGTTCCCGCACGGGGGGCGGCGCCCGATGTGCCCCCTGCCTCTTCTCCACCGACCAGAGATGGTTGCCCCGCCCCGAGGTCATGCTCGTACCCAACAATGGTGCAGGTGCAGTGAAGTCCGCAGGCACGTCAGCGAGGCTCAGCAACGGCCCGTCGAGGCGTTTCATCACCGGCCAGCCCTTGTCCTTCGCATCCTGGGTGCAGCGCGGCAGGTAGTACATGCGCGAGGGGTTCTTGCACTTCGCATCCGCCTTGCGGCCAGTCTTCTCGAAGAAGTAGGCCCACAGGCGCGCGAAGTCGGCCGGGACGAGGCCCTCCTTCAGCGGGAGAATGACGCGGAACGCGGGCACCTCGGGCGTGTGGCTGCGACTGGTGTGAATGAGGCCGGCGTACGGCAGTTGAGCCTTGATGTCTTCGATGTTGACGCGCTCCTCCTCCGGCAGCGGCTCCTGCGTCGTCGGGTCCTTGTTGTCGAAGTCCAAGACCAGAACCTGAACCTCGTGAACGAATCGGTCCTCCAGCCGACCGCCAGGAGCCACCGTGGCGGGCACCCACCCGCTCATGGGGAAATGGTCGCCGTCCACCTTCTTGAAATTCCGCGCGGCGGTCTCCTTCTCCCCAACTGGGTGGCCGTGCATCTCGAAGAAGTTGAAGAGTTGGTCGGCGGTGACGTGCAGCCGGTAGAAGTTCTCCTTGTCCGTCTTGGCGCGAGTGAGCGCCACCTCGAAGGTGCGCGGCGAAGCCGACGAATCAGTGCTGTTCGAGTTAGAATGGGAGTGCATTTTGTGAATTCCTCATGGGCCCTAGTGGGTGGGAACCGCTGGGGCCCGTTTCTTTTTTCGGTTGTAGGTGTTGTCGGAATGCTGTCCGCCACTGGTCCGGCATCATCGCTTCACATCATCCAGTTCACGCGCCAGGAGTCCCTCCAGCCCTTCCAGGATGAGGGAGCGCAGGGGCGGCGGTGCACCACCGTCGCGTTGGGCTCGGGCCAGTCGCAGGTCATCCAGTCGCGAGCGCATGTCGCGGGGCAGCGCGAAACTCGTCACGTAAGATTCAATGGCTCCAGGTGTCCGCATCAGAAATGCCCCCGAAATTGGGTGCCTAATTACATAAACAATGTAGACAATCTGACCTAAAACGCCCCAATGACATAACTACTTTCATGTTTGATCTCCGCGGGAACATCCTCGCCTGCCCGGCTATGGCTATTGGCTCGCGGGGCACCTGCCCGCCCTCTGGTCCGTCCGGAGAGGACGACCAGCGAGACCTTGAGTTTCGCCTCGTAGATCTCGCTGGCCCGGTTCTCAGCGGGTGATGCTGCCGAGTCCTACTGTACGGGGTGGCCGCTCGGCTGGCAGTACCGGTACGGCTCGTTCTTACGACCCGTGCCCGACTGCGACAGCTTGCCCTCCTTCACCAGCCGGGCCAGCGCCTCGCGCACGGTCGTCTTCTTCAGGTCCGTCTCCGCCATCAACTCGTCGGCCGTCTTCGCGTCCGTTTCGGTGTCGGGCACCGCGAGGAGGAGGGCGCGCTCGACCTCCTGGACTCCCACGTCGAATCCCTCGCGCACGACGTAGCCCTCGTCCCGGAGCTCGATGGTCAAGGTGGACGGCGTCTCCTCATAACGGGAAAGGGCGTGGATGATGCGAACCTGCCCCGTGTGATTGGGTGGCCGCTGGAGGGCCACGATGATGTCCACCGCCCCGGTGAGTGCCGAGCTACCGCGGCCGGAGTCCCCCACGCCCCCGCCGCTCTTGCGCTCGTGGCGGACGGCTACGACGCCTAACCCCTGCTCCGCGGCGGCCTGAAGAGGCCGGACGGCTTCCAGGGCGTTGCGGCTCGAGCTCTCCGAGATGCCGCTGAACTGGGCCAGCGTGTCGATGATGAGCAGCCGCGCTCCCACCGCCCGGCACTTGTCGACCGTGTGCTTTACCAACGCATCCCAGGGGAGGCGTCGCACGTCCTGGTAGAAGTAGAGATGCAGGTCGGTGGAATGATCGAGCCCTACGCGCTCCAGCATGCGCCGGAAGGAAATGGGGCGCTCTTCGGTGAGGAGCATTACGGGCGTGTGCGTGGTGGGCTCGTCGAGGAACTCCGTGCCCGCGAGCACGTGCTTGATCATATGCGCTAGCCAGGTGGACTTGCCGGCCACCTTCGGCTTGCCGTCAACGAGAGTGAGCGATCCCTCGGCCACCCACGGACGCGCGATCCACGGCACGTCGGCGGGCGTCGTACGGGTCACCTCCGCAGCCGTCCAGGACCTGAGCCCTCCCCGTGCGCCCCCACCCCTCCTGGGCTCCCGGAGGTCCCGGTGCCCAACCGAGCCCTCCAGCTGACCGCCGCCATCGGGAGGGGGCCTCTCGTGCGGATTTGGTTCCGCCGCCGCATCAACCGCGAACTCCGACCCCTGAGTGAGGTGCTGCCCACTCTCGTAAGCCCCCGAATTTTCAATGGAAACTGAGGGTATTTCCTTCGGCACGGACGAGCCCATGGCGTCGGAAGCAACCGCGGCGGAACCATCCTCGGACGGCCCCGGCGGCAGCTGCGCATGCGCACAGGCCGCCCCCTCAGCGGGAGGGCAGCGCACCCCCTCCCCTTCCTGGCTGGCGCTACCGGGCACGGCGGGAGCATCCGCGAGCGGCTCCTCGCTCGACCCAGGGGCTGTACCGGGGCTGGGCATGCCCGGTGACAACCGGCGCACCACCTGCTTGGCTGCCCCCTCCACCAGCGCATCCTGACCGCCCAGCAGGCAGTGACAGCCCTGGAACTTGAGGCCCAGCCGACGCCACAGCCCCACGTCCTCCTTGCAGAGGGCCGGCACCACCCGGGGCGCGAGGCGCTCGAGCGCGAAGCGGAACATCTCCACCTGCGTCTCGAAGGGCACGCGGTACTTGAAGCCCGAGGCGTCGCGCTCCTCACCGAGGTAGTCGAAGATGCTGGCGTCCCGGCCGTTCTTCTTGGCGGCGCTGCGCAGGGACTTGGGCAATGTGGCCCGCAGCGCCCCCAGCGTCACCATATCCGGCTCCAGCGCGTTGATGCGCTCGATGGCCTCCGCGTACCCCTCCTGCCAGCCCGGGTACGGCACCATCGGGTCCAACCGGAAGCGGATAGGCCAGCCCGCCTCCTTCATCCGGCGTGCGGCCTCGAAGCGCTCCGACGGCGGCGGGGCCCCATGCTCAAAGGTAGTCCCGATGTACTCGGCGTTCACCGACCAGGAGAACACCACCTGGGGTGTGGGCGACAGCTCGAGGGCGTGCTCAATCGTGGTGGCCTTGGTGAGGAAGATGAGCCGGTGGCGCGTCTGCGCAGCGAAGCGTGGAACAAGCAGGTGCGTCAGCGGCGTGCCATTCACCTTCTTGTAGGCCGGGTCGAAGACGAGCCCGTCCTGGAGCTCACCCACGATGAGCATCTGTAACCGTTCACCGAATGGGCTTGGTTGAAGAGGAGACGGGCACGACGTAACCGCAGAAGTGGCGCTGGACAAGATGACGTCTGGCGTGGTGTAGCCAGGGCATGGTGCAGGTGGATGCCCGAGACGTGCAGATAGCGCAGTTGGAGAAGCGGCTGGAAGCAGCGCTGGCGCGTCTCGCGCAGTTGGAGGCGGAGAACGAGAGCTTGCGCGAGGAGAATCGACAGCTGCGCGAGAAGAATCGACAGCTCGAGGAGCGGTTGGGGCTCAACTCGAGCAACTCTTCCAAGCCGCCCTCCTCGGACGCACCCGGCACGCCGCGCCAGGCCAAGAAGCCCACGGGACGACGTGCCGGTGGACAGCCCGGCCACAAGAAGCATGAGCGCGCGCTGCTGCCGCCCGAGCAAGTGCAGCACGTGGTGGAGTTGGTGCCCCAGCAGTGCCGGGGTTGCAAGCGACGGTTGCAGGGGCGCGACAGCGCGCCGCGGCGGCACCAGGTGGTGGAGGTGCCGCCCCTGTCAGCCCTTGTCACCGAGTACCGCTGCCATGCAGTGCAGTGTCCGGAGTGCGGGGTGGTGACGCGCGGGGAGGTGCCCGCGCACGCGCGCAGCGCGTTTGGTGACAGGCTCGCGGCGCTCGCCTCGCTGCTGGTGGGCAAGTACCGCCTGTCCAAGCGGCTGGTGAAGGACGCCTTGTCCGACATGGTGGGGGTGGAGTTGTCGCTGGGCAGTGTCAGTAACCTGGAGGCAGAGATGTCGGACGCGCTCGCGCCAGCGGCGACCGAAGCCCTCGCCTCCGTGCGAGCCGCGGAGGCGGTCAACGCCGACGAGACAAGTTTCGCACAGGGACGAGAGGGGGGCCGGGCCGCGCGTGCCTGGCTGTGGGTGGTGGCCACGGCGCTGGTGGTGGTGTTCCACATCGCCCCCATCCGCGGCGGCAAGGTGGCCCGCCATCTGCTCGGCGAGGATTTCGCGGGCTTTCTCACCAGCGACAGGTGGAGCGGCTACGAGTGGGTGGATGCAGGGCTGCGGCAGCTGTGCTGGGCACACCTCACACGTGACTTCCAGGGCTTTATCGACAGGGGCGGCCGTGGCGGAGAGATAGGCCAGAAACTCATGCACGAGCGCAACCGATTCTTCGATTGGTACCATCGCGTGCGCGACGGCACCCTGGCACGCGAGGAATTCGAAAAGCGCATGCGCGAGGTGGAAAGCAAAGTCGGCCAATTGCTGCGCGAGGCGGCACAGCGGGCGGAGAAGAAGACGGCCGGCATGGCCCGGGAAATGCTGCGCTTGGAGAAGTGTCTGTGGACGTTTGTCGATGTGCCGGGCCTGGAGCCCACCAACAACTTCGGTGAGCGCTGCATCCGGCACGCCGTCATGTACAGGAAGACGTCCTTCGGAACGCAGAGCGTGGAGGGCAGCCGCTTTGTGGAGCGAATCTTCACCGCCACTGTCACCCTCAAGTTGCAGGGCCGCGACGTGCTCGCCTTCCTGACCGACTCCCTCGCCGCTCACCGCCGGGGCCAACACGGGCCTTCTCTCCTACCCTCCGCGCCCGGGCCTCAGATCGCTCTCACCACCTGAGCTGGTGAACGGTTACGAGCATCTTAGGGATGGGGTCCTTGAGCCACTTGTCCACCTCGCCCACCATGTCCGTGACGTTGGTGTAGACGAGGCCGTACAGCGTCTCCGGCTTGAAGCGGAAGGGCGGCAGGCCCTGGAGGAAGCAGTAGCTGCACCGGAAGGGGCAGCCCATCGCCGGGACGAGCTCCCAGAACTTGAAGCAGACAATGCCAGAGCCGTCACCCGGACCCTGGAAGCGGCGGATGAAGTTCGATTTTCGCACTGCGGTTTTCATTCAGAAGTCCTCGAAAATTTTTGAAAGTGCGATTTGCGGTCATGTGCTTGCCCTAGACATCAGGGCCTCCTTGTGCGTGCCTCACGTACCTCGACTGTCCGCGTACTGCGCGGGCGCATCATCTTGGCTGTGAGGCAATGGGCGGCCAGGGCGCGAACGGACGAGTGCAACGGCTCGTCGGCGCAACAAGCAGGGCGGCGGTGAAGCTCGCGGCCCCTATGTCCAAGCCCCCTCAAGGCGAGCCCGTGCGGCGCACGGGACGCGGGCTTGCACTGGCAACTACTGGGCGTACTGCACCGCTCACGTTGAGCAGCCCTCGTACCGGAGGCAAGTCGTGACGATTGGCCGCCTGCTCTAGAAGCTGGAGTCCGGCAGCACGAACCCCTGACGCTTTGGACCGGACGCGTCCATCCTCGAAGGGGCTTGCGCTCCGAAGAGGAGCGCGCAGCAGCGGTATAAGGGTCAGAGGCACTCAGCTCCGCGACGGTGCGCCGCCCGGAGCGAGCCGCCTTCCCGCCGTCATCCCTCTCACCGTCGTCCCCCCCGTTGGCGCGCTGCCCTGCCGCACGCGCGCA
Organism: Archangium lipolyticum; assembly: GCF_024623785.1. Classification (NCBI taxonomy): domain Bacteria; kingdom Pseudomonadati; phylum Myxococcota; class Myxococcia; order Myxococcales; family Archangiaceae; genus Archangium; species Archangium lipolyticum. Next base: position 107,548 of record NZ_JANKBZ010000011.1, read on the forward strand.
CGCGGGGCTCTTGCTGCCCTCCGTACACCTGCGGAGGCGGAGGACCAACCCATGACCGAATTGACCGTCATCGACTGCGCTCAGCCCCCGCCTCCGAACGGCGAAGGCACTCTGCTGCTGTCGCTTTCCGGAGAACTTTCATTGATCGAAGAGGCCCTGACTGGAGCGGCAAATCTCGCCGAGCTCTTGGCCATGAAGTCCCTGGGCAGCGAAGAAACGGCTGCGCAAACGCCGCTAGCAATCAACGCCTTTTTGTTACTCATAAACGCTCGCCTCGAGAACATTCGCCGGGTGCTCAGATGCGAGGCGGATCCAGGCGAGCTCCTTGCTCCGCATAACAGCGTGCCCGAGAACGAACTCGGCGATCCCGACGTCCGCCTGCGCCCGTGGACGGCGGGTCAACGCGCTACCCACCTCACCCGCCTACTGGCGAAGGCCGAGGCGGATGCCAAGCGCGAGGGACCGACGCCCCCAAGCCCATAGAACCACGGTCTTCCTCGAACTGCTTCTCCCCTTTCGCAGATGAACAACCCGAAGCCTTGCCAGCGCTGGCAGGCGAAAGGAGAGAGCCCATGGTATTGCGAATGATCCTTCGCAAGCTCATCCAGTCGCGCGTCGCATGTCGGATCCTGGCGGCCGTGCTGTCCATTCTTGCCGCGGAGCTGAACGATGTCGGCTCGTACAGCCGCAACTCGTATGGCAGCGGTAGTAGGCCGTACGACGTCGGGGCCCATAGCGATTGGAATTAGCTCCGCAGCTCGAGGAGGGGAGGCACCGGTTAGCATTTTCGGCGCCTCTTTTTTGGCTGGCACGCCCTTCGTGACCTGGTTAATCCCACGGAACGACGTGCCTCCCGTGAAACGCGGGCAGGCCGTCAACCGAGGGCCTGCGATGCAGGCTGCGGCACTCCGGCGGCACGGCCGGACCCGCTAACTCTCAGCGCGAGGAAGGCACCGCCGACCTCGGCACATGGCAGCAGTGGACGAAACGAAGGGAGTGCCACGCTCCGGTAGCAAGGCCGGGGCGCCCTTCGAACCCGATGGCTGACCTCGCGGCGCAACGCCGCACCTGATGGGTCAGCGCTTCGCAGCGAAGGCGCCGGCGTGCCCCGGCGCATCGGTGAAGTCTTGTCTCAGCAGAAAGCCGAGGAGATTGCCCTTCTCCTCGAACTCCGTGAGGAGGTCCGCCACCTCCGCGCCGCAGTCGCAGAACTCAAACGCCAGCTCGCAGTCCCCGATCCCATCGCGCTCTCCGTGGAGGAGGCGGCCACTCGATTGGGTTGCGGTCGCACCCAGGTCTTCAAGTACCTCAAGGAAGGACAGCTACGACGAGCCAGTAAGCTCGGCCGCCGGGTGATGGTCACCGTGGAGAGCATCGAAGCTCTCAGCATTCATCAGCCGACACAGGAGCAGAAGCGCCCGATGAGAAACCGGAGTCAGCGCAAAGCCACCGGCCTCCGTACCGCCATCCTCGCCCTACCCCTGACCGGCGGAGCCTGACCTCGGCTGCATCGCTACCGGGTCCTGCGGGTGGTACAGCTTGAGGGGGATGGCAATCAGCGGCGGGACCTCGGTTCCGTCGTAGAACTTCGAGGTCGTCCGGGAAGACTGATGGCCAAGTACGGAAGCGACAACGTCCAACGGCACGCCACCCCGAGTCGCCTTCACTACCGTGCCCTCGTTTTTTGCCCACGTCGCGAAGCTGTGTCGGAGTTCGCCGGGGTTGAGCGGCGACTGGCCTGCGCGCACCGACGCGTACCCGATGGACTCCCGGACGGTATTCCTGCCCGGTGCCGCCCCCCTCGCCTGGAGCCGCTGTGCCGCGGCCAACCCCTGGGCATCCAGGCTGATGATGTGGACGCGGCCGTTCTTGTGCAGGAAGCGCGCGGTACCCGCGATACCCGAAGGGTCGTTGATGACACGCAGTTCCCCCTTCCCGGACGCCAAGCGCTCAATCTCCGAGTTGTGCATGCCGGTCTTGGCTCTCAGGCACAGTACGTCCCTGACCACCTGGGAGTTCACGGCCGCATACAGCTTTTCCACCTGCGCCATGGTGTAGCCCTTGGTCCGCACGCCCTTCTCCGCGACCGCAGGAGGGACCTTCAGCGCCAGCGTGGGGTCCTCGCTGGCCTTGATGCGATCCTCCTCCCGGAGCCACGAGAAGAAGCTCTTGAGCGTGATGATCCGCATCTTCCTGGCCGTGGACCATTGACTGAGCGCGCGGCGCAGCTCCAGCAGGGTGACTGTCCTCAAGTCCCTGCGAGCCAGTACCTCAGCCCACTGAGACAGGTAGGTTCGCGCATCACGCCGGTAGCCCCCACTCCGCTCCTTGCTCGCCAGGTGCAGCAGGAAGCCCTGAACGGTCTCGGCGTCCAGGAACACGGCACTCCCCTGTGGAGCACCTGCGGACTGGACCTGGGCTCGATAACCAACGGGGTCCCGATCAAAGAGGGCCAGTTCCGCCAGAGCGGCACGTTCACTCCCGACCTCGAGCTTGATGCTGTACCTCACGCCCGACACCGAGCGCTCCAGCTGGTAGACCGTCTCCCCCTCCTTGTTCTGGTACGTCCGGCCACCGGCCCAGCTTCCCGTCCACTTCGGCATTGCAACGACCCCCGGCTACGTACAACCTGCACCTACGTACAACTTACGTACAAGGCACATATTCCATGGGGTTTTCAGAGGGAGCAGGACCAAGCTTCAAAACCGGTGGGGGGCATGGAGACATGTCCCTGGGAGGTTCGATTCCTCTGTCCTACCGACCCGTTTCTCCTCTGGAAACGAGCGTTTGCGGCTCGTGCCCATCGGACCCAAGTGTTCGCCTGCGTTCGGGGGCGTCCGTTTGATTACGTCCCTGGTGTTTGCGTCCCCTGCCTTTACGTCCCTGACTGGGGCGCGTCTCGGGACGGAACGTTGCCGAGAGTGCCCGCTCTACCTTCCGAGAAACAAGCCCGCGCACATCTCAGAAGGAAGTACAAAGAGCCGCTCTCCCTCAATGACCGGGAGCACAGGTTCTCCGCAGCCTAGCGGACCCTCCTCTGTGGATGCGCTCGGATCCAAGACACAGGCATGCAGGAGCGAGAGATCCAGATCGCCCGTGACCACAGGGGATTGGGCGATGAGCACGCAATGCTCAAGGATGCATTGCTTCGCTACCTGGATCCATACGAACAGCAGCAAGTTCAGAGACGGGACGTCTTTGCCTGCTTCGTGGGATTTGATTTCACGAAGTACAAGGAGTTGCAAAAACTCCCGCCTGAACAGGTCGAGGCGAAATTCAAGAAACTGTTCGACGCCCGCGTGCAGGAGGTGATGGATCTTCTGAAGGATCGCCTAGGCGGTGCGGGGATGGACGTGATCAACTTCGAGTTTTTCCTGATCCCGTTTCCATCAGTGGCCAATTTCCGCACCGCGTTCTTCGACGCCACAGGACTGCCCTGCGATGCTGATTGAACTTGCTGAGCGGATTTGGGCAAACCCGAAGTTCCAAGCCGAGTTGACGGCACTGGTGAGTGCGGAGTCCGACACGCGACGCTTGGATTGATGCCAGTATCCAGGGGAAGTGTCGCGGAGCTGAGCCATCCCCTCATATTGGACCGAAAACTTCCCGGAAAACGGATTGTTCGGCCAGCAATTCAACGAATCGAGCCATCAAGGGCAGAAGCGTGTCTTCGGGCATCATGGGAATGGCCTGGTAGTATTCGCAGCCTTGCCTGAAGAGAGAGTAGGTCCGCGTCTTCACCGTATTGGCCTTGAGGTAGCGCTCCATTCCCAGGCTCTCTCCCGCCGCGCCCAACAGGGTCAGTAGCGCACAGGCCAGCGCGCTCACCAGGAGCAACCGGTCCCGTCTCTCCGTCGAGCGCACCTTCACCCAGGACAGGCCCATTCCGAAGCACAAGTCCTTCATGTCCCGGAACGTCTCCTCCGTCCGGAAGCGCTTGGAATACAGCCCCACCACGAAGGCCGCCGTAGCCTCCTTGAGACTCGTCGCCAGACACCAGGCTTCCTTCATTCCCTTCTTCCTCACGCACACCACCGCGGCCACGGGGGCCTCGTCCTGCGTGACTCGCGCCCCCTCCAATCGCAGCGCACGGCCCGACTCCGGCACCCACTCGCCCGCGCTCTTCTTCTCTCCTTTCTCATCCGTGACTTGAATGCACTGGCGGAAGCGCACCACATAGTCAAATCTCAACTGCTCGAGCAAGGCGTAGAACTTCTGGTCTCCAAAACCCCAGTCAGCCAGCACCGTGAGCCGCACCCCCTCGGGCACCACCTCCCGCAGTCGGTTGAGCACGAAGTCTTCCGTGTCGTTGCGCATCCCCTCCAGCGCGGATTTCTCCACGGTGTGCCACACCAGCGGCGTCGTGCGTCCATGGCTCGCCACCAGCGAGGCCACCAACGTCGCGTGCCCATCGGCGTCGAAGTCCGTCCAGTCCAGGGCGACGACGGCCTCGCTGCGCTGCCCCAGCACATACGGCACCCACAGGGCGAAGAGCTCCCAGACGTCAATGCCCTGATTGGACAAGAGCCGGTCCACCTGTTTCACGCCATGCTTGCTGCGTGTGCCCCGGGCCCAGGCCAGGGCTTTTCCAATGATGTGCACCCCCAAGCCGGCCGCGTGGATGACGCCCAGGACCGCATAGGACAAAGAGAGAATGCGCTTGGCGTGCAGATCCTCCTCGAAGAGCGACTCCAGGAAATCGTGGACCTGTTGTTCATTGAGGCGAGGCTTGCGCATGACCGCAGAAGTAATCACGCCGGTCCTACTTCTCGCACCACTCAGCCTACACATCGCCCCCTTGCTCCCCTGCTAAAATGAGGGGATGGCTCAGGCGGCTGGGAGGAATCCCCATGAAGCTGTGCTGCACGACTGTGATGATGGTTCTCCTCTTCGGGTGTGGCACTGCCTCCTGGGTCGAGCGCCTGGACACAGGCCAGACCGACCCTCTCGTCTTCACCCCTCGTTCGGGCGCCAGGCCAGAGGACTGGCACGAGGCCTCTCGAGAGAGAGTCGCGCGGCAGAGCTCCCTCACGGCCCAGCTGGTATTTCGCAGTGCCGTTCTCGACGTATCGGGCTCCACCCGCCGCATCTCCGCAGAACTCTCCAAGCTCAAGGCCAGTGGGCGTGGCCTCGCCAGCGGCAACGGCGTCTTCCTCCGCTACGTCGATTACGGCGCCCAGCAACTGCGGTGGATGGACGCCCAGCTCGCCGCCGCCACCCGGCTCGCCAACACCGCCTCGGAGGTGGAGGACCCGGACATGCAACTCGCCCTGCTGCGCCTCGCCGGCCCACGGCTTGAAGCCTCCATGATGGGCTCGCTCCTGCTCGCCGTCTGGCTCGACTTCCTCACCCTCGCCGACGTCGCGCTCAGACAGCACCTCTACCCCGTGGAGACGCTCTTCGTGGACATGTGGCGCAGGCAGAAGATGCTCGGGCCCGCCATGACGGCGCTCTCCTCTCGGGAACACGGGCTGGTGGAGGCCGCGGCGCAAGACGTGCCCCCGCTGGTAGGCCACCTCACGGACGAGTTCGCAGCCACCGTGGAGAGAATGCGCGTGGCAGCGGAGAACCTCCAGAAGTTGCTGCTGCTCAAGGAGGCCATCGAGTCCATCACCATGCTCTCGACGATGAGGTTTTCGCTGCCCTCGGTGCCTCCGTCCGCTCCCGCCCTGGTCGGCATCGGCCTGGCGGTTGGCAGCGACGGCGTGATGATGGGCACGCGCCTTGTCGTCTCCGCCGAGTGGGTGGAACTGGTGCGCCATCTGGTGCGCGCGGGCGTCCTCTCCCTGCCCGTCGTCAGCGCCGCCGTGCGGATTCAGGCCGGACAGGCGATGCAGGCGCAGGCACACGGTGAGCTGCCCAGGGGCGTGCGCGAAGCACTGGGAGATGGGCCCGAGGTGCGGGGCATGCACGTGACGAGCAGTGCGGGGGCCGGCATGAACGAGCCGCCGCGGCACCACGTCATGCCGAAGGAGTTCCGCGAATGGTTCGAGAAGCGCGGCTTCACCGACGAGATGGACATCGATCAGTTCTGCGTCAAACTGGAGCAGGCACACCACCAGGCAATACATGGCGGTGGCGACTGGAAGCTGGGGCGCACATGGCCGGGTGAATGGAACCGGATGATCATGGATAGGCTGAGTAAAGCCGAGAGTGAGGCAGGCCGCATGTTGACGCGGAATGAAGTCCTGCGCATCGTCGCAAAGAACATGAGGGACTATAAAATCCCGATGAACTTCGTTTCCGGGAGAGGGCGATGAGTGACGGAGGTGCTTGGCGGGGGAACATCAGGGCTCGCCTGTATGAGCGGGTCCGCGAGCGCGGTTACGATTCGCTCACCGCCTTCGCCGAGGCACGCCCTGCCGTCCCGCTGTACGTGCTGGCCGATGAGCTTGGCAAGGACGACGTCGCTGCGGTGCAGGTGTTCAGTGGATTGCTCGCCGAGGCAGAGCGGCGCAAGCAGGTCACGCATTTGGTGCGCGATGTGCTCGTACGAGAACTCGCCGAGAGCCTCCCCGAAGGCTGGCCGGCTGTGATGGACAACGCCAACCGTTTCAAGGTCGCTGAGGCGCTCGGCTCTTGGTTTGCCTATACCCCAGAAACCCACCGAGAGCGTGCCGATCAGGTCATGGCAGCGCTCCGTGCCACGCCACCGCCGCCCGGCTGGCGTCCGCTCGGGCCCGACGACGAGTTGCTGCTCACGCTCCTTCCTGACGAGGAAGCCTGAGTTTCACCTCTTGGTCGAGCCATACCGCTGCGGTGGCGGCACCTGCCGGCGCCGGTATCAGCCGGGCACACCAGGCAGGACGGCGGCGTGAGCCCTACTCTCCTGCCGCTGCTGAGCATCTTCGTCCGAGCTCTGGGCGCAGGAGGCGCGGGGCACCTTCACCCTCAAGTTGTGGGACGAGAACGGAGGCCGGCTTGTCACCCTCGGCAACGTGACCTTCCCGTGAACCCTGTCCCGGGGATTGCTTTACCCAATCGGTATTCTTCCGGACTGGCTACCCATGGAGGGATGGCCGGGAGGAATCCCCATGAAGCTGTGCTGCACGGCTGTGATGATGGTTCTCCTCTTCGGGTGTGGCACTGCCTCCCGGGTCGAGCGCCTGGACACAGGCCAGACCGACCCTCTCGTCTTCACCCCTCGTTCGGGCGCCAGGTCAGAGGACTGGCACGAGGCCTCTCGAGAGAGAGTCGCGCGGCAGAGCTCCCTCGCGGCCCAGCTGGTATTTCGCAGTGCCGTTCTCGACGTATCTGGCTCCACCCGCCGTATCTCCGCAGAACTCTCCAAGCTCAAGGCCAGTGGGCGTGGCCTCGCCAGCGGCAACGGCGTCTTCCTCCGCTACGTCGATTACGGCGTCCAGCAACTGCGGTGGATGGACGCCCAGCTCGCCGCCGCCACCCGGCTCGCCAACACCGCCTCGGAGGTGGAGGACCCGGACATGCAACTCGCCCTGCTGCGCCTCGCCGGCCCACGGCTTGAAGCCTCCATGATGGGCTCGCTCCTGCTCGCCGTCTGGCTCGACTTCCTCACCCTCGCCGACGTCGCGCTCAGACAGCACCTCTACCCGTGGAGACGCTCTTCGCGGACATGTGGCGCAGGCAGGAGATGCTCCAGCCCGCCATGACGGCGCTCTCCTCCCGGGAGCACGAGCTGGTGGAGGCCGCGGCGCAAGACGTGCCGCCGCTGGTAGGCCATCTCACGGACGAATTCACGGCCACCGTGGGGAGAATGCACGTGGCGGCGGAAAGCCTCCAGAAGGTGCTGCTGCTCAAGGAGGCCATCGAGACCGTCACCATGCTCTCGACCATGAGGTTTTCGCTGCCCTCGGTGCCTCCGTCCGCTCCCGCCCTGGTCGGCATCGGCCTGGCGGTTGGCGGCGACGGCGTGATGATGGGCACGCGGATTGTCGCGTCCGCCGAGTGGGTGGAACTGGTGCACCAGTTGGTGCGCGCGGGCGTGCTCTCCCTGCCCGTCGTCAGCGCCGCCGTGCGGGTTCAGGCGGGCCAGGTGATGCTGGCGCAGGCGCACAACGAGCTACCCAAGGGCGTGCGCGAGGCGCTGGGCGATGGACCCGAGGTGAGGGCCATGCACGAGACGGGCAAAACCGGGGCAGGCATGGCCGAGCCGCCACAGCACCACGTCATGCCGAAGGAGTTCCGCGAGTGGTTCGAGAGGCGCGGCTTCACCGGCGAGATGGATATCGACGAGTTCTGCGTCAAGCTGGAGCAGGCGAAACACGAGGCCATTCACGGTGGCGGCAACTGGAAGCTGGGGCGCACATGGCCGGGTGAATGGAACCGGATGCTCATGAAGACGCTGCGCGACGCCGAGGTTGAAGCTGGCCGGATGTTGACGCGGAACGAGGTCATGGACATCGTCGCGGATCGTATGAAGTTCTACGACATCCCGATGAATTTCACTCCTTGGAGAAGGTGATGACCGACGGACGTTCCTGGGAGGGCAACTGGACGGTGCGCCTGTACGAACGGGTCCGCGAGCGGGGCTACGACTCGCTCACCGCCTTCGCAGATGCGCGCCCGACCGCTTCGCTGGTGGCGCTGGCAGAGGAGCTTGGCAAGGACGACGTCGCCGGGGTGCAGGTGTTCAGAGGGTTGCTTGCCGAGGCGGAGCGAAGCCATCGGGTCACACGCCTTGTCCGCGGACAACTCGTGCGTGAACTGTGGGCATGTCTCCCAAACGGCTGGCCGACCGTTATGGATGACGCCAACCGTTTCAAGGTTGCCAAGGCAATCGGATTGTGGAGTTCCCTTACCCCAACAACCCATGAGAAGCGCGTCGAGCAAGCTCGGGCAGCGCTTCGTGCCACGCCACCACCGCCCGGTTGGCTCCCGCGCGGGCCCGACGACGAGTTGCTGCTGACGCTCCTGCCCGACGACGAAGCCTGAGCCTCACCTCCTTGGAGAGGAAGACGAGTGAGGACCGTTCCTGGGAGGGCAACATAAAGGCACGCCTGTATGAGAGGGTGCGCGAGCGCGGTTACGATTCGCTCACCGCCTTCGCCGAGGCGCGCCCCACCGCCTCGCTAGTGGAACTGGCGGATGAGCTTGGTCCCGATGACATCGCGGCAGTGCAGGTATTCAGCGGGTTGGTTGCCGAGGCGGAGCGGAGTCGTCGCGTCACACGGTTGGTGCGCGGCCAGCTCGTGCGTGAACTGGCCGAAGCACTCCCAAACGGCTGGCCGGCAGTGATGGACGATGCCACCCACTTCAAGGTTGCCGTGGCACTCGCCCGTTGGGGTACCTACACACCGGAAACTCATGAGCAGCGCGTCGAGCAAGCCAAGGCAGCGCTTCGCGATTCTCCGCCACCACCCGGCTGGCATCCCCTCGGGCCCGACGACGAGTTGCTGCTAACGCTCCTTCCAGACGAGGAAGCCTGAGTTTCACCAATAAGTACGGCGCCCACAGCCCACCCGATGCCTGGGCTCGGTAGAGCGGAGAGCCAGCTCTTGGTTCTGTTATCCTGCCTGATTCCGGAGGTTGTGCACATATCCGCGAACAACGCCCTTCCTTCCGGTGGTACGAGGACCCACGTGGACAATGATCCGAGGGGCGCCACGCCATGAACGAGAGGGACATGCCCGACCTTCCACCCGGTACGAGCATCAACGGCGCGGTGGTGGAGGAGCTGGTCAAGGCGGGAGGCTACGGCACCGTCTACAGAGCGAGAGACCTGGTCTCCGGCACGCTCCTCGCCATCAAGTTCATCCCGCTCTACCGGGCCAAGGAGTGGGCCATGCGCGAGTCCATCATCGCCAGGCACTTCCGCCACGAGAACCTCGTGCAGCAGGTGGGCTTCGGCTACTGGCCTCACGTTGCGTATTCCGGCGAAGTGGAACACCCGTTCCGGCCATGTGGAACAGTCGGAGCGTCAGCGACGCTGGCCGGGGTTCACTTCGCCCCCTTCTTGGCCCGGGTCAAATTGTCACTCCTCCACTGAACGAGACCCATGTGGACCACAGAATCCCCAGTGCGAAGGGGGGTCCCAGCGAGGTCGACAACGGCCAGGTACTCTGTCGGGATTGCAATCTCAAGAAGGGCGACAAGGTCCCACCAGGGAAATGAGCATCATGGGCCCGATGAACACGGATGACATGGTGAAGATTGTCTTCAAGCTGGAGAAGGACGAGGACGACTACCCTCCCGCGGACTACGAAAGCGTCTGGGCCTTCCCCGTTGGAGAAGGGCTGTTCCGGATCGACAACATCCCCTTCTTCGTCACGGGAATTGCCCTCGGAGATGTCGTCTCGGCCATCTCCGATGGAGGCGAGCTCCGTTTCCAGAAGGTCGTACGTCCCTCTGGACACAGCACGCTGAGGCTCATCATCTACGACAAGAACGAGGTGCCCACTGTCCGTAAGCTCCTCGAGGAACGAGGGTGTACGAGCGAGGGCAGTCACATCCCAGGCCTGATTTCCGTGGATGTTCCCCCCTCCGTATCCCTGGCTGAGCTGAGAGCGATGCTGGATGAAGGAGAGGCTCAGGAGCGGTGGGGGTATGAGGAGGCGTGCCTCGCCTCGCCCGGGGAAGGTGACAAAGGACTCCGCTGAACGGGTGTGAGGGGGTTACGCCCTGAACCATCCCCTCATATAGCGTACGGCCCGGCTCTGGCACCCACTCGCCCGCGCTCTTCTTCTCTCCTGTCTGCGTCGTGACTTGAATGCACTGGCGGAAGCGCACCACATAGTCGAACTTCAGCTGCTCGAGCAGGGCGTAGAATTTCTGGTCCCAAACCCCCGGTCGGCCAGCACCGTGAGTCGCACCCCTCGGGCACCACTTCCCTCAAACGGTTGAGCACGAAGTCTTCCGTGTCGTTGCGCATCCCCTCCAGGGCGCTCTTCTCCACCGTGAGCCACACCAGCGGCGTGGTGCGTCCATGGCTCGCCACCTCGGCGTCGAAGTCCGTCCAATCCAAGGCGACGAGCGCTTCACTTCTCTGCCCCAGCACATACGGTACCCACAGAGCGAAGAGCGCCCAGACGTCGATGCCCTGATTGGACAAGAGACGATCCACCTGTTTCACGCCATGCTTGCTGCGTGTGCCCCGGGCCCAGGTCAGGGCTTTTCCAATGGTGTGCACCCCCAGGCTGGCCGCGTGGATGACGCCCAGGACGGCATGGGACAAGGAGAGAATGCGTTTGGCGTGCAGGTCCTCCGCGAAGAGCGACTCCAGGAACGTGTGGAGTTGCTGGTCATTGAGGCGTGGCTTGCGCATGACCGCGGAAGTAATAGCGCCCGTCCTACTTTTCGCACCACTCAGCCTACACACCGCTCCCTTGCTCCCCTGCTAAAATGAGGGGATGGCTCAGGGTCACCCCCCTTCACCGCCCGATGGCTTCCGAGGTGCATCGACAGTTCCTCGGGTGGGACTTCCACCCACTGGTGACGTGCACCTTTCACGGCGCACCCAAATTTGGACCAAATCCGGAGGCGTAGGCGTGTGCCCCAAGAGGGCTGCACCGCCTCTCCACCGGCCCGGCGCACAGTCCTGGCGGCACCCGTCAGCGGCCCTCCTCCGCCCCTCTGCACCAGCACATTCCCTCCACAGGCCTTCCATCCTTCTTATACGCCCGGAAGCGGGACGAGGTGAGAGGGCCGGAAGGACGCCCGCTGCTCACGTCGGAGGCTTGGTTCCCCAGCGAAACCATTCTAGGCTTGGTACCAAGTTGTGCCGCTCCTGGAGTCAACATATGGGGATTCCATCCACTCCATCAACCCATCGCGTTTCGGCGGGCGAGACTTTGTCGAAGATCGCGCAACGGTACAAGACCACGGTCGACGCATTCGTAAAAGCCAATCAAATCCCGAATCCCGATCTCATCCAGGTCGGCCAGATATTGAAGATTCCGGTATCCGGCACGTCCCAGAAAGCAAAGCCATCGGGAACTCCTCCCACCGCCGTTCAGACGGTCCCTTTCAAATTCCAGACGCTGCCCTTCCTCCAGCAGACGAGCACCGTCACCGAGGAGGTCTTCAAGATCGAGGGCCAGGACTATGTCTTCACGACCTCGAACAACCAGACCTCGATCGCCCTGCGTCCTGACTCTTCGGCCTTCCGTTTTGGCCAGCAGCCCAAGCAGGTCTGGTTCGTCACCAGGGACAATGGTTTCCCTTTGTTCGCGCTACGTCCCAACAAGCTGGATAGCATGTTGCTCGACCCAGCGGCGATAGGCAACCCGTTCAGCCCGGTGAAGGAGGGCGCTCCCTTTCGGGTCTTCACAGCCAAGCAGATGTACTCCTACGAAAAGGGCTTCCAGTGGTTCGAGCCGCTCGCGGATCACTATAGAGAGCTCATCTGGGTCCATCCCGGAACCGAAACAAAAAGTTCGCCGGCCTACCAAGCGTACAAACACTTCACCTGGAAGAACATCGTCGACTTCTCCAACGTCGACAGATGGTCCATCAGTTACGGCAGGAAGAACGAGGGAGACTGGAAGCACAACAAGAAGGACGGGGCAGATGGTTTTCTGCTCGTCAGTATCGAAGGATATCCCTACTGGGCAGATGCCATTGGCCAGATTCCCTTCGCGGTGGATACATACAAGTCCAAGCTTGAAGACACGGGGGATAAAGACAAGGCCATCATTCAAACAGTCAAAACGGGCATCAAGCACGGCGACGGCTCGATCTTCTTCACCAATAAGGACAGCTCAAACAACTACGACAACTTCATGGTGCTGAGAGGAGCGCTCTGGGCCGCCAATAATCACACCTTCACCAAAACGCAAACAGAGATCTCCGCCGGATACGGAGAGAGCGTCACGCTCACGAAAATCAATGTCCACTACAAGCTCCGGGACATGAATGATTTGAAGAACCCCATCACCAACCTCCCACTGAGCAAGTATGGCGTGTGGAGAAAGAAATGAAGAGAAGGCTTCTGCATCTCTTCATCCATGCGAGTGCCACGGCGGTATTCCTCGTGCTCGGATTCATCGCCTTCTCCTTCCATGAAGAAGTCCGTGGACGCCCCCCCGCTAGCGGGGTCTCCCTTGGGCTCACCATGGAACTGATCGTGATGGTTCACCTGGTACTCAATCTCATGATGGCACTCGTGCCTCGGATTTCGCTCAAGCTGGCGGGAGTCGTCATGTTCGTCGCCACGACGGTCTACTATCTGCTTCCCGAGCATCCAGTCAGGGCCCTTTTCCTGGCAGTGGCTGGCGCGAGCTGCTGCCTCCTGGCCATTTTGCTCTGTAGCCGTGTCCCCCCTCGAGCCCAGGTTGGGTGAACGAAGTGGCTCCTGGGACGGTGTCCGGGGAAGGTGTCGGAGGATTCGCGCCGGTGATGGGCAACCGCGTGCGCCCGAATAGGCTCGCTCTTGCCGGAGGCTCAGAGCGGCAGGTTCGATTCCCGCCGCCTCCACCAGAGGTTGCCCGCTGGTCCAATCGTGGTGTGCGCTCCTTCTTGGGCTCCTCCACCGTCGCGGCAAAGGACGGGCTCTCCTCCAGCTCCGGTCTCGCCCCTGCTTGGGGGAACCCGGCCATCGCTCGCGCGGGTTCAGAGGAGCACCTGGCCCGACACCAGGGTAGACGTCCAGTCGCGGTAGCACGTACTGGCCCAGGCCGTTGGCGTAGCGCGCCCAGAACGTGGGTTGAAGAAGAGGTGCGTGGTGCCGTCCGGCAGCGGGCGCTTCACTCTCACTCTCAGTTGTGGTGGCATCCCAGCATGCAAAATACTCGAGACGGAGTTCCCCTTCGGCAAGTGGCGATCGCGATGACGGCGCTCGTCCTCCTGCTGGTTTCTGGAACTGATGCTGCTGCGGCAGAGCCTCCACTGACCTATCTGTCCGCTGCAGAAACGGGCAAAACGATCCGCCGGTGGGATTGTTGCAAGCCAAGCGGCTCATGGCCTGGGAAGGCCGATGTCAAGACCTCTCCGGTCAATGCTTGCGCGAAAGATGGCAAAACAGTGTTGTCCGACCGAAACGCCCTGAACGCCTGCCAAGGCGGCTCTAGCTACATATGTAGTAACAATCAGCCATGGGCCGTGGACGCAAACATGTCGTATGGATTCGCTGCGGCGGCCTTGATGGGCAAAAAAGAGAGCGACTGGCTCTGTGGCTGTTATGCCCTGCAATTTACCAGTGGATTTGTGAAGGGTAAGACGCACGTGGTTCAGGTGATCGACACCGCGGTCTCTGATGGGAAGTCAAACGTTTTCGATCTACTAATCCCCGGCGGTGGTGTCGGTCTATTCAATGGCTGCACCAGTCAGTTTAATGCGCCAGGCGATGGTTGGGGCGCCCGATACGGCGGTGTCAGCAGTAAGGCCGAATGCGCCAGGCTTCCGGCAGATCTGCGGGCGGGTTGTAACTGGCGGTTCGATTGGTTTTCGAACGCGGACAACCCCACGGTCTCTTTCCGGCGCGTCAAGTGTCCAACGGCAATCACTGCAAGGACTGGTTGCATTCGCAAGGTCGAATAGGGAACTGGGACGACCGAGCTACGTGCTCGCCCACGGAGTGAAGGTGGGACTGGTGGAGAGGAGCGCCGACTCCCGGCCGGGTGCTGGTTGGAGTCATGGGGGACGGAGAAGGATTCGAGCTGGCGGGCTCAGGCGGGCAGCGCGCGTGACAGCGCATGGCGCACCGCCGCGCGCACCGGCTCGGGCACCTCATCGCCTGGAATGCGCCGACACAGGGACACCGTGCGCTTGAGCGAGTCGCACGCCTCGGTGCAGCGCGGGCAGCGCGACAGGTGGTCCTCGAGGCGCACACAGGTGGCCTGGTCCACCTCCTGCGCGGCAAACGCCGAGAGTTCCTGCGCCAGTTCCGGACACCCCGGAGCCTCGCCCTGGGCGCCCTCCCCCATCAGGGTAGAGAGGTGCTCGCGCAACTGGAGTCGCGCGCGGTGCAGCCGGCTCTTGAGCGCCCGCACCTCGATGCCCACCACCTTCGCCGCCTCCTCGGCCGTGAGCCCCTCCACGTCCCGGAGGATGAGCACCTCGCGCCAGGCCTCCGGCAGCGCGAGGATGGCCACCTGCAACATCTCCCCCATCTGCCGCGCATGGGAGGCCATGTCCGGCGTCGCCTCCGCCGCGGCGAGGTGGGTGGCCGCGGGAGAGTCGAGGGGTTGGAGCTCCTCGGGCGCACCGACGCGCTTGCGGCGCAGGCGGAAGCAGTGGGTGCGGGCCACCTGGTACAGCCACGTGGACAGCTCCGCGTCACCCCGGAACGCGTGGATGCCGCGGAAGGCCGCCAGCAGCGTCTCCTGGAGCACCTCCTTGGCGTCCTCCTCGGAGCCGCACATGCGCAGGCCGAAGCGGTACACCTGCTCCTCATGGCGGGCGAGAACCTCATCCAACGCCTTGCCGTCGCCAGCGCGCGCGGCCTCTATCAACTGCTCATCGGTTCGCGTCGACATCACCCGCTCGCCTCCTCTTCGAGCACCCGTCACTTCCGTGGCGGAGCATGCTCGGTCGCCAGGATGTCTTCCTGGCCGTCCTCATGGGGATACATAGCGGGAACCTGGCGCCGGTGTTGAAGGGACAGGCCCAGCTGCCTCATGGGGGCGAGGGATTCAGCTCCGCGAGTCCACCACGAAGCCACTGGTGAGGCTCTCGCGGCCCAGTTGGGGACGGAACAGGCCCACGCTCAACCAGACCTGGCGGGGCAGCACGATGAAGGTAACGCTGGCCCAGGGTCCGATTTCTCCGAATCACGCTCGCCATGGGACGGCCGCGGCTCTCTAGTAACGGATGACCTGATAGCCCTCGGCCACCAGGCGCGAGAGCTCCGCCACTCCGTTGTCCGCCACCTCCGCCTGGGGCTGGAGCTTCTTCGGGTCGATGTCGAACTTCTCGAGCGCGTGGCCACAGGCCACCAGCCGCACGCCAGCGGCCTTCGCGACCTGGGCCTCCTTGCGGACCGACTCCGGCACGGCCTTCACGGTCGGGTCCAACACCACCACCGCGCGGCCGTAGCTCAGCCACACCACGTCCGAGAGGTAACCGGACTCCTTGGCCGCCTTCGCGTGCCGGAAGGAGCTGGAGAGCGTGCCGATGTCCTCCAGGCCCGTGGTGGACACGAAGACGAGCTTGCCCTGGCGCGCGGGGACCTTCTTCTCGGGGGCCTGGGGCGCCTGTGACGGCGCCGCGGCGATGGCGGCGAGAGGGGCGGTGACGAGCGCGGCGAGGACGAGCAGCAGGAAGCGATTCATTCGAGGAACTCCACTGCGAGGTTGAGGGGTACTTCGAGAAAGGCGATGTGAGTCGTTACTGGATGGAGAGCAGCTGGATGAGGGCCCAGGCGGACAGCGCCAGGCCCGCGAAGCCGGCGAGGCCCGCGTAGACGACGCGCATGCCCGCGCGGCGAACCATGCTCAGGTGGGTGCCCAACCCCATGGCCGCCATGGCCATCACCATGAGGAAGACGCTGGCGGTGGAGAGCCCAGCCTTGGCGGCGGCGGGCAGCACGCCCACCGAGCCCAGGACGCCCACCGCGAGGAAGCCCAGCACGAACCAGGGGATGGGCGGTTCCTTCCACGAGTAGCGCACCCTGCCGCCCGCGCCGGAGGCGAGCCCCAGCACGACGAGCGCGGGAGCCAGCAGCACCACGCGGGTGAGCTTCACCAGCGTGCCCAGGTCCCCCGCCGAGGTGCCCCAGGTGAAGGCCGCGGCCATCACCTGCGCCACCTCGTGCAGCGTGGCGCCCGAGAGGATGGCGAGCTGCGCCGTGCTCAGCCCCAGCAGCGGCCCCACGAAGACGTAGAAGAGGACGCCCACCGTGCCGAGAATGCCGCACAGGCCCACCGCCAGCGTGGTGTCCTCCTCCTCGGCTCGGGTGACGGAGCTGGCGGCCACCACCGCGCTGGCGCCGCAGATGGAGGTGCCCACGGCCAGCAGCGTGCCCAGCTTCTCCGGAACGCCGAAGCGCTGCGTCACCCAGCGGATGCCCAGAATGCCGCCGACGATGACGGCCAGGGCGAGCAGCAGCACGCGCGGGCCCACCTTCGCCACCAGGCCGAAGTCCAGCCGGGCCCCCATCAGCACGATGCCCAGCCGCAGCACCGTGCGTGCCGAGTAGCGCGTGCCCTCCGTCAGTAGGGCTGGCAGCCCCATCGCGGAGCGGAGCGCGATGCCGATGAACAGGGCCACCGTGAGCGGCCCCACCACCTTCAGCCCCGGGAGCATGGCGAGCCAGTAGCTGGCCACCGCCAGCCCGGCGGCGAGCCCCAGGCCCGGCAGGCGTCGGCGCCAGACTCCCCCCGGAGGAGATGCGGCGGTGGTGGCGGCAGGAGTAGCGAGAGGAGCAGTCATTTCGTGTTCTCGTTCCATCCGGGAGGGCTCGGGTGACGCGCACACCGGCCCGGTGCTCCTCCCAGTTCGGTTTCGTGTCAGGCCGCGGCGGAAGGCGTCCGCGCCATCTCGGCCAAGGCTCACTGCACCTGCTGGGTGCGCAGCACGGGCGGGAGGTCCTCGCCCACGGCGCGCCCTTGCAACGCGTCGTTCAGACGCGGCTTGCCGGCGAGGAAGCGGCGCACCGCCTCGTGCGCGTCAACGTCCAGGACGCGCGGCTCCTGGACGCCGGGAATCCGGCACACCATGTCGGGGGCATCGCCCTCACGCTCGCAGGCCGTCACGGTGTAGAGGCGGTCGTCCTCCACCGGCTTGCCACCGACTTCCAGGGCGAGGAGGCGCTTGCCCTTGGGCGCGTCGGCCCGGAAGCGCAGCGTCATCCCCGAGGGGCGCGGCAGCCACCCGCCAAAGCGCTTCTCCGGCTCCCTGGCGAAGACGTTCTCCAGCTCCTGCTCCCAGAAGGCGCGCAGCTGGCGGCCACTCACCTTGCCCGTCTTCAGCTTGTTGACGATGGGGAAGAAGTTCCACAGGTCCGCCTCACGCACCGGCCCGGGCAGCAGCGGCGTGCCGAAGCGGAAGCCGTTGGAAAGGCCAATCTCCGTCCCTCCGGCGACGCGGATGGCGTCGGCCAGCACGTTGTCGAGCGGGTTCTCCACCACCGCGTAGCGCGCGAGCGTCACATCGGTGCGGCCCACCGGGGAGGACAGCTTCGCCTCGTGCGGAGCGAGTGCGGCGTCCACCAGCCGTGCCACCCGCGGGTCCTCGGGGAAGCGCGAGGCGGTCAGCTCGATGAGCTCCCAGCGGCGGTCCACCACCCTGCCCTCCTCCACCCACAAGTCCAGCCGCCCGAGGAAGGAGCCGAAAGCGCCGGGCTCCACCACCCAGCTCCCGGCCTGCTCAATCGGCGCATAGGTGCGCTCGTGCGTGTCGCTGGACAGGTGGACGTCCACCCCGGGCACCTTGGCGGCGAGGCCCACCGCCTTGGCGAGCCCCACATGCGTCATCAACAGCACCACCTGGGCCCCCTCGCGCTCGCGCACCTCCCGCACGAGCGCCGGCAACTCCTCCGGGCCGTCGTAGCGCAGGCCCTGGCTGTAGCCCGGGGGTTGGCGGCGCGGGACGTCCGGGTCCGTGAAGCCGACGACGGCCACCTTCACCCCACCCACCTCCTTCATGAAGTACGGCGGGAAGAGGCGCTCTCCGCTCGCCGCATCGCGCAGGTTGGCGGCGAAGAGCGGATGCTTCAGCTCGCGAGCCCGCTGCTTGAGCACCTCGGGGCCGTACACCACCTCCCAGTTGCCGGGCACCGCGGCGTCCAGCCCGAGCGCGTTGAGGGGCTCGACGAGGACGCCGCCCTCGGTGAGCGCCGCCGCGCCCGAGCCCTGAATCGTGTCTCCGGCGTCGAGCACCAACACCTCACCGCCGCGCTCGGCGCGAATCCGCTGGATGGCGGCGGCCACACGGGCAAAGCCGCCGGCCTCTTCAATCCGCTCCTTGCCGCCGTGCCAGAAGAGCTCGGGGTGGGCGCGCAACTGCGCGTGCAGGTCCGCCACATAGAGGACGGTGAGCTGCTTGCGCTCGGGCTCGGGGGCGCTGACGGCCAGCGAGGAGATGGAACCCGGCCGCGGCAAGGTACAGCCGGAGCCCAGGCCGCCCAGCGCGAACAGCGCGCCGAGCAGCGAGAAGAGACGCATCATCGTGGAGCACCTTGAGTGAGAGGGACAGCGGAGAGGACACGAGGCGTGCCACGCGAAGTTCCCGAATCGCAGTCAAGGCAGGCATCACTCCCAGGCCGACATGGGGCCGAGGTTGAAGACGTCCTGGAAGCCACGATCCTTCAGGAGGCGCTCGGCGCGGCTGCTGCGCGCGCCACTGCGGCAGTAGATGACGAGGGGCTTCTCCGGCGACCCGAGCTCGGGGAGCCGCCGGAGCAATTCCTCCACGGGGATGTTCACCGCACCTGGCAGGTGCCCGGCGGCGAACTCTTCCGGAGTACGGACATCCACCAGCGTGGCGCCGGCCTCGACCCGTCGATGGGCCTCGGCCCCAGCGGAGCGGTTGTGCGCACAGGAGACGAGGAACAGACCGAGGAACAAGGCTGAGACGACGAGAACGGCCTTCATGGAGCGGCTCCATCGGATTCCGGAGGCCCACGGGCCTCCGAGGGAAGAGGTACGGCCAGGTGAGAGCCTCAAGGGAGGACAAAGGATTCAGCGGCCTCGGTGCATGGCCGCCCTGTCGGACAGCCCCGCGGCATAGGTGCCGAGGTAGAGCGCTCCCATGGCGGGCTCCGACGTGGAGGAGGCGGTATAGGTCACCCGCCCGAGCAGGGGCCGCGCCTCACCCTCCAACCAGGGAATGCGGATGAGCCCGAGCTGCTTGAGTCCCAGCAGGAAGAGCGCGAGCCCGCCGAACTGGAGGAGCCCGCTCCGGTGCTCCGCGAGCGCCCCACCCACGGCGGTGGCCGCCATCCCGAGCGCGACGAACACGGAGCCGAGCCCCAGCGAGAACGCGAGCGCCACACCCCACGGCCGCCGCACGCCACTCCCCGCCTCCCGCAACTGGGACAGGGACACGCCCGCGAGGAAGGACAGGTAGAGCGGGACGAGTGGAAGGACGCAGGGTGACAGGAACGTCAGCAGGCCCGCGAGGAAGATGCCGGGAAGACCGAGACTCATGCCCGCGAGGACACGAGCGGAGCCCTCGGAAGTTCCCGGCCGCGCGCCCTCAAGGAGCCAGGCGGGCCAGGGCGTCGACGAGCACCGGCGTCTCCAGCTCGGAGACGGCCAACGCGGCCTGACCGCCCCCGCGCGACGCCACGCAGATGCGCTCACCGAGGGGGCCCTGCGTGCAGCGCGTCTCCTCTCCGGCGAAGCTCGCCGCCTCCCGCGCCGCGGTAGAGCCCGGCGGCGGCAGGAAGAGTGTCATCGCCTTGCCCTCCTCGTGCCGGTACAGCAGCGAGGCGGAGAGCTGTCCATGCAACCGGCAGCGGCGGGCGCCTAGCAGCGTCGCGCCGGGCACCACCGGCACCTCCACCGCATAGCCCACCTCCTGCTCTACCCACGCCTTCACCGCGGCCGGGTCCGGGGATTCGAACTCGCAGGGGGTGGCACGCGAGAAAGCCTTGAGGTGGTGCCGCTCGAGATCCATCGCCAGCGCGTCATTCATGGCGCCAGGCCACGACGACCAGAGGACGCCCACGGACGCGAGCGCCGCCGCCAGGCCCACCGTCCATCGCCGCCGCCGGGAGGCGGGGCGGGCGCGCGGAGCCAGCCGGGAGACACGCTCCGTCAGCTCGGGCGGCACGTGCGTCTCCGTGGCGGCCTGGGCCTTCAGCGACTCGCTCAGCGAGACATAGCGGGCCGCCTCCCGGGCACAGCCCACGCATCGCGACAGGTGCTGCTCCACGGCCTGCCCCTCGTGTGCCTGGACCTCTCCGTCGAACCACGCGGAGAGACGCTCCTGCCACTCCGGGCTACAGGCTTCCATGTGCCTTCTCCTTCTCGAGGAAGTCGAGCATCGCCACCCGGGCCCGCGCAAGGCGCGAGCGCACGGTGCCCACCGGGCAGCCCTGCACCTGGGCGATCTCCTCGTAACTCAGCTCTTCGACTTCGCGCAGCCACAGCGCGTCACGCCACTCCGGGGCCAGCGACTCCAACGCCGCCTTCATGCCCGAGCTGAGCGTCTGGGCGTGCAGCTCCGCCTCCAGGTCCGCGGAAGGCTCGGAAGGGGCATCCTTGCCCAGCCCACCCTCCAGCACTTCCAACCGGGGACGCAGGCCCCGGCGGGAGTTGAGGAAGGTGGTGCGCTGCACGGCGAGCAACCACCCCTTGAGCCGCTCCGGGTCGCGCAACTCGCCACGCCGCTCCAGAGCGCGCGCCACCGTCTCCTGCACGAGGTCATCCGCCTCCGCCGGGCTGCCCGTCAGGCGGCGGCCTACCCGTCGTAGGGCTGGCAGGTGCTCCAGGGCACGTTCGATGAAGGACCGGCTGCTCACGTTTCTCCAGGACACGGCGGCGGTCGAGAAAAGTTCCCGAGGGATGATGCCACCGCAGTGGAGGAGCCCTCCTCCCGCGGCGGCAGACGCACCGGGGCTACGGAGCGGACGTCGCGCCCAGGCTCGGAGTCCCCGCGCTCGCGTTCGGTCGCGCTTGCAGCACCTGGGCGAGGTACATGCCGGCGAACATGGTGGGCACGAAGACGAGCAACTGCGTCGCGCCGGTGGCGAGCGAGGTGAGCGCGGGTCCTGGGCAGTAGCCGCCAAGCCCCCAGCCCACGCCGAAGAGGCCCGCGCCCACGAGGAGCTTGCGGTCCACCCCGCTGGCGGAGAAGGCGGGGAACTTCGCGGCGAAGAGGGGCCGCTCCCGCTTGTGGATGAGGGGCCGCAGCGCCGCGTGCACGGCGATGGCGCCGCCCATGACGAAGGCGAGCCGGAAGTCCCAGTCGCCGACGATGTCGAGGAAGCCCAGGACGTTGGCCGGGTCCGTCATGCCGCTGAGGCCCAGGCCGAGGGCGAAGAGGAGGCCGCTGAGGAACGCACTGATGTTGGGACGCATGGGGAGCTCTCTAGAAGACGTGGCGGGCCAGGAAGACGGTGAGGATGCCCGTGGCCATGAAGGTGAGCGTGGCCGCGATGGAACGGGCCGAGCCCCGGCTGATGCCGCAGACGCCATGTCCACTGGTGCAGCCGTTGCCCAGCCGCGAACCGAAGCCGACCAGCAGGCCGGCCGCCACCAGCAGGGCCACTCCGCCCGCGCTCAGGGACACCGGAGCCGCGAAGGACGCGGGGCGCAGCCACGCCAGCAGCAGGCCGCCGGTAACCAGCCCGCCGAAGAAGAGCACGCGCCAGGCGATGTCGCCACGAACGGGCGCCAGCAGCGAGCCCACCACACCGCTGATGCCGGCCACCCGGCCATTGGCCAGGAGGAGAAGGGAGGCACTCAGCCCGATGAGTGCTCCGCCCAGGAGAGGAAGGAGGAGGGAAGAAGTCATGTCCTTTTAGAGCCAGGCTCCTGGAAGAGGATTCACCCGTTCAGCAACCGCGCCGCTTCGGGGCCGGTTGGAGGGGTGAAGCTAGCGCGCGTGCGCCTCGAGCAGCTCGCGCACCCTCCGCTCGAAGAAATCCTGGTCCCGCTCCCCGCTGACCGACGCCACGATGAGGCCCCGCGCATCGATGAAAACGGTGGAGGGCACCTGGTTCACCCCCAAGGGCCCGAGCACCTCCCCTTCCGCATAGGCCAGGCGCATCTGCACCCCAAGCTGCTGCGCCACCGTGCGCACACGCTCCACCTCGAGCAGGGAGAGGGCCACGAAGCCCACGCCCTTCCCCTCGTACTCGCGGCGGACCTTCTCGAGTTCGGGCAACTCCCGAACGCAGGAGAGTCAACCAGGCACCCAGAGGTTGATGACCCAGGGGCGGCCCAGCAGCGCCTGGCGATCCAGCGGGGTGCCATCCGCGAAGTGCGCCTTGAACGTGTCCGGCACCGGGCGGTGGGGTTTATCGTAGACGTCGCAGCCGGAGGCCAGCACCCACAGCCCCAGCAGCAGCCTCCCGAGAGTGTCCCTGCGGCTCATCGACATCGCGACGTCTCCTTCAACATCGGTGATGGTAGACTTTTGGGGGCCTGGACGTCTGGGTCTACGTGCTTGCTATAGACTCACCGCCGCCCCGAAGCAGTTGACGGCCCTGGCGTCAGCCCCGTCAGGACGCCGGCGAGCGTGGCGATATGCCGCTCGTCGGTGCCACAGCATCCGCCGAGCAGGCGCGTGCCGAGTTCCGCGTGCACGCGGGCCATCTCCCGCGCGAAGGCGTCCGGGGGCTCGCTGTCGAGCTCCGCCCGCCCGTCGAGCTCCTCGGGTGAGAGGCGGGAGGTGTTGGCCTGCAAGCCCACCACGCGCTCGCCGAGTGAGGGCCAGGCCGCCAGCTGGCGCGCCATCCCCTCGCGAAAGACGTAGGGATGGACGCAGTTCACCATGTACGCCGTCGGGCGCGCGCCGGGCAGGGCGTCGATCCGCGCCACGGCCTCACCCAGCGGGGTGCCGTCGAGCAGCGTCCCGGTGGGACGCAAAACGAAGCTCAAGAGGAACGGCGCCCCCGTGCGCGCCATCGCGAGCGCCAGACCCTCGGCCTCCGAGAGGGCCGGCAGCGCCTGGGCCACGAGGAAGTCCACCTCCGCACGCGCGAGCGCCTCCACGTGCGGCGCGTGGAACGCCGCCGCCTCCCCGCGCGGCAGGGCCTCCGCGGGCTGGTAGGCGTCCCCGCGACACCCGACGAGCCCGCCGATGAAGACGTCTGCGCCCCGGTCGCCGACCTCGTCGCGCAGTCCCGCCAGCAGCCCCACCGCCTTGCCGAAGACGTCCCGGCCGGAGAGGCCCGCACGCGCGAGCCGCTCCGCGTTCGCGCGCCAGGTGGGCGTGAGGAGGAGGGTGGGCAGGCCGTGGCGCAGGCCGATATCGCGGTAGTCGCGGTAGATGCCGGCGAGCGCCTCGCGCCCCTCCGGCCTGAAGAGGAGGCCCGCGTTGGCCACGTGCGGGTCCAGCAGTCCCGCGGGGTGGCGGCGCAGGCGCTCGACCACGGAGCCTTCGGCGAGCAGCAGCGGCGCCTCGTGCAGGGCGCGGAGGAACGGTGCGTGTCTCGCCAGGAGTCCCATCAGCGCCCCTCCGTCATCGTCAGCACCATCCGGAACTTCGCCTCGCCGGACTTCATTCGCGCGAAGGCCTCGCCCGCCCTCTCGAGCGGCAGAGTCTCGATGCGCGGCAGGACGTTGGCAAGGACGCTGAAGTCCAGCGTCTTCTCGGCCTCGAACGGCGTGCCGGTGATGGTCCCTTGCACCAGCCGCTCGCCCACCACCAGTGGGCCGGGTGAGACGGTCAGCGGGGCCTTCCCGACCCCTACGACGAGGAGGGTTCCCTGCGGCGCCAGGGCCGGCAGGAGCGCCGACGCCGCGGCGCTGTCCGAGATGGTCGTCATGACGACCTGGGCGCCGCCCATCTCGTGGAGGCGGGCGACAGCATCCTCCTGCGCGCTGTCGACATAGGTGTGCGCCCCCAGGCCGAGAACGTCATTCGCGATGTCTGCGCCGCGCCCGATGGCCACGACCTTGAAGCCCATCTTGCGCGCATACTGGACTGCGAGGTGGCCCAGGCCGCCGATGCCCTGGATGGCGACGAGGTCTCCTGCCTGCGCGCCCGACTTCTTGAGGGCGTTGAAGGTCGCAATCCCCGCGCACAGCAGGGGCGCAGCTTCCTCGGAGCCGAGCGCGTCCGGGATTGCCACCAGGCCTGTGCTTCGCGCGACCATCATCTCGGCATAGCCGCCGTCCTGCGAGGTGCCGACGAAGGGCTGGTTCCCGCAGAGCTGGAACTGCCCGCGGCGGCACTGGTCGCATGCATTGCAGTGCCCCCCGAGCCGGCCCACGCCGACGCGCTGGCCCACCCTCCAGAGTGCGGGCGTGCCGGCACCCACCGCGGCGATCCGGCCGACGACCTCGTGTCCGGGGACACGCAGGAACTGCTGCCCGTCGATGGTGCTGGCATCCGCGCCGCAGATGCCACACGCCTCGACCCGGAGCAGCACTTCTCCCGCCCCAGGCTCCGGCGTCTGCCGCTCGACCAACTCCAGCACTCCCGGCCGGGTCGCCTGCATGGCGCGGTACGTCTTTGCCAAGGCCATCTCCTGCACGCCGTCCTTCGAACGACTCCTGGTCATGGTTGCTCCTTTCATGGGTTCGGCGCCGCCAGCGCGGCCGCCACGCCGCGGGTCGCGGCATCCAGGGCGCCGGCGACATAGCCGGGGCGGGCCTCTCCTGAGAGTCCGAGCGAGCATGAGTCATGAGCGCGAGAGCGCGGGGACGACGGGTGGCCAAATCCGGGGACGTATCACCGCGATGCCTGGGGAATCCTTCCAAGGGTCAGCTGTACTTGTTGCGTCCTGCCATGACGCCGCCGTCGACATCCCAGATTGCGCCGGTGACCCAAGAGGTCTCGTTCGACAACAGATGGGCGATGGTCCGCGCAACATCCTCTACGCGGCCCACACGGCCGATCGGATGGAATCCGTTGAACCCCTGAAGCGCACTGTGAACCTGCTCCTTCGGGATGAACCCCTCGTAGATGGGGGTCTCGACGACTGCCGGCGAAACCGCGTTGACGCGGATGCCATGGCCGGCCAACTCCATCGCCAGGTGCTGCGTCAGCGAGTGAAGTCCTGCCTTGGCCATCGAATAGGCCGAGGAGGGAGTGGCCTGGATGGCCTGCCTGGCCCACATCGAGCCGATGTTGACAATCGCGCCCCCCTTGCGCAGCGCGACCATGGACCTGGCGACGGCCTGCGTGATGAAGAAGGTGGCCTAGTTGCTCCCTTGCGGGTACCTGGTGAACGTCGGGACGCAGCGGTCGGCGACGGCCCGACACGGAAAGCCTCAGGTGGCCTGGTAGATGCGGACGTCCGGGGCGGCGTCGAGGAGCGGCTTCAGCGCGGTCACGACGTCGGCGGTGAACAGGTCGGTCTTGAGGTAGGCGCTGGCCTGCTGCGCCGTGTCGAACCCGTGCAGCACCTGCACGTCCTCGTCACGGACGAGGAGCTCCTTCGACTTCGAGCCGGCGATCGTCTCGAGGAAGGGCGCCTTGTAGCGTTGGTAGACGCCAGCGGCTGCAGGGCGGTTGGCGGGAGAAATCTTCAGGGTGATTTGCAGGTAGACCATGGGTGTCCTCCGTCTTGGCTTCTGTGCTCCGTGAAAGGTAGGCTATCCCGTCGGAGCAGCTTCGACGGGCAGCCTTCGGCTCTGGTACGAGCCTGAGAGGGGAGGTCGGCCCCGGCGCACCGTGGTCCGACGCAGGATTCATCGTCCAGAGCACCCGCCGCCGCAATCGAGAGTTTCTTGGCATGCGGCAAAGGAAATCTTGACCGGCTATGAGCGCACCTGAATACCTCAACGCCCTGCGTGCCTTCGAGGCGGCGGCCAGGCACGAGAGCTTCTCCGCCGCGGCCGCCGAGCTCCACGTGACCCCGGCGGCGGTCGGACAGCTCGTGCGAAGCCTCGAGGACGTGCTCGGCACACCGCTGTTCCACCGGGGCACGAGCGGACGCAAACGGCTCGTCCTCACCGAGGCGGCCCAGCGGGCCCTGCCGGATATCCGTGCGGGGTTCGAGCGGCTGAGCGCCGGCGTCGCGCGGCTGAAGGAGGGCTCGTCGACCGGCGTGCTGACCGTGACGGTCAGCCCCGCCTTCGCGGCCAAGTGGCTCCTGCCGCGCCTCGAGCGATTCCAGGCCGCATGGCCGGAGCTGGACGTGCGGCTCGACGCGTCCACCGAGTTGCTCGACTTCGCCGCGCGCGGCGTCGATATCGGCGTGCGCTACGGCGCTGGGGTCTGGCCCGGGCTGACCGCCGAGAAGCTCTTGGACGAGGAGGTCTATCCCGTTTGCTCGCCTGCCCTCCTGCGGCAGAGCCGCCGTCTGCGCCGGCCGTCGGATCTGGTCGGCCTACGGCTCATCCACGACCGGTCCGTGGATGCCCGCTCGGGATTCGCCACGTGGGATGCCTGGCTCGAGAAGGCGGGCGCAAGGGACGTCGGCACGAAGCGAGGCCTGCGTATCAACAACTCCGCTGCCGTGCTGCAGGCGGCAATCGACGGACAGGGCGTGGCGCTGGCCCGCAGCATCATGGCGCATGACGACCTCGCGGCCGGACGGCTGGTGCGCCTGTTCCCGGAGGTGGAGTTCTCCTCGGTGCTCTCCTACTACGTGGTCTACCGGCCCGATTGCGCCACGCTCCCCAAGCTCGTTGCGTTTCGTGACTGGCTCGTCCGCGAAGCGTCCACGGGGTAATCGTCGGGGCTAGGTGCCCATTCGATCCAGTGTAGCTGGTGGCCCGTGCCAGGCGCGCGAGAACGGGCCTGGTACTACGAGGTAACTTCGGAAGTGACTGCAACGGCCGAGGTGGAGTTGACGCGCGACTACCTGCTCTGGTGCGAGCGCACCGGCAGGCCCGTGGACTGTCTGCGCCTGCTGACGGAGAGCCCCACCATCAACGGGGATGGTCGTTTCGCGCTCGCCATGGCCCTGGCCAAGGGCGCCGTGCTGGACACGAGATGCTGGAGGCGTTCAAGGACATGGCCGACCCTCACGCCATGGTGGTGGCGGTTCTCTGGACCTGGACGACGTACATGGTCCTCGTCTCCATTCCCGACGTGACGATCTCGAAGGGCCTCGCAGCCGTGATGACCGCCACGAAACGAGCTGCGCGCAGCGGGCGAGCGGTATGGCAAGCTCATGGGCCGGAACGCGGCGCGAGCGTTCGCCATGCGGGCCATGGCAGCCATCGGCAACACGGCGCCGGGGCTGGCTGCGAAGGTGCCGACGCTGCCCGGCTCGATGCAAGCGGCTGTACAAGCCGAGACGCAGGTGGGCATCCGGCTTGCGGCGGTGGGAGAAGTGGAGACGGTCGATCAGAGACTTGGGAGGAGAACCGTGAAGATTCAGCTTTCCGACCTGCGACGGGCAGCAAATGCCCTGTTCGACCATCTGGAGCGAACTGGCCGTACGGAGATCGAAGTCACCGAGGACTTCTACTGGAGCATCCCGGAGAAGCACCTGTACTCGGTGTACACTCCCCCACCCGAGTCCGAGCTGACGATGGGGCAGTTGTCCGATGACTGGAACGAGGTGGCGAAGATTGCGTCCGGCCAACGTCCCCCGACCGCCTATGCCCTGGTCTGGCTCTCGTCACTCCTGCGCATCATCGGCTCGAAGCTCATCTCCTGAAGAACACGCCGGGCAGGCATGGCCCCACTCCATTACCCGGCGGGCGCCTTTCTTACCGGCACGCTGGGGCATTTCCACACGGAAGCCTTCGCCTTGACCGTGGTCATGGGGGTGGACAATGCG
This sequence comes from Archangium lipolyticum, assembly GCF_024623785.1. Lineage (NCBI taxonomy): Bacteria > Pseudomonadati > Myxococcota > Myxococcia > Myxococcales > Archangiaceae > Archangium > Archangium lipolyticum. Next base: position 135,755 of record NZ_JANKBZ010000011.1, read on the forward strand.
TGCTGACTCGCTCCGGACCCTATGGGCGGGCCTGCTGCTTACCCCTGCCCTGCTGTCCACTGGCTGCCTGTCTCTGATACCTCCGCCCGGCCGGGGGATGAACCTGCACTACACGCCGCACGAGGCCTCGGCGCCTGCATCGGCCGACGGGCCCGGTCTCGAAGCTCCGCGCGCCCTCCCCTCCCCGCCTGAGCCCAAGGCACCAGAGAGGCTGCTCCGGCGCCGGGCCTCCCGGGAGGAGCTGACGGCGGTGGGCCCGGACAGCGCCGAGAAAGCCTCGCGGCGGAGCGCCCTCGCGGCCCAGCTGGCATTTCGCAGTGCCGTTCTCGACGTGTCTGGCTCCACCCGTCGCATCTCCGCAGAACTCTCCAAGCTCAAGGCCAGTGAGCGTGGCCTCGCCAGCGGAAACGACGTTTTCCTCCGCTACGTCGATTACGGCGCCCAGCAACTGCGGTGGATGGAGGCCCAGCTCGCCGCCGCCACCCGGCTCGCCAACACCGCTTCAGAAGTGGACGACCCCGACATGCAACTCGCCGTGCTGCGCATGGCCGGCCCACGGTTGGAGGCCGCCATGCTCGGCTCACTCGTGCTCGCCGTCTGGGTGGACTTCCTCACCCTCGCCGACGTCGCGCTCAGACAGCACCTCTACCCCGTGGAGACGCTCTTCGCTGACATGTGGCGCAGGCAGGAGATGCTCCAGCCCGCCATGACGGCGCTCTCCTCCCGGGAGCACGAGGATGTGGAGGCCGCGGCGCAAGACGTGCCCCCGCTGGTGGGCCACCTCACGGACGAATTCGCGCGAGCCCAGCAGCGCATGCGCGTGGCAGCGGAGAACCTCCAGAAGGTGCTGTTGCTCAAGGAAGCCATCGAGACGGTCACCCTGCTTTCGACGTTGAGGTTTTCGCTACCCTCGGCGCCCCCGTCCGCGCCCGTCCTCGTCGGCATCGGCCTCTCGGTGGGAGGCGACGGGGTGATGGTGGGCACGCGCCTTGTCGTCTCCGCCGAGTGGGTGGAGATGGTGCGCCACCTGGTGCGCGCGGGCGTCCTCTCCCTGCCCGTCGTCAGCGCCGCCGTACGGATTCACGCGGGCGGGGTGATGATGGCGCAGTACGGCGAGCTGCCCAGGGGCGTGCGTGAGGCGCTCGGAGACGGGCCAGAAGTGGGGGCGATGCATGAGGCAGGCAAGGCGGGGGCTGGCATGGCCGAGCCGCCGCGGCACCACGTCATGCCGAAGGAGTTCCGCGAGTGGTTCGAGCGGCGCGGCTTCACGGGCGAGATGGACATCGACGAGTTCTGCGTCAAGCTGGAGCAGGCGCACCACGAGGCCATTCACGGCGGCGGCGACTGGCGCCTCGGTCGCACATGGGCCGGCGAATGGAACCGGATGCTCATGGAAGCGCTGTACGAAGCCGAGACAACGGCCGGCCGGATGTTGACGCGAAACGAAGTCCTGGAAACAGTCTCAAAGCGTATGAAGGACTACTACATTCCGATGAACTTCGTCCCGTGGAGAGGACCATGAGTGGCGGACGTGCCTGGCAGGGCAACGTGAAGGCGCGCCTGTATGAGCGGGTCCGCGAGCGCGGCTACGATTCGCTCACCGCCTTCGCTGGGGCGCGCCCTGCCGTCCCGCTGCACTTGCTGGCAGAGGAACTGGGCAAGGACGACATCGCCGGGGTACAGGTACTGAGTGGGCTGCTCGCCGAGGCGGAACGGAGCAAGCAGGTCACGCGGTTTGTACGCGATGTTTTCGCGCGCCTGTGGTCCCAGAGCGTGCCCGACGGCTGGCCACCTGTTCTGGACGATGCCAACCGCTTCAAGGTTGCCGAGGCAATTGGCTCGTGGATTGCCTACACCCCCGAAACTCATAAGGAGCGTGCCAGGAGAGTCAGGACAGCTCTCCTGGCCACGCCTCCTCCCCCAGGGTGGCGGCCTCTTGGCCCCGACGACGAGCTGCTTCTCTCACTTCTACCCGACACGGAAGTCTGAACCTCCCCCACGTAGAGGACCATGAGTGACGGACGTTCCTGGGAGGGCAACTGGACGGTGCGCCGACTCGCTCACCGCCTTCGCAGATGCGCGCCCGACGGCTTCGCTGGAGGCGCTGGCCAAGGAACTTGGCAAGGACGACGTCGCAGGGGTGCAGGTGTTCAGAGGGTTGCTTGCCGAGGCGGAGCGAAGCCATCGGGTCACACGCCTTGTCTGCGGACAACTCGTGCGCGAACTGTGGGCATGTCTCCCAAACGGCTGGCCGACCGTTATGGATGACACCAACCGTTTCAAGGTTGCCAAGGCAATCGGATTGTGGAGTTCCCTTACCCCAACAACCCACGAGAAGCGCGTCGATCAGGCTCGGGCAGCGCTTCGTGCCACGCCACCACCGCCCGGTTGGCTCCCGCGCGGGCCCGACGACGAGTTGCCGCTCACGCTCCTTCCTGACAAGGAAGTCTGAGTTTCACCTCTGGGTCGAGCCATACCGCTGCGGTGGCGGCACCTGCCGGCGCTGGTATCAGCCGGGCACACCAGGCAGGAACGGCGACATGAGCGCTACTCTCCCTGCCGCTCCTGAGCATCTTCTCCGAGATCTGGCCGCAGCCCATCCGGCGAGACTTCTTGGAGTCGGTGATGAGCAGCAAGCACGCCCTCCAGGCCAGCCTGTAACTTTCACCTGCGTAGGCAACTGAACGCAGAGGCCCGCCCGTCCTGCTCAAGCCCTTGGGGGGAGGTCAGAGGCGGCGGCTCGTCCAGCACCGTCAACGCTCCACTGGGTTTCTCATCCCGCCACCTACTTCCAGGGTGCGTTCCACTTGCCCGGAATCGGTGTTCCACATGGTCCGGTGCACACACTTGGGGACCGAGCGAGTTGTGGCGGTAGCCCGCAAGGAGGCTGCCGTGTGAGGTGCCCGTGGCACGCGAGGACTGACGGAGCACCCCACCGTATAGGGTGGACCAGCGGGGAGACGCCCCAGGTGGTCCTTCAAAGGGGAGGCGAGCTCTGGTTGAAGGTCGAGCGTGAGCACCACCTCAAGGAAGAAGCCGGAGCAGGCCGCCCTGTCGGAAGTAGCCGCCAGCGAGAGGCCGGAGATGGAGGGGACGAAGAGCAGTGCCCGCTACGCCTCGCCGAGACCGTTCCGGGAGTAGCAGCCGGCGGAGCAGGGGCGGTTGCTGCCGCGGTATACGGCTTCGCTCCGTCTCACTCTCAACAACAGACATCCTTTACCTGTACCCGCTCATGGGAGAGGGCTTTCCCAAGGGGGATGGAAGCGAGGAGGAATTACTGGACATGACGGGCGAGGTCATGCCATGGAGCCCCATGGGAGAAGTAAGCCCAGGAAGGTCCGTATCGAGAGAAGAATAGGAGACGCATCCGCGCGAGCGTTGGTGCGTGAGCTGAAGCTGCGGCTCCGATTCTGTTTTGTATGGAGCGCCGGTCGGAAACGATCGGTGTTGATTTGATGTTCACCTGGCTGAGACGCCTGTTCATTGGACGTTCAGGAGTGCCCGGGCTCCCCGGGGCCACGCTCCCTGCCGAGTCGCCTCCCACCTGGAGCACCATGCTTCTGGATGCCGTCCAGAAGTCCTCCCGGGCCCAGGCCCGTCTGGCCCTCCATGTCGAGGATCTGGAGCGCAAGCTGGAGGGGGGTCTCGCGGAACTGAGGGGCTCGCTCTCTTCTCTCCGCGACGCTACGTCGAGCAACTCTTCGGGGCGCGAGCCCCCCTGGGACGAGCTCCTGGATGCCCTGGATCTGCTCGAAGAGGCCTCCCGCGTCGCGGCGGATGCGGCGCTCGCATCGGGACTCATGGGAGTGGCGGCCCGGATCGAGCGCTTTCTGACCTCCTCCGGGGTCACGCGACTGACGTCCATCGGCCACATTCCTGACGGACGCCTGTTCCGGATTGTAGGCACTCAGCCCCACCCCAGCTTCGCCGAGGGCGCCATTGCCCGCGTGGTTCGCGCCGCCGCCCTGCGGGGCGAGCGCCTCATTCGCGAGGGCGAAGCCATCATCGTGAGGAATGCCCCTTGAGCCATGTCTTTGGAATCGATCTGGGTACGACCAACTCTGTCATCGCCCACCTGGTGGAGGGCCGCCCGGTGGCCGTGCCAGTGGAAGGCAGTCGCATCGTCCCCTCGGTGGTCCTCTACGAGGACAATCGTGTCGTCGTGGGGCGCGAGGCGCGCAACCTCGAGATGCTGAGGCCCGAGCGGTGCATCCGCTCGGCCAAGCGCAAGATGGGGACACTCCACCGCTACTCCATCGCCGGGCGCGAGGTGTCTCCCGAGGAGGTCTCCGCCGAAATCCTGTCCGCGCTCAAGCAGGGAGCCGAGAAGGCCACCGGCGTCCCCGTGCGTGACGTGGTTATTACCGTGCCTGCCTACTTCGATGACGCCCAGCGCCGCGCAACCCTCGAGGCCGGCCAGCGCGCGGGGCTGCACGTGTTGCGGCTGCTCAATGAGCCCACCAGCGCCTCGCTCCTGTATGAGCGCGTGCTGCATCCCGAGGCCCTCCGTGTAGCCGAGCCCGAGATCCTTCTCGTCTACGACCTGGGGGGCGGCACGTTCGACGTGTCGGTGCTCGAGGTGTTCCAGGGGGTGCGTGAGGTGCGCTCCACCGCGGGCAACACCCACCTGGGCGGAGACGACTTCGACGACAAGCTCGTTCAGCTCTTCCTCGAGGAGCTCAAGAAGCAGGGCGTGGAGCCTCGCGAGGACGTGCGGGCCATGGCGCGCCTGCGCCAGCTGGCCGAGGAGACGAAGATCCGTCTGTCCGCGGACATCTCCGTGCACGTGAAGGAGGAGTTCCTCACCCAGGCGCAAGGCAGGCCCATCCACCTCGAGTTGGAGGTGCGGCGGCGCGACTTCGAGGTGCTCATCGAGCCGCTGCTCGAGTCCACCGTGGCCCTGACCCGCCAGGCCCTGGCGGAGGCCCGGCTCGAGGGGCAGTCCCTGTCCAAGATATGCCTGGTGGGAGGCTCGACACGGATCCCCCGGGTCCGCCAGATGCTCGAGGAGGCATTCGGAGTAGACATCCATGAGGAAGTGGATCCGGACCTGGCCGTGGGGCTGGGCGCGGCCATCCAGGCCGGCATGTTGTCCGGCGAGCCGGTGGGGCGCATCCTCGTGGATGTGGCGTCGCACAGCCTGGGCATGCGCGTCATCGGAGAGGACGACATCGGGAGCGCCACGCCGGATACCTTTGCCCCGGTCCTCCGCCGCAACACGGTATTGCCGACAACGAAGGTGGAGGAGTTCTACACCCTGGTGCCCGGGCAGGAGCTCGTCAAGGTGGAGGTGTTTCAGGGCGAGTCGCGCCGGGCCTCGGAGAACACGCGGGTGGGGGCCTTCGAGTTCCCGCTCGAGCCCCGGCCCGCGAACTCACCGGTGCGGGTGGAGTTCGCCTACGATCTCAACGGAGTGGTGAAGGTATCCGTCAGCCAGCCCGGCACGACGAACACCAAGACGGTGGCCCTCTCGGTGGCGGACGTGGGCAAGGCCGTCCCGGCCCTGGCGCCGGAGCAGAGCGCGGTGGAGCGCAAGGGGCACGCCCTGCTCGAGCGGCTCCCTCCCGAGCTCCGCGCCGGGTTGAAGCGGCTTCTTGACCAGTACGCGCAGGCCCAGGGTGTGACGCGCGAGCGCGCGGAGGAGGCGCTCCTGGATTTCTTCCTCGAGCTCGAACACGGGTCGGGACGCCCGGAGCCCTGAGCCATGGTGAAGCACGACCGCACCGGGCGCCAGCACCGCCAGTGGCTGGAGGAGGCCCGAAAGTACCAGAAACGGGGGGACCTGGAGGGGATGCTGTCCGCGCTACTGCGGCTGCCGCCGCCGCTGAGGGAGGAACTGCTCCCCAGCGCCGCCGCCCTCTTCCGGCAGACCGTCCGGGAGCAGCACCGCCGCGGCTCCTGGGGGATGCTCGGCATCTTGGCCATGCGCGTGGACACCGAGCCCGGCCTGGTGGAGCGAGGCGCGGCTCCAGAGGAGGCCTGGGCCACGTACTGGCCACTGGTATGGGCGGCGGGCCGCGCCCGCGATTGGGAGCGCGCGCGGCGGCTGTGGCAACCCCTCACCGGCCCGGCGCGAGCGCATGCGCCCCTTCTGGCCGGGGCGATGGATGACTGGCTCTCCGCCCAGGGGAGCCCCGCTCCCGAGCTCATCACGCCGGCGCTCGAACGCCTGCCCCCAGTGGAGTCGCTCCTGGGAATCGAGCCGCCGAGCCAGCGCGTCTCCCTGCCGCCGCCCCGCTCACTGGAGGAGGTGGAAGGGGCGCTCCTCTCCCTGTGCGCGCTCGAGCCCTTCCCCGTCTTCGCCAGCCGCGCCGAGGCGTGGGCACGAGCGGCACCCGCCGAGGTAGCTCGGGCGATATGGGAGCTGGCGGGACAGCTGGCGGCGCGAGAGCTCTGGCTCCGGGCGGCGGAGGGCAAGGAGCGTGCTGCTTTCTCGGAGCCAGCCTCGTTGTTGGCTCGGGCGGTGCGTGAGGGAGGAGCCCCCCAGGCGCTGTCCGCTTCCACGTTGCAGGCGCTGCGGGTGGTAGCCGCGGGGCTTGCCCAGACGGTCGTCTCGCGCATCGAGGACGCCGAGCCCCTGTGCACCCTGGCTCAGGCCGCGGCGCTCCAACCGTCGGCCCAGCCCTGGGTGGTGCTGGCGGTGTCCGGGCTCCGCTTCGAGGGGGCGGCCCTGTCGCGAGCGCTGGGCCTCTATCAGGAATTGCTGGCTCGGAGCACGAACGCGCCCCTCTGGGCGCGGGCCTTCCTGGCCTGGTGCGAGCAGAACCCCGAGGCGCCAAACGCACCCGGGTGGCTCCAGGATGGCTTGGGCCGGCTGGTCGCCACGGAGGCCTCTTCCCTGCTGTCCTGGCTGGGCGGGGCCACCCCCTCTGAGCGTATGAAGTTGGTCGAGTGCGTGGCCTCTACCGGCGCGCCGGCCCTGGTGGAGTCATGGGTGGATGTCTGCTGGGAGGGCGCGAACGAGGAGCTCCGGAGGGAGCTCAGCGAAGCCGTTCGTATCCTGCTGGACCGCAGCCGGATGAAGCAGGGAGGACGGCAGTTGGAGCGGCTGCTGCGTGGCGTGCGGAACATGGAGGATGCGGAGCGGATGCTGATGGGGGTGGAGGAGGCGATGGAGCAGGTCTACTCCTCGATGAAGCTGACCGGGGACGGCCTGCGCATCTGGCGCCGGTTCGCTCCCAGGGTGCTGACCTACCAGGTGGAGTTCCTCGAGGAGGCGGTGCGCCATGCTTCCTCGGACGACGAGGCGTGGGATGCCGCCGTGCGGTACCTGGAGGCCCATCCTGGGGACGCGGGGCATATCGAGGCGCTCCGGACGATGGAGATATTCGGACGGGAGGCGCTCGCCAGGCGCATTCTGGATCGCTGGCTGGAGCGCCGCGCCGCCAATGTGCTGGCGCTCGCCGAGGCGGTGGTGGCCGCCGGGAGGATGAGCACCCCTTGCGAGTACCTCCACCCGGTGCTGGAGGCGTTCATGCGGGCCCTGTCGGAGCAGTTACCCGCTCTCCATGCCCCGGTGGTGGAGCAGGCGCAGGCGTTGGCGCACAAACATGGGTACCGGCTGCGCAAGCGCGGGGCTTCGCGGAAGAAGAAGGCCGCGAGCACCACGGCGCGCCGTGCGTCACGCTCGAAGAAGAAGCCCGCCGCGGAGGGCGCGGCGCCACCGAAGGAGCCCGGGAGAAGCCCGCCGAAGGCTGTCTCTCCGGAGGAAGGGGAGGAGAGCAGCTGACATGACGCCCGAAGAGCCGTTCGCCGTATTGGGGTTGGCGCCTACGATGGACCCGGTCGCCGTCAAGAGCGCCTATTTCGCCGCGCTGGCGCGGCACCCACCTCACCAGGATCTGGAGGGGTTCCAGCGGTTGCGCCGTGCCTACGAGGCGCTCACCCGACCGGGAGGCCTGGAGGTGGCATACCTGACCAGCCCCGTGGACGTGCGGAAGCTGGCCAGGGACGCGCGCGAGCGTTTCGATGCACCACTCGAGAAGGCCGCCGTGGTGGCGTCGGCCGCGCGAACGGGAGCGGAGACCGTGGCGCGGTGGGTGGAGCGGTGCTCCCGGATGAGCTGGGATGAGGCACTCCGGGCTTTTGCCGGGTGATACGGCCTGCATTCAGCCCCCTCCAACCCGCTATGTTGTGCGCGAGGCAGGGTTCAGTGGGCCCTGTTTCACCATCACCGCCGGTACACTATCGGGCCCACACAAGGATGGAAGCCATCGTCACCGAACTCGCCATCATCTTCCTGCTCGTCCTCGCCAACGGCATCTTCGCTGGGGCGGAGCTCGCGCTCCTCTCGATTCGCAAGACGCGGTTGCAAGAGCTCCTCGAACAAGGAAGCGGTGCCGCACGCGCGGTCCAGGCCCTGCGGGACAACCCCGAGCGGTTCCTCGCAACCGTACAGATCGGCATCACCGTCGTGGGCTCCACGGCGGCGGCCTTCGGCGGCGCGTCCATCGCCCAGCGCCTCGCTGGCCCGCTCGCGCAGCTCGGGCTCTCACTGGAGCGAGCCGAGGAGGTCGCCTTCGCCCTGGTGGTGGGCATGGTGTCGTACCTCTCCCTGGTCCTGGGCGAGCTGGTGCCCAAGTCGCTCGCCCTGCGCTACGCCGAGAGCTACGCGCTCCTCATCGGCCGGCCGCTGCGCGGGTTGTCGCGGCTGGTGAAGCCCGTGGTGTGGCTCCTCACCTTCAGCTCCAACCTGGTGCTGCGCTTCTTCGGTGACAGGACCTCCTTCACGGAGTCCCGCCTCTCCTCGGATGAGCTCCAGCAGCTCGTCGAGGAAGCCGCCCGCAGTGGGAGCGTCCACCCGCGCACCGGAGAGATTGCCTCCCGAGCCTTCGACATGGCGGCGCTCACCGTGGCAGACATCATGGTGCCCAGGAGGAACGTGGTCGCCATCCGCCGGCATGCCTCCCCCGAGGAAGTCAAACGGGTACTCCTGGAGGAGGGGCACAGCCGGATGCCCGTCTACGAGGGCGACCTGGACCATGTCGTCGGGTACGTGGTGGCCAAGGACCTGCTGGCCTTCGCCCTGGAGCAGCAGCTCATTCTCTTGGAGGACGTGCTGCGCCCCGCCTACTTCGTCCCCGAGACGATGCGGGCCATGGATGCTCTCCAACAGATGCAGGCGCGGCGGATACAGATGGCACTCGTCGTGGACGAGCAGGGAGGGCTTTCCGGGCTCATCACCATGGAGGACGTGGTGGAGGAGTTGGTGGGAGACATCGTGAGCGAGCACGAGACACCGCACGAGACCATCCGCAGAGAGCCAGATGGCAGCGTGCTCGTCGATGCGGCCCTCCCCATCCGGGAGGTGAACCGGGCGCTGGACCCGCTGGAACTTTCGGAGGGCGAGACCTGGAGCACCGTTGGTGGGCTGTGCATTTCCCTGGCAGGTTGCATTCCCACCGCCGGTGCGCGCTTCTCCCTGCCCGATGGCACCGCGCTCGAAGTCGTGGATGCCTCGCCCAGGCGGGTGAAGCAGGTCCGCATCCACCCACCCCCCCCCCTCTTCAGGCGAAGAGCAGCCGAAAGAGCAGTGAGCGATCACTCTTCCACTTTTCGGTGCAGCGTTCGCCGGTCAATGCCGAGGACACGTGCCGCGGCTGCCTTGTTTCCTCCGTGTGCCTCCACCACCCTTCGGATGTAGGCCCGCTCTACCTCCTCGAGTGGGACGCCCTTCTCCGCCCCAGTCATCAAGAGCGCCGTCACCTCGTCCTCCTTCCGAGGAAAGTCCAGATCCTCGGGAAGGAGGGTGTCGTGCTCGCTCAGTGCGACAGCCCGCTCGATGAGGTTGGCGAGCTCACGAACGTTCCCAGGCCACGAGTAGCTCGTCAGCCGCTTCATGGCGGCGGCTGAAAGTCCGAGAACCTCTCGGGAGTGACGGTCGTTTGCCCGGCTGAGGAACAGGTCCGAGAGGGGCACGACATCCTCGCGCCTCTCGCGAAGCGGCGGCACCTCGAGCCGAATGACATTCAATCGGTAGTAGAGATCGGGCCGGAACTGCCCCGCCCTCAAGAGGGCTTCCAGCGGCTGGTTGGTCGCGGCAATGACGCGGGCGCGCACCGCGACCTCGGCTGTGGCCCCCACGGGCCGAACCCTCCCTGTTTCGAGGGCGTGGAGCAACTTCGCCTGAGTCGCCAGCGGGAGCTCACCGACCTCATCCAGAAACAGTGTCCCATTCCCCGCCGAGACGAAGAGCCCCACCCGGTCTTCTTTTGCGTCCGTGAAGGCCCCACGCTTCACGCCGAAGAGCTCACTCTCGATGAGGCTGGTGGGCAGCGCCGCGCAGTTGAGCTGGGTGAAGGGCGAGTCGCGCCTGGAACTGGTGTCGTGAATGAACCGCGCAAGGCAGCTCTTTCCCGTCCCCGTCTCGCCTGTCAGGAGTACCGTCGCATCGGACCTCGCCGCCCGGCGTGCGACATCCAGCACCTTCCGCATCGCTGGGCTCCTCGCGACGAGCTCTCCTGGAGCCTCGGTGGGCAGGGCCGTGCGCAGGCGGACAATCTCCCGACGCATCTGGCGCTCACGAAGGGCTCTCTCGATGGCCAGCAACAACACTTCGATTTTGAACGGCTTCGTCACGAAGTCGCAGGCCCCCGCCTTCACGGCGGCGACGGCGGACTCGATGCTGCCGAACGCGGTGATGAAAAGGACGAGCTGGCTCGGTCTTTCCTCCTGGATGGCCGTCAGCAACTCCGTCCCGCGCATCTCCGGCATTTCCATGTCGGTGATGACCAGGTCGAACTCCTCGTTCCGGACCCGGGCAAGCGCCTCATGGGGCGAGGTGAGCCCCACGGTCTGGTAGCCCTTCTCCCCCAGGCTCTCACAGAGGAAGTCGACCACACCCGGGTCGTCATCAAGGACGAGCAACTTCCTGGCGGACGAACTCATGCGGCAATCTCCCTCGTCTCCTGGTTGTTTCTCACCGGCAGGTGCACGGTGAACCGCGTTCCCTCGTCCTTGCGCGAGTCCACCACCAGGGTGCCCCCGTGCTCGGCGACAATGGACTTGACGACGGCAAGGCCGAGGCCCGTTCCACTGGAATCCCCCCATGCGGTGAAGAAAGGCTCGAACACCTTGGCGAGCACCTCCTGCGTCATGCCAACTCCCGTATCCTCGACCACGAGGGCAACGGAGGCACGCTCCGTGCCGCTCCCGGGCAGCCGATAGAGGGAGGGCGCGAGAGACAGCCTCACGCGCCCTCCTCGCGGAGTAGCCCGGAGCGCATTTCCAAGGAGATTGAGGAGGACCTGCTGCAGCTGATCTCCATCCGCGAGCACCCGGGGCAGCGCCTCGGGAGCCTCGAATTCGAGCCGCACACCCCTGCGGCGCGCATCCAGCTCGACCAGCTCGAAGATGGCACGCCCCGCGGTGCGGACATCCACCTCCTCGAAGCGGGGTGGCTTGCGCCGCGCGAGGTTGAGGAGTTGCTGGATGATGCGGGCGATCCGGTCCGACTGCTCGACGAGAATGTCCGCGTTGCGCCGCACTTCAGGAGAGATGTCCGGGCGCCCTGCCAGCGCACGGGCCCTCCCGTTCAAGACCTGAAGGGGTGAGCCAATCTCATGCGCCACCCCGGCGGCGAGCTGGCCGATGGTGACGAGTTTGTCGGCTCGCTGGAGCTCCGCGTTGAGTGCACGCCGTGAGTCCTCCTCCTGGGCGAGCCGTCGCCGTACTTCAGCAAGCTCGCCGAGCATCCCGTTGAACTCGGCGGCGACCTCCCCCACCTCATCCCTCCTGTCCACGCTGGCACTCGCCTGCAGGTCGCCCGCGCGCACGGAGCGCATCGCCTCGAGAAGGCTCGCGAGGGGCTGGTGGACGTAAAGACGGAAGAGCAGCCAGCCGACCGCCGCGATGCCCACGACCAGCGTCAAAATGGACAGGAAGATGGAGAACGCGGTCGCCGCCAGGTCGCGCCGTACATCATCGAGTGGCCGCACGAGCGCTAGCGCGCCCGCCAGCGCGTCGTTGTCATTTCGCAGAGGCAGCACCGCGACCAGATGCGAGAGGCCACCAGGTCCCTCGAAGCGAACGACCGGCTCGCGTGACGCGAGAACCTCGGCGACTGCCCCGGGAAGCGCGGGGAGGCTCTGGCTTCCCCCCCAGGAGCTGGCGCTCAACCGCGCCTTCGCATCGAACACGAAGACGTCGGTTGCGGGGTCCTTGAACTCGAGGGACTCGAGGATTTCATGGACATCCGCCGTCTGCCCATCGCGGAGCGCGTTCTCGACGGCGACCTGAATGGCCGTGCCCAGCAGCCGGAACTCCTGATCGACCGCGTGGCGAAGGTCCTCCTGCTCCTGCCGCACCTGGCGGTAGCCATACGAGCCGAGGATGAGCGCCGTCGTCAGTGTCAGCCCCAGCCAGAGCTTGGTGGAGACCCGCATGGCGGCGGACTGTGACAAAAATGTACACGTGGGTCAAAGATGCTCAGCGGGCCGAGCGTCCTCCAGTCCCTCGAAACGACTGGGACAGAGCCTGGCATAGGCAGTGCAAGGGGGGCGGCATCCTCTTTCCCCCTGCGTCCGTACATGCACCTTCGCCGCCTGGCCCACCTTCTCTTCGCAGCAGCGCTCCTGCTCTCCGCGTGCACGCCCCCGCCCGCCGTCGAGCCACCCGATGAGTTTCCCGTCACCACCCCCATGCAGACCGCGGTGGAGCACGACCGCGAGTACGTCGGCGAGGTCCAGGCCATCCAACGCGCGGAGATCCTGGCGCGCTCGAACGGCCACATCGAAGCGGTAGCGGTCGACGAGGGAGCGTCCGTCAAGGAGGGGCAGCTGCTCTTCAGGCTCAGCGCCAAGGATCTTCAGCAGGAGGCGCGAAAGGCGCGGGCGGCGGTGGCCAGCGTGGAAGCGGAGTTGAAGGCGGCGCAGCTCGAGCGCGAGAGCACGAAGCTCCTGCTCGACACAAAGGTGGTCTCGCCCGCCGAGTTCGCGCTGGTCGATTCGAAGGCGCAGTTGCTGACCGCGAAGTTGGAGGAAGCGCGGGCACAACTGGCGCAGGCGGAGCTCCACCTCGCCCGAAGTGAGATCCGCGCCCCCTTCGACGGCGTGGTCGGCCGGCTCACGAAGAAGGTCGGGAGCATGGTTCACGCGGGTGACGCGCTCACGACGCTGACCAACACGGACGAAGTGTTCGTCTACTTCCGGGTCTCGGAGAGCGAGTACCTCGCGCACACGAAGGACACCGGGTCAGCGCTCGGCACCACCGTCGGTTTCCTCCTCGCCAATGGTGAGAAGTATGGCGCCCCCGGAGCGATCGACGCGGTGGCCAGCGAGTTCGACCGCGCCACCGGCACCCTCGCCTTCCGCGCGCGGTTCCCGAACGAGCAGCGGCTCTTGAAGCACGGCGGCAGCGGCCGGGTCGTGCTCCGGACGTCGCTCGAGAACGCCATCACGGTGCCGCAGGCGGCGACCTTCGAGGTTCAGGACCAGCTGTACCTGTACGTGGTCGACTCCGATGGCACCGCGCGGGCCAGGAAGCTCGTGCCCGGCCTCCGGTTGAGGGATGCATTCGTCGTCCGCTCGGGCATCGAGCCCGGCGAGCGCTTCATCGCCTCTGGAATCCAGAAGGTGAAGGACGGCGACAAGATCGCGGTGCGGGTGAGCTCACCGCCAAACTCCACCTCTCAGCTCTAGAGGCACTCCGCCCATGCCATTTGATTTCACGCGGCGTCCCGTGCTGGCCGCCGTCGTCTCGCTGATCATCATCCTCCTCGGCCTCATCTCGCTCGAGCAGCTGCCGGTCTCGCTGTTCCCGAGCGTCGCGCCTCCCGAGGTCAACGTCACCGTCGAGTACACGGGCGCCAATGCCGAAACGGTCGCCAAGGCGGCGATCGTTCCACTCGAGCGGGCGATCAACGGCGTCCCCGGCATGAAGTACATGAGCAGCGACACCGGGAACGACGGTGTCGGCGTCGTGCAGATCCTGTTCGAGACGGGCACGGACCCCGACGTCGCCGCGATCAACGTTCAGAACCGCGTCAACGCCGTGATGGGCGAGCTGCCGGAGGAGGTCATCAAGAACGGGGTGAAGATCGCGAAGGAGGAGAACTCGATGCTCATGTACCTGAGCATCAACAGCGCCAACCCCGACCACGACGAGAAGTTCCTCTACAACTTCGCCGACATCAACGTGCTGGCGGAGCTCAAACGCATCCCCGGGGTCGGCTTCGCCGACATCCTCGGCGCCAAGGAGTACGCCGTCCGCGTGTGGCTCAAGCCCGCGAGCATGGCGGCGTATCAGGTCTCCGCCGACGAGGTCCTCGAGGCGCTGGACGCGTACAACCTCGAAGCGGCGCCTGGAAGGATCGGCGAGAACAGCGACAAGGGCCGTTCCCCCCTGCAGTACACGGTCAAGTACACCGGGAAGTTCAGCACGCCCGAGGAGTACGGCAACATCCCCATCCGCTCCACGCCCGGAGGCGAGATCCTCAAGATCAAGGATGTTGCCGACGTGGAGTTCGGCACGACCTACTTCGACGTCGAAGCGAAGTTCAACGGACGTCCCGCCGCGGCGATCATGCTCAAGCAGCTGCCGGGCTCGAACGCCAACGAGGTCATCGCGGCGGTGAAGGAGCGGATGGCCGCCTTGAAGGAGGAGGTCTTCCTCCCCGGCATGGACTACCACTACAGCTTCGACGTGAGCCGCTTCCTCGAGGCGTCGATGAAGAGCGTCGCGCAGACGTTCGTCGAGGCCTTCCTCCTCGTCGTCCTGGTGGTCTTCCTCTTCCTCCAGGACTGGAGGACGACCGTCATCCCCCTGTTCGCGGTGCCCGTCGCGCTGGTGGGCACGTTCTTCTTCATCCAGTTCCTGGGATTCTCCCTCAACCTCATCACGCTCTTCGCCCTGGTGCTCGCCATCGGCATCGTCGTGGACGACGCGATCGTCGTCGTGGAGGCGGTGCACGCGAAGATGGCCAGGTCCGGGCTGGGGCCGAAGGAGGCCACCCGGGAGGTGATGCGGGAGCTGACCCCCGCGCTGGTCGCCATCACGCTGGTGATGTCATCGGTGTTCGTGCCGGTGGCGCTCATCGGCGGTCCATCGGGGATGTTCTACCGGCAGTTCTCCCTCACCATGGCGATCGCCATCGTGCTCTCGGGGCTCGTGGCACTGACGCTGAGCCCGGCGCTGTGTGCCACGCTGCTGCGACGACACGCTTCGGGTTCCCACTCCGAAAGGCCGGGGTGGCTGGCCCGCCTCTTCGCACGGTTCAACGCGCGCTATGAGCGCCTGGAAGAGAGCTACGCGGGGCTCACCGCGCGGACGGCGGGTCACCGCATCTTCACCGTCCTTCTGCTCGGCGCCTTCCTCGCCGGCGGCGCCGTTCTCGTGCGCTTCGTCCCGGCGGGGTTCATCCCCAACGAGGACCAGGGCTTCTTCTATGTGAGCGTGACGACCCCGCCGGGCGCGACGCTGGAGCGGACCCAGGAGATTGTTGACGGCATCGTGCAGGCCGGAGGGGACCTGCCTGAGGTGGAGAGCATCGCCTCACTCGCCGGGACCAACATCCTCTCCGATGGAACGGGCGCCACGTACGGCACCTGCCTCGTGAACCTCAAGCCGTGGGGCGAGCGCCAGCGGCCGGTGGAGGAGGTCATCACCGCGTTCAAAGCCAGGACGAGGCACCTCCAGGGAGCGGAGCTCGAGTTCTTCCCGCCCCCGCCGGTGCCGGGCTACGGCAACGCGAGTGGGTTCGAGCTGCGGCTCCTCGACAAGACGGGGAGCGGCGATGTGGCGAAGATGGAGCAGGTGCTCGAGACGTTCCTGAGCGACCTCAGGGCGCGGCCGGAGATCGCCTCCGCCTTCACCATCTTCAACGCGCGCTTCCCGCAGTACCTGGTGTCAGTGGACATGGACAAGGCGGCGCAGAAGGGCGTCACGGCGAGGACCGCTCTGGACTCGCTCCAGACGATGCTCGGGAGCGAGTACGCGACCAACTTCATCCGCTTCGGGCAGATGTACAAGGTGATGGTCCAGGCAGCCCCCGAGGATCGCGCCGTCCCGGAGGACCTGCTTCGGCTGCAGGTCCGGAGCGAGCACGGGGAGATGGTGCCGCTCTCCGCATTCGTCACGCTGAGCAAGACCTACGGCCCGGATCAGATCACCCGCTACAACATGTATCCCTCGGCGGAGATCAACGGCGACGGAACGCCCGGGACGAGCAGCGGAACGGTGCTCGCGGCCGTTCAGGAGACCGCACGCGAGAGCCTCCCCCGCGGGTTCGCCATCGACTGGGCAGGCATCTCCCGGGATGCGGTCAACGCAGGCAACGAGGGCGCCTACGTGTTCCTGCTCTGCCTGGTGTTCGTCTACCTGGTGCTGGCCGCGCAGTACGAGAGCTTCGCGCTGCCGCTCCCGGTCATTCTGTCACTCCCGCCCGGCGTCTTCGGCGCCTTCCTGGGGCTCAAGCTGGCGGGCCTCGACAACAACATCAACGCCCACCTGGCGCTCATCCTCCTCATCGGTTTGCTGGGCAAGAACGCGATCCTCATCGTCGAGTTCGCCGAGCAGCGCCGGCGGGAGGGGGCGAGCATCTTCGAGGCCGCGGTGGAGGCGGCGAGGCTGCGGCTCCGGCCGATCTTGATGACGTCCCTGGCCTTCTTCGTGGGGCTGCTGCCGCTGGCGCTTGCCTCGGGCGCGGGCGCGGTGGGCAACCGGACCGTGGGCACCGCGGCCGCGTCGGGAATGCTGTTCGGCACGGTGTTCGGACTCCTTCTGGTCCCGGGCCTCTACTGCTCGGTCGCCACGCTCGCCGCCGGCCGGAAGAGCTCGGCGGGAGGGTCCACTCCGCACGCGCTGGAAAGCGCGGGTCTGACGAACGAGGAGCAGGCAGCGGCAGTAGCGAAGCAGGTGAGCGCATGAAGACACTCCCCCTCATTACTTTGTTCGGCGTCCTGGCTCTTGGCTGCGCTGCGCATGTGGACGCGGTGGTGAAGGAGCGCCCCCTGCCACAGGCGTTTCCCTCCGCGGACGCGGTGAGCGAAGGCCCAAGCAGCGCTGCGTTGAGCTGGCGCGAGTGGTTCGCCAATGAGCGGCTCAACGGGCTGATTGAGGAGGCGCTGCAAGGCAACCAGGACCTGCTCATCGCCGTGCAGCGGATCGAGATGGCGCGCGCCAGCGTCACCTCGACCACCGGAGCGCTGTTGCCTACGGTGGACGTGACCGCCGGAGTCGGCCTGCGCAGGTTCGGCCTCTACACCATGGACGGTGCCGGAAACGCGACGACGGACATCGCGCCGGGACAGCCTGTGCCGCTGCATCTGCCCGACTTCGGGGTGGGTCTGCAGTCCGTCTGGGAGGTGGACCTCTGGGGACGGCTTCGGAGTCAGCGCCAGTCCGCGATCGCGCAGTACCTTGCCACGGTCGAGGCGAGGACGCTGGTGCGGACGTCACTCGTCGCCGAGGTTGCGTCGGGCTACTACGACCTCGTGATGTCGGACCACACCCTCGAGGTGCTTCGACGGGCGGTGGAAAGACAGGAGCAGGCGCTGGCGATCGTGAAGCTGCAGAAGGAGGCGGGACGCTCGACCGAGCTCGCCGTCCAGCAGTTCGAAGCCCAGCTCGCCGAGACGAAGGCACTGGCGCGAGCGGCGAGGCAGAAGGTTCTCGAGTCCGAGAACCGGCTCAACCTGCTGCTCGGTCGTTACCCCACGCAGCTCGAGCGCGACCGGGACGTGCTCTTCGCGGAGCCGCCTCGAACGCTCTCCGCCGGAGTGCCTTCGGAGTTGCTCAGGAACAGGCCCGACGTCCGACAGGCGGAGCTGCTGGTCGAAGCGTCGAAGTTCGACCTGAAGGCCGCTCGCGCCGCCTTCTTCCCGAGTCTCAATCTCAGCGCGACCGTCGGCCTCCAGGCCTTCAACCCCGCCTATCTGGTGAGCATACCGGAGTCGGTGGCCTACTCCGTCCTGGGGGGGCTGATTGCGCCACTGGTGAACCGCGCCGCGATCGAGGCGCAGTTCGAAGGCGCGAAGGCGAATCAGCTCCAGGCCATGTACGAGTACCAACGCACCGTGCTCTCGGCCTACGTCGAGGTGGTCAACGCGCTTGCCGATGTCCAGAACACGGAGGAGATCCTCTCGCACAGAAGGAGCCAGAAGGCCGCCGTCGAAGGGGCGATCGCATCGGCGGACATCCTCTATCGCGCTGGAAAGGCGAGCTACCTGGAGGTCCTGCTCGCGCAGCAGAGCGCACTTCAAGCGGAGCTCGACCTCCTCGAAGCGGCCAGGCAGCGGCGGACCGCGCTGGTATCCGTCTACCGGGCACTCGGAGGCGGGGTGCAGTGAGTTGCGTATTCCGGCGAGGTGGAACACCCGTTCTGGCCATGTGGGTTGGTTGAGCTAGCGCCACGCGAATAGGCTCCAGCACGGGCCGAAGCGCTCCCGGGAGGCGGGCCGCGCCACGGGTTGTTGCAGAGCCGACACCCGGTCTCCACGTCAACGCAATGTGACGAGTCTACGAACCCGATGCATGGCTCCTGGAAACTCCGCTCCCGCAGTCCCTCACGCGGAGCTCGGCAAGTATCTGCTGCTCGCCACGTTGGGACGTGGCGGCATGGCCGAGGTGTACCTCGCCCTCGCTCGGGGTCCGGTCGGCTTCAAGAAGCTCGTCGTCATCAAGAAGTTGCGCCCGGACATGACCGACCAGGCCCCCATGGTCACCATGTTGCTGGACGAGGCGCGCCTGGCCGCCCGGCTCCACCACCCCAATGTCGTGCAGACCCTCGAGGTGGGCGAGAACGCCGCGGGCCCCTTCATCGCCATGGAGTACCTGGACGGCCAGCCACTCGACAAGCTCATCCGCGCCACCCTGCGCAGACCCGACCGGCCCGGCCCCTCCTTCTGGGGCCGCCTCGTCGCCGACGCCCTCGCCGGACTCCATTACGCCCACGAGCTGCGCGACTTCGACGGCTCGCCGCTCCACATCATCCACCGCGACGTCAGCCCTCATAACCTCTTCGTCACCTACGAGGGCGAGGTGAAGCTCGTCGACTTCGGCATCGCCAAGGCCGCGCTCTCCTCCGGCGAGGTGACGGAGGCCGGCCTCGTCAAGGGCAAGCTGGCCTACATGGCTCCGGAACAGGCCCTGGGGCAGCCCATGGACCGGCGCGCCGACGTCTTCGCCATGGGCGTGGTGCTCTGGGAGCTGCTCGTCGGCCAGCGGCTGTGGCACGCAGACACCCCCGCGGCCACGCTTCAGAAGCTGATGCAGGAGCCCATTCCCCCGCTCTCGGTGCTCGTGCCGGGCCTGGACGCGCGACTGGAAGCCGTCTGCATGCGCGCGCTGGAAAAGGACCCGGCCCGGCGCTACCCCACCGCGGGGCAGTTCCGCGAGGAGCTGGAGGCCGCGCTCGAGGGCCTCAGCCCCCGCGCGCCGCGCCGCGACGAGGTCGCCCGCACCCTCCAGGCCCTCTTCGCCGAGGAGCGCGCCAAGGTCGAGGAGCGCATCCAACAGATGATGCGCTCGGCCCAGGACGAGGATCTGGACCTGGACGTGACGGTCGAGGGCGAGCCCCTCGCCCCCGCCCTGCCCAGCCTCGTCACCCCGGCCAGCCGCAAGCAGCACACCAATCCCTTCTCGCGCTCTGGGCCCTCGGGTGGCGGTACGCAGGTCTCCGGTGCGAGCCCGCGAGCCATCCCGGACACCGCGGCGCCCGCTCAGGCCCCTACCGGCCCGTCCACCCCGGAGCCCGGTTCGCTCCCCGGGGCTCGGGCACCTGGGGCCGCGAATTCGCGGGGAGTCGTCCTGGCCGGGGTCGCCGTCGCGCTGGTGCTGCTGGCCGGCGGCGCCGCGCTGGTGGGGCGGCGTGACCCCGGGCCCCGTCCTTCGGCGGCGGTGGCCGTGGCGGAGCCCCCTGCCCCACCCGCCGCGCCGCTGGACCCTGAGGCCACGGGCGAGCTGGTGCTCCGCATCTGCGGCTCCAACACCGTCGGCGCGGAGCTGATGCCAACGCTGGTGGAAGCATTCCTCAAGCAGAAGGGGGCCAGCGAGATATCGCGCGTGGCGGGCCCCCAGGCCGATCAGCTCTACATCTCGGCCCAGGTGGCCGGCCAGCCCCGGCCGCAGCTCATCCGTATCGACGCACAGGGCAGCGCCACCGCCTTCACGGGCCTGGCGGCGCGCACGTGCGATCTGGGCATGGCCTCGCGCCCGGTGAAGGACGACGAGGCCGAGAAGCTGAAGGCCGCGGGCCTCGGGGATGTGCGGCTGCCCGGCGGCGAGCACGTGCTGGCGCTCGACGGCATCGCCGTCATCGTCCACCCGTCCAACCCGGTGCGCGAGCTGACGGTGGAGCAGCTCCAGGGCATCTTCTCCGGCCGGCTCGAGGACTGGTCCCAGGTGGGCGGCGTGACGGGTCCCATCCGCCTCTACGCGCGCGACGACCGATCGGGCACCTTCGACACCTTCCAGAACCTGGTGCTTCACAAGGACAAGCTGGCCGGCGGCGCGAAGCGGTACGAGGACAGCAACAAGCTGTCGGATGACGTGGCGGGCGATCCCTCGGGCATTGGCTTCATCGGCGTGGCCTACGTGCGCAACGCGAAGGCGCTGGCGGTGACTCGCGGGGAAGCCCTCCCGACGTTCCCCTCGGCCTTCACCGTCAACACCGAGAGCTACGCCCTGGCGCGCCGCCTGTACCTGTACACACCAGTGGGCACCCGGGTGCCCATGATGTCCAACCTGGTGGGCTTCGCGCTGTCCCCGGCCGGCCAGGAGGTGGTGCGTGCGCAGGGCTTCGTGGACCTTTCCGTCGAGGCCCAGGTGGTGGAGGCCTGCACCCGGTGCTCACCGAAGTACCGGCAGTTCGTGAAGGGCGCCCGGCGGCTCAGCCTGGACTTCCGGTTCCGCGCCGACGGCGACACCCTGGACTCGCGAGGCCAGCGTGACCTGGAGAGGCTGGTGCTCTTCCTGCGGGGCCACACTGGCAAACGGCTGCTGCTGCTGGGCTTCTCCGACGCGAGGGAGAACCCGGCCGCCAGCCACAAGCTCTCCCTGGAGTGGGCGAAGCGGGTGGGCTCGGAGCTGTCGGCGCGCGGCGTCCACGCCGTGGAGGTGAGGGGCTTCGGCGCGGAGATGCCGGTGGCGCCCAACACGGACCCGGCTGGCCGCGAGCGCAACCGGCGCGTCGAGGTGTGGCTCGAGGGCTGAGGCTCGCGTCGAGCCCACCTGACCGGTTCACTGCTGCTCGCCGGCCTCGTCCGTGGACCGCTGTGCTTCCGGCAGTGCTGGCTGGTAGCGCAGCAGGCGCAGTGAGTTGAGCACCACGATCTGCGTGCTCAGGTTGTGCATGATGGCGGCCATCACCGGGTTGAGCAGGCCCAGCGCGCCAATGGCCACGCCTCCCGAGTTGACCACCACCGACACGGCATAGTTCTGCTGGATGACGCTCAACGTGCGGCGCCCGAGCGTCAGCACGTCCACCACGCCGCGCAAGTCATTGGAGGCCAGGGCGATGTCCGCGGCCTCCACGGCCACGTCACTGCCCGCGGTATCCAGCGCGATGCCCACGTTGGCCAGCGCGAGCGCGGGAGCATCGTTGATGCCGTCGCCCACCATCGCCACCCGGGCCCCCTCGTCGCGCAGCTGGCGGATGAGGGCGTACTTGTCGTCCGGCAGCAGGTTGGCCTTCACCTCGTCGATGCCCAGGTGCCGGGCCACCACGGCGGCGCTCGTGGCGGCGTCGCCCGTCAGCATCAGGATGCGGCGGATGCCCGAGGCGCGCAGGGCCTCGATGGCCTCGGCCGCCTCGGGCCGCACCGTGTCGGCCACTCCCACCACGCCGACCGCCTTGTCGTTCACCGCGACGCAGATGGCCGTGTCGCCGCTGCGCTGGAATTCCTCCACCTCGCGATCCAATGCCTCCGTCACGGGCACGTCGTGCTCGCGCAACAGCCGGCGGCTTCCCACCAGGATCCGGTTGCCCGCCAGGTCCGCCCTCATGCCCCGGCCCACCACCACCTCGCAGCGGGTGTGCTCCGGCACCTTCATCTCCCGCTCACTCGTGTACTGGAGCACCGCCAGCGCCAGCGGGTGCTGGCTGTGCAGCTCGCCACTGGCCGCCACCGTGACCACGTCCAGCGGCGGGTACTCCGCGTCCAGCGAGACGACGCGCGTCACCCGCGGCGTGCCGACCGTGAGCGTTCCCGTCTTGTCGAAGACGATGGTGTCCAGCGAGCCCGCCTCCTCGAGGTAGGCACCGCCCTTGATGAGGATGCCGCGCCGGGCCGCGTTGCCGATGGTGGCGGTGACGGCCGTGGGCGTGGCGAGGCCGGCCGCGCACGGGCAGGCCACCACCAGCATGGTGAGCGCCCGGCGGTAGTCCCCGGTGAGCAGCAGCACCAGTCCCGACATGGCGAAGGACCACGGCACGAAACGGCTGCTGAAGCGCTCTCCCACCAGCTCGATGGGAGCCTGGTGCTCGCGCGCCTCCTCCACCCGCTGGATGAGCCTCCCCATCGCCGTCTGGTTCCCCAGGCGCGTCGCCCTCACCTGGAGATGGCCCGCCACCAGCAACGTGCCGGCGTACACCTCGTCTCCCGAGGCCTTCATCACCGGGAGGCTCTCGCCAGTGATGGGCGCCTGGTTGACGGTGCCGTTGCCGCTCACCACGGTGCCATCCACGGCCACCTTCTGGCCCTCGTAGAAGGCCACCGTCTGCCCCACCTGCACCTCGCTCAGCGGACGCTTCACCTCCGTGCCGTCCACCACCACGAAGACCTCGTCCTCGCCCAGCGACAGCAGCTCCTCGATGGCCTGGCGCGAACGCCGCAGCGTGAGGAAGCGGAGGTACTCGCCCAGGTTGAGCAGCCAGATGACCACCAGCGCCGGCACGTTCTCGCGCAGCACGAGGCTGGCGATGGTGGCCACCGTCACCAGCGTGTCCGTGTCGATGTGGCTCGGCTGCCCCAGGCTGCGCACACCTCCCTTGAAGAACGGGTAGCCGGTGATGAGCGTCACCAGGCCCGCCACCGTCTTCAGGGGCCCCGAGATGGGCGCGCTCCGCCGGCCCACCAGCAGCTTCTTGACCAGCACCAGCGTCAGCACCGCTCCGCCGATCATCAAACGGAGGACGTGCCCCCGCTCCACCGCGTCACTCTCCTCCTTGGTGAGCTCGTAGGGGTTGTCATGGTGGTGGTGGTGGCCCGGTACGCCTTCGGTGTCGGTGTGCTTGCCCGACAATTCCTGCACGTGGGGCGTGCCCCTCGGCCGCGGCTCTTCCGGAGATGGCTCCGGGCGAGACAGGAGCTCCTCCACCGCCCGGGCCAGCGCCTCGGTGGGTGGAGTCCCGCCCCGCCAGAGCAACAGGACACCGCCGGTGAGCGGGTTGACCTGCGCCTGCTCCACCCCGGGCAGGCGCGCCGCGTCCTGCTCGAGCGCCCGCGCGAGCCGGCTCCGCCCCTTCACCCGCGCCACCCGGTAGCGCGTGCGTCCCGGAATGTCGGACAGCACCTCCACGCGTCGCGCTCCGGCCACCGCCATCTCAGCTCTCCGTCTTGGAAGGAGGGGGGGTGGAATGGGCGTGACCGTGGTCATGCCCGTGGTGGTGGTGGTGATGGCCGTGCGGCTCTTCCTCCTCGCCCATCTCGTGGCGCGCCTCCGCCACCACGTCCTCGAAGTGCTCGCGCGTCTGCTCGGCCACCTGGGACAGCCAACGGCCCGTCCGGATGCCTCCCTTCACGGCCGTCCGCAACACGGGCCGCAACGCCCTCGCCATCGGCCCTCCCGCCGCCCCCATCACCGCCGCCAGCGCGAAGCCCAGGCCAAAGCCCGTCAGCCCGCTCACGCCCCGGCGGGGAACGGTCTCCAGCACGCCCTCCTCCACCTCAGTGCCCTCGTTCCCCTTCACCCGAGTCCTGACCACCTGAGCCCTGCTGACCACGCGTGCCTTGGCCCGCGACCCTCCGGCCATGTCCCCACTCCTTTCAGCCCACCCTGGTCGAGATAGGTCGGTGTTCTTCACCCGACAACCTGACGCCTGACAGCCAGGTCAGTGACCGCCCCGGGAACCTCGGGGATTCGAGGGCATGGAGTGTCACCAGGGCCCAACCGGGCCGCAGGGCAAAGCATGGTGCACGGCTCAGGCCGTCTCCCCGGCAGACGGTTCATCCTCTCCCTCGCGCACCATCACCCAGGGCGGGAAGGGATCCTCGAGCTGGCTCCAGCCCTCCGGGCCCTGGGTGAGCTCCTCATCGGTGAGCAGACACTCCTCGAGCGCCTCGCGCAGCAGCGTCTGGTCCACCTGCCGGGTGATGAAGACGATCTCCTGGCGCCTGTCACCCCAGGGCGCTTGCATCTCCTGCTCGAGCTCGGCCCGGACCTCGGGCTCCTCGGGCCACTCCTCCCGGGGCACGGCGTCCCACCACAACCCCGCCGGCTCGAAGGAGCAGGCCCCTCCCGCCTGGGCCCACACGCCCGTCACCTCCATGCGCGTGGCCAACCAGAAGAACCCCTTGGAGCGCAGCACGCCCTTCCAGCTTCCATGGATGAACTCCCAGAGACGCCCCGGGTGGAAGGGTCGACGGGCACGAAAGACGAAGCTCTCGATTCCATACTCCTCGGTCTCGGGAACGGTCTCGCCGCGCAATGTCCGCAGCCAGCCGGGGGCGCGCTGGGCCTTCTCCAGGTCGAAGAGTCCCGTCTCCAGCACCTCGGACAGCGGAACCCGGCCGTGCTGGACGCGCACGAGCCTCGCGCCCGGATTGAGTTGCCGGAGGATGGACTCCAGCTCCCCCAACTGCTCGGGCAACACCAGGTCCGTCTTGTTCAGCACCAGCACGTCCGCGAACTCCACCTGCTCCACCAGCAGGTCCACCACCGTGCGCTCATCCTCCTCGCCCGCGGCGATTCCCCGCTCCCGCAGCTCCTCGGTGTCCTCCCAGTCCTTCAAGAAGTTGAAGGCGTCCACCACCGTCACCAGGGTGTCCAGCCGGGCCACCTCCGCCAGGCTCCGGCCCTGTTCGTCCGTGAAGGTGAACGTCTCCGCCACCGGCATGGGCTCGGCGATGCCGGTGGACTCGATGAGCAGGTGATCGAAGCGGCCCTCGCGCGCCAGCCGGCCCACCTCCACCAGCAGATCCTCGCGCAGCGTGCAACAGATGCAGCCGTTGCTCATCTCCACCAGCTTCTCGTCCACGCGCGACAGCGAGGCCCCGCCCTTCACCAGCCGGGCGTCGATGTTCACCTCGCTCATGTCATTGACGATGACGGCCACCCGGCGGCCCTCCCGGTTGTTGAGCACGTGGTTGAGAAGCGTCGTCTTCCCCGCGCCCAGGAAGCCCGAGAGCACGGTGACTGGCAGGCGTCCATCGCTCATGGCGTGCCCTCCCCCCGCGCGGAGCGCTCGTTCTTCGTCGTCGTGTCGGAGTGTCCGGTCTCCGCGGTGGACACCGAGTGGATGATGGTCCGGTCAACCTTGGGCATGGTGGCGCTCCTTGTAGCGCCGCGCCCCTGTTGATGCAACTCTGTTGCATCTGAATGACGGAAAGGACGGCCGGCTGCTGATCGTGAGCGCCAGAGTCCCTATCATCCCCTCATGGCCCCAACGAACGAACCGACGTTCCAGGAAATCGCCGAGACGATCCGCCGGCTGGAGGAGCTGCTGGACCGCGTCCCGGATCCGCTCGCCCGGGACATCCGCCAGAAGATCTCCCACCTGCGTGCCCTGCTCCTCGAACAGCGCTCGCCCAACCTCGTCCTCGTGGGCCGCCGCGGCGCCGGCAAATCCTCCCTCATCAACGCCCTCTTCGGCGCCCGCGTCGCCGAGGTCGGTCACGTCAAGGCCCAGACGGGCCGCGGCCGCTGGTTCGACGTCCAGGGCGAGCTCGGCACCCTCTCCATCCTCGACACCCGCGGCATCCAGGAGGGCTCCCGCCCCGAGGAGGCCGATGAGGCCGATACCCCCATCGACTCCATCCTCGACGAGGTCCGCCGCAAGGCCCCCGACGCCCTCCTCTTCCTCATCAAGGCCACCGAGGTCGATGCCGCCATCGACGCCGACCTGGACGTCCTCGCCCAGATCGTCTCCGCCGTCGAGCAGGCCCACGGCATTCGCCCTCCCCTCCTCGCCGTCGCCACCCACTGCGACCTGCTCGAGCCCAAGCGCACCGACCTCCACCACCCCGACGCCCAGGACCCCTCCGACCTCCAGGAGAAGCTCCGTCACGTCGAGGCCGTCGAGCGTCAACTGCGCGAGAAGCTCCGCTCCCGCGATGAGCTGCGCGGCGAGCTCGTCACCGTCATGGGCATCTCCTCCTATCTGTCCTGGCGCCCCGATGGCACCATCCGCTCCGACGAGCGATGGAGGCTGGGCGAGCTCGCCCAGGTCCTCTTTCGCGAGCTTCCTGAACAGGGCCGCCTCGTCCTCGCCCGCGTGACTCGCGTCCGCGCCCTCCAGGAGGAGCTCGCCAACGCCCTCACCCGCGCCATGGCCTCCCTCTGCATGGGCCTCGCCGTCGTCCCCATCCCCATCGCCGACATCATCCCCATCACCTCCGCCCAGGTCAGTCTCATCGTCGGCATCGCCTGGATCTCCGGCCGCCAGTTGGACCTCAAGGCCTCCGCCGAGTTCCTCGCCGCCCTCGGCGTCAACGTCGGCGCCGCCTTCGCTCTCCGTGAGACCGCCCGCGCCCTCGTCAAGTTCGTCTTCCCTGGGGCGGGCAGTGTCGTCTCCGGGGCTGTTGCCTTCGCTGGGACGCTCGCCATCGGGGCTGCTGCTCGCGCCTTCTTTCTCCGCGGGGTCTCCGCCGAGGAGGCCCGGAACCTGTTTCAGTCCACTCGCGCTTCCGCCGAGGTGAACCCGGACCGCGCACTGACCAGCGGGTGAGGCACAGAGGGGAGGACGGGGGCTTTTACCCTCACCCCGTCCCTCTCCCAGGGGGAGAGGGGTTGGTTGCTCGTTTTCTCCTCGGGGGACGGAGGCTTTTATTTAGCGAGTGACCAGTCACTTTCTTTTTATCGAGGCCGCCGGTACACTCCTCGTATGTCTGAGTCTTCCCCGGTGGCCGCTCCTCGCGCCCGACGCACCCAGCAGGAACGGCGGGATTCCACCCGCCTCAAACTGCTCGAGGCCACCGTCGAGTGTCTCGTCGAGCTCGGCTACGCCCAGGCCACCACCATCGCGATCGCCCAGCGCGCCGGCATCTCCCAGGGCGCCCTGTTCAAGCACTTCCCCACCAAGGCCGAGCTGCTCGCCGCCTCCGTCGCCCACCTCTTCCCCAGGCTCATCGCCGAGTACCGCGACGGTCTCGACGCCGTCCCCCACCCGGACCGCGTCTCCCTGGCCATCGAGCGCCTGTGGTCCATCTACCAGCGCCCCGAGCTGATCGCCGCCCTCGAGCTGTACGTCGCCGCGCGCACCGACACCGAGCTCGCCTCCGCCCTCGGCTCCGTCGACCCGCCCCACCGCCGCCACCTCCACCAGGTCGCTCGCGAGCTCTTCCCCTCCGCCGCCTCCTCCCACCCCGACTTCGACGCCACCATCGAGCTCATCCTCAACGCCGTCCAGGGCGCCGCCGTCGGTGGGGTCGCCCTCCCCGCCAATCCCGCTCACCGCCAGATGCTCGCCCTCCTCACCCAGCTCGCACTCCGCGCCCTCTCCCCTCCACCCCAGCCCTAGCGAGTCCCTCCATGGCTGACCTTCCTTCCTTCGATCCCACCCAGCTCGCCACTCCGGCGTTCATCCTCTTGATGGTCATCGAGAGCGTCTGGCTCGCACGCCACCGCGAGGAAGGTCTCGTGGGCTACGCCGTCAAGGACACCGCGGCCAGCCTCACCATGGGCACCGTCTACTCGCTCATCTACATGCTCTGGAAGGGCGTCGAGTACGCCTTCTACCTCGCCCTCTACGAGCTCACGCCCCTCAAGCTCGGCACCGGCGTGCTCACCTGGGTCGCGCTCTTCTTCGCCGAGGACCTCTGCTATTACTGGTTCCACCGCGTCCATCACGAGTCCCGCTTCTTCTGGGCCTCGCACGTGGTGCACCACTCCAGTCAGCACTACAACCTCTCCACCGCCCTGCGGCAGACGTGGACGCCCATGACGGGTCTGCTCTTCTGGGCGCCGCTCGCGCTGCTCGGCTTCCACCCCGCCCTCATCCTCACCCAGCACGCCATCAGCCTGCTCTACCAGTTCTGGATCCACACCGAGTCCATCGGCCGCATGGGTCCGCTCGAGTGGGTGCTCAACACGCCCTCGCACCACCGCGTCCACCACGGCGCCAACCCGCGCTACCTGGATCGCAACTACGCCGGCATCCTCATCATCTGGGACCGGCTCTTCGGCACCTTCCAGCCCGAGGACGAGCGCCCCGTCTACGGCCTCACCAAGAACATCCAGACGTACAACCCCGTGCGCATCGCCTTCCACGAGTACGCCGCCATCGTCCGTGACGTGCTCCGCCCCAACCCGCTCCGCGTCCGGCTCGGCCTCGTCTTCCGCAACCCCGCCTGGAAGCCGCCGGAGCCCTCAGTCGCGGCAGCAGGCGATGGCGCCGTCCTGCGAACGGAAGAAGGCGGTCGTCAGCTCCCGTCCCACCCAGGCGCATAGCACCTCGTACGTCCGCCGCCGCGCGCCTCCCACGCGCGCGGGCTCGCGGATCAGCGTCTCCGGGTGCCGGATGAAGACGTTGTAGCCCAGGATGCACCCGTCCGAGCGCAGCACCGTGATGCCATCCGTGGCCATCATCCCGCGCAGCAGCTGCGCCGCCGAGCTCACCGCCGACGCCGCCTCCACGTCCGGGCTCTCGTGGTAGCGCATCACCCGCGCCACCATGTCGATGGGCTCCTCCAGCAGCACCCCGTCCACGAACAGCGGCGAGCCCGAGCTCCCCTTGGGCAGCACCGCCACCAGCGTGCCGTGCGCGGCCTGCATCGCCTCGAAGAGCACCCGCCGGTAGAAGTCCCGCGTCAGGCTCCTCGCCGGATCCTTCAGGTCCGACGTCAGCCCCAGCGCCAGCTCGTCCATGGCCACCGTGGGCAGCGTCACCTCCGCCCTCGCGCCCGACAGGAAGACGTGCCGGTACAGGCCCCCCATTCCCCTCAGCTCGATGATGTTCTCCGCCAGTTGCAGCACGCCCACCAGGCGTTGTGAGCGATCTCCCGCCCGCCGCATCCGCTCCAGCGGCGTCTCCACCAGCGGGAAGGGATCCGTCTGGAAGATGCCGTAGGCGAACCCCTCCGGCACCAGCAGCACGTACAGCGACCACCACCGTCCCTGGCCCAACGGCGCGCACTGCTTGAGCGCCCGCTGGATCGTCTCCCGCGTCCGAGGGCCCTTTCCGATCGCGACCGGATCCCTCCCGCCGAGCACCCGCAGCATCCCCTCCAGGTCGTCTCCCAGGAACGCCACTGGGAAGAGCGGCTCGCCCTCCTCGCGGTAGCGCGACAGCGTCACCATGAGCTCGCTGAGTGGATCCCCCACCTTCTCGGGACCCAACCCGGCCTCATTGAGGAAGGAACAGACCGCGTCCGACAGCAGGTGCCGGAAGGAAAGGACCGGGGACTCTCCCGGAGCCAGATTGCTCATGGATGTCCTCAGTCTCCCCCAGATCCAGCCGCTCGTGCAGCCCTCATGACTCGGCCTGGCTGGTCGCCCTTCGCCGGATTAGCACGTCTGATATCTCTCCCGTTTGACTGATTGCTGGAATCCAAGAAAAATGAGAGTAACAGGTGTGCACAGGGCCGAGCCTCCTGCACGAACCTCTCCCCCCCGGAGGTACAGGTGAGCAATCGGAGCGCGATCGCGGTGTTGGTGGAAGGTGGCTCCCCGAGCATGCTTCCAGCCAGGGCCATCGAGGTGGACGCGGGCGTGGCGCTGCCCGTGGCCTTCGGTGGCCTGCGGAAGATCCTCCAGGCCTGCGAGGACGCGGCGCCGGAGGCCGTGCGCCCCCTGGCGCGACAGCGGCCCTCCGAGTGGAACCGCCTCTTCCCCGGCGCCATCCAGGGGGTCCCGGATCTCACCGATCTGGCCCTCACCCCGTCCGAGCGCCGGCTCCACCGCGAGTCGGAGGAGATCTTCTGGATCCTCAACCTCGCGGCGCGCGCCATCGTGGAGACGCTGCGGGTGAGCGGGAGGCCGCTCGTCATCCACGGGGCCGGAGAGTGCGATCTGGTCAGCCTGCGCGCGGTGATGCGGGCGGCCGAGTGGGGCCGGCTGGAGCAGCTCGAGGGCCGCATCCTGCTCACCGGCTGGAACGTGCGCCGGCCGCACTACGCCGCCTTCTTCGAGGAGCGGCGCCGGGCCTTCCTCGACTCGCTCTGCGATCGGATGCACACCGCGCGCCCCGGCGGGGGCGTGGGCCCCGTGTCCGGCCGGGCGCTGGAGCCGGCCGTGGACCTCGAGGGCCGCTACCTGCGCCACGTGGTGGATGACGAGGCGCCACTGGAGCACCGCATCGCCGCGGCCGTGCTCGCCATCCGCGGCTGCTTCTTCACCACCAACTACGAGGGCGCCCTGCTCGCCGCCGAGCGGGGACTGGCGCTGCTCGATGCCGCGGGAGACGCGCTCTCCCCCGCGCGGGTGCTCGAGGGCTGGGACGCGCTCGACACGGGCTTCACCACGCCGGCCATCGAGATCGACCGGACGAGCCTGGGAGACGCGGAGGAGCTGCGCGTGCTCTTCGAGCGCGGCATCGGCGTGGTGCACGTCTTCACCGGCCAGCACGACGAGGCGCTGGAGGCCTTCGGCCGGGGCCTGGAGCGCCGGGTACCACCGGAGCGGCTCGCGCACCTGCACATGTTCCGCGCCCTCACCCGCACCAAGCGTCTGGCGCAGATGCCCGACGCCCGCGCCGAGGTGGAGGCGGGGTTGAAGCTGCTGGAGGGCACCCGGGAGACCGGGCTGCGCCTGCTGCACGAGGCCTGGCTGCGCAACGTCTACGCGCTCACGTACTTCCTGGAGAAGAAGCTCGAGCTGGCGCAGGAGCAGGAGAAGCTGGCCATGCGCTGCGTGGGAGACCTGCACGACGCGAGCGCCACGCACTTGAAGATCAACCTCATCTCCAACGCGAGCTACCTGCAGGAGACGGCGCGCAACTACCCGGTCTCCATCGCCATCTGGCGGCGCTTCGAGAAGATCAGCGAGAACTGGGGCGCGAACTTCGCCAAGCACCACCGCTACCGGCTGGCCGCGCTGCAGATGGCCAACGGCGAGCGCGAGGCCGCCGTGAGCAGCTACACCGAGGCCTATGAGTGCGCCGGGAAGCTGGGAGATCCCCTGCACCAGCAGGTGATCGCCGCCGACCTGGGGCTGCACCTGCTGGACGCACAACCGGCCACCGCGGCGCAGTGGTTCTCGCGGGCAGCGGAGCACGGACGGGTCACCGGAGAGCCCCTCCGGGTGGCGCAGAGCCTCGCCGGCCAGGTGCTGGCCGAGGGCAGCCGGGACTGGGCGGAGGCCCTGCGCTGCGCCAACGCGAGCACCACCACCCCGGCCGAGACGGAGCCGCTGAAGCAGGCGCTCTCTCACGGTGACGCCGAGGCCGTGCGCAAGGCCCTGCCCCGCCCGCGCAGCAAGCTCAACCGCCCCTTCGACGCGGTGAATCTGTACTGAGCGTGTAGACCCGAAGTTCTTTGATGTCTCAACGGGTTCCCCTGGCATAGCGTTCCCGGAAGCATGCGGAACACCATTCGCTGGGGCATCCTCGGAACGGGCAGGATCGCGGGACTCTTCGCGCAGGGGCTGCGGGAGATTCCCGACGCCCGGCTGGTCGCGGTGGGCTCGCGCTCGCGTCAGAGCGCCGATGCGTTCGCCCGCGAGCACGGGGCCGCGCGTGCCCATGGCTCCTACGAGGAGCTGGTACGTGACGCCGAGGTGGACGTCGTCTACGTGGCCACGACCAACAACGCGCACCGGGACAACTGCCTGCTGGCGCTCGAGCACGGCAAGGCGGTGCTGTGCGAGAAGCCCTTCACCCTGGACGCCGCCGAGGCCACCGCCGTCGTCGAGGCGGCCCGGGCGCGCGGGCTGTTCTGCATGGAGGGCATGTGGATGCACTGCGTGCCCGTGATGCGCGAGCTGGAGTCGCTGGTTCGTCAGGGGGCCATCGGCGACGTGCGCATGCTCACCGCGCAGCTCGGCTTCCCCGTGGAGTTCGACGCGCGGCACCGCCTCTTCGATCCGGCGCTCGGCGGCGGCGCGCTGCTGGACCTGGGCGTCTACCCGCTGGCCCTCGCGCTGCGGTTGATGGGCAAGCCCACGCGCATCACCAGCCAGGCGGTGCTCGGGAAGACGGGGGTGGACGAACAGTGCACCGTGCTCCTCGAGTTCCCCGAGGGCCGGCAGGCGGCGATCACCACCAGCATCCGCAACCGCACGACCAACGACGCGGCCCTCATGGGCACGGAGGGGATGATCCACCTCCACGAGCCCATCTACCGCCCGGAGACGCTGTCGCTGGTGCGCGCGCCCCGGCAGGGCGGTGCTCGCACGGCTTCACGGGTGCGAGGATACGCGGAGCGGCTCGGGCTGGATCGGATCGCTCGGCACCCGCGGGTGCGCGACGTGCGCGAGCTCCTCCAGCTCGTGAGGGCGGAGCGGGTGACAAGCCGGGTGCTCGGCAACGGCTACGCGCACGAGGCCCTCGAGGTCATGCGCTGCCTGCGAGAGGGGCTGAAGGAGAGCCCGCTGATGCCGCTCGACGAGTCCGTGGAACTGATGAGGACGGTGGATGCCATCCGCCGTGAATGGACGCGCCAGGGCCGGGAGTAGAGGCGCACCGAAGTGGGGGGGATGCCCCAGAGGACGAAGGAGACATGCGTATCGCCATCGTCGGCACGGGCTACGTCGCCGACTACTACCTGAAGACGCTGCCCAACCACCCCCGCCTGCAGTTGGTGGGCGTCATGGACCGGGACGGGCCCCGTGCCGAACGCTTCGCGCGTTTCCACCACGTGCCCCGGGTGTACCGCACCTACGAGGAGCTCCTCGCGGATGAGCGCGTGGAGTGCGTGGTGAACCTGACCAACCCGGGCAGCCACTACGCGTTGACGAAGGCGGCCCTGGAGGCGGGCAAGCACGTCTACTCGGAGAAGCCGCTGGCCATGGAGATGCCCCTGGCCGAGGAGCTGGTGGCGCTCGCCGAGTCGCGGAGGCTCCAGCTCGCGAGCGCGCCGTGCAATCTGCTCAGCGAGACGGCGCAGACGCTGTGGAAGGCGCTGCGCGAGGAGCGCATTGGCAAGGTGCGCCTGGTGTACGCGGAGCTGGACGACGGGCCCATCCACCTGATGAAGCCCGAGCGGTGGCGCAGCGACTCGGGCAACCCGTGGCCGCTGAAGGACGAGTACGAGGTCGGCTGCACGCTGGCCCACGCGGGCTACTACATCACCTGGATGGTGGCCTTCTTCGGCCCGGCCGTGCGCGTCACGTCCTTCTCCACGGTGCTCACGCCGGACAAGGGCCAGGAAGTGGAGCGGCAGACGCCGGACTTCAGCGTGGCCTGCATCGAGTTCGCGTCGGGCACGGTGGCGCGGCTCACGCACAGCATCTACGCGCCGTATGACCACGGGCTGCGGATCATCGGAGACCGGGGCATCCTGAGCACGCAGGAGTGCTGGACCTACGGCTCGCCGGTGTACCTGCGGCGGAGAGACGCGCTCGGGTTGAAGGCGGAGAAGAATCCGCTGAAGGCGAAGCTGCTGGGGCTGGGCCCCGAGAAGCTGCCGCTGGTGCCCGGTCCCGGCCAGCCCCGCGCGGCGAGGAAGGCCAACGTCATGGATGTCTCGCGAGGCATCGCCGAGATGGCCGAGGCGGTGGACCAGCGGCGTCCGTGCAGGCTGTCCCCACGGTTCGCCCTGCACGTGAACGAGGTCACCCTCGCCATCCAGCACCCGGTGGAGCCCGGCACCCCGAGGAAGATGACGACGACGTGCGGCCCCATCGCGCCGATGCCGTGGGCGCTGTAGCCCGTGCCGGCTACCTGGGGCGCCGCATGGGCTGTGCGCTGAAGTCGCGGCGGATGCGTTCGGCCGCCTCCTCGAATCCGGCCTCCGCGAGCCTCGCCGTGGTCCATTTCACTCCCTCGGCCATGTCGCGGATGACGATGTAGGACGTGGGCATGGGAATCACGTGGAAGATGGCGCTCTGCACCAACCGGATGAACGGAGAGGTGACGATGAGCGCGCAGCCGATCAGGCGCTCACGAATGAGTTCCTGATGCGCCTTCAGCCACTCGGCCTGTTGCTGCCGCTGCGCGGCCGTGAGCAGGGCGAGCTCACCCATGTCGACGATGCTGACGTACCGCTCCCCCCGCAGGAGATAGGCCTCCCCCCTGGCCAGATACTCTGTGTGGTCCGCGTCCGTCGGAACCCCATGGAACCGGGAGATGAGCAGTGGCCAGTGTGAGTCGTCGACCGTGATGGAAGCACCCATGCCTCCTCCTGGGTGCCAGCATGCCCGATTCCACACCGACGAATTCAACCCACCCTGGCCAGGAGTGGCTCGAAGTGGATCCGCCTTCACGCCAGGTGCCAGCGAGGCGGAAAGGCCAGCAACGGGCCATGCTGCTTCTTGGTGGAGGACGGTGGGCCCGTCCTCCACCGGAGTGTCCGACCGCGCCGCTAGTAGTTGTAGCGGTAGACGTAGATGTTCGACGCCGTGCCGTCGGACTCGTGCCAGGCGACAAGCGGCTGACCGTTGTTGTCGAGGGTCAGCACCGGCTTGAAGGCCGCCGTGCTGATCCCCGAGGCCGCGCTGAGCGGGGCCCCCAGGAGCTGCCACTCGCTGCCCGTCCAGCGGCTCACCCTGATGGAACGCTCGGGTGAGGAGAAACCACTCCAGGCGATGAGGGGATGCCCGTCATTGCCCATGATGAGAGAGGGCGCTGTATTGTCCGTCGAGATGCCGTTGATGGGGGAGGTACCGAGCATCTTCCATGCGCTCCCATCCCAGCGAGCGGCGTAGATGACACAACCCGACTGCTCGGAGCCATCCGGGCACTCCTGCCAGGCGATGTACGGGTTGTCGGCCCCGTCCAGCGTCAGTGAAGGATAGGTCGCCTTGCGCTTCAGCGGGCTGGTGACCACCTCTCCGCCCAGGAGGCCAGCGCCATTGCTCTTCTGCACGGCGATTCCTCGGACGGATAGGGAGTCTGAATACGCGTCATAGGCAACGACCTCCGCGTTCTTCGCGGCCACCGTCGCGACCTGGACCCACCCGACGTTGTGGATGCGATTGGTGGGCTGCTCGATGGAGAACTGAGCCGACCAGAAATTGTGGGTCGGATTCAACCAGAAGAGGGGCTCCAGGTAGGTCAACGTACCATTGTAACGACTCGTGACGACAACCGGGGTGTTGGAGCTGGCGAGCGTCATGGCCGGGGCCCCGCGAGTCTCGGAGTCGGGCAGAGGGCCGAACTCAGGGAGAGCCTCCCAGGCACCACTCCACTTCTTCCCGTGGAGATTGATGCTGGTTCCGTTGGACTGGTACTCCCGCCACACGAGGTAGATCTGATTGTCGGAAGTGATGCTCATGGCGGGCATGTCCGCGCTGGTGGCGTTTCCATCGACCGCGCTCAGTGCGCCCCCCAGGGCTTCCCACTTCGTCCCGTTCCAACGATGGGCGTGGATGTTCTTCGCGGTACCGCCGAGCTCGGCCCAGGCCACCACGGGATTGCCGTCCGTCCCGACCTTCATGGCCACGTTCTCGGCGGGAGTGTTCCCCGTCACCGCACTGAGAGCTCCGCCGACGGGCAGCCAGACCGGAAGCGAGAAGAGCCAGGCGGTCGACCCGGAGAGCGTGTTGCCCGCCAGGTCCGTCAGGGGCGCCGTGTCCATCCCCAGGGAGATGGTGACCGTACTCGGGACGGGCAGCGGCTCCGTCGGAGTCAGGGTCAGCGTCTTCCCATCCGTGGAGAGAGCGAGCGTCTTGGCGACGTTCGTCCCCCCCGCCCTCACCAGAATCGAGGAGTCGGTCACCGACGACGCCTTCAGCGCCTCGGAGAAGGTCACCTGGAACG
Organism: Archangium lipolyticum; assembly: GCF_024623785.1. Taxonomy (NCBI): domain Bacteria; kingdom Pseudomonadati; phylum Myxococcota; class Myxococcia; order Myxococcales; family Archangiaceae; genus Archangium; species Archangium lipolyticum. The sequence goes on from NZ_JANKBZ010000011.1 coordinate 171,702, forward strand.
CCTGGCGGGCGGAGACATTGTTGCTTCCAGCCTCCGGCGTACGCGTCTGCGCGACGGGCGCCGTGCGATCCACCGTGACGGTGATGGCCGGGCTCGTGAACGACGCGCCACCGCGGGTCGCACGTGCGGTGAGCTGATGGCTGCCCTCGGACTCCTGGGTCGTATCCCAGGTGTACTGGTACGGAGACCCGGTGAGCCGCGCCAGAACGGTCGCTCCCTTCAGCAACTCGACGAAATCCGCCGTCCCGCCCTCCACCGCCACCCGCAGCTGAACCGAGTCCTTCACGTACGCCTGTCCCTGGCTCGGGCTCTCCCACTTCACCAGGAGGTCTCCCTGCCGCACCACCGTGAGCGACACCGTGGTTTCCCGGGACAGCGAGCCAGCGGCCGCGCGCACCGTGAGCGTCGTGGTCCCGGGCGCCGCGTTCGCATCGACACTCACCGTCAGGGAGCCACTCGAGCTACCGGAGGCAATGGTGGCGGGCTGCGCCGAGATGCCCGCCGGGGGATTGACGAGGCTGACCGATACGTCGTCGCTGAAGCCATCCGTCCGGGAGAGGGAGAGTGGGAAGGTATGGCTGCCGCCCTGGAAGACGCTGGCCTGGGTGGACCCGGAGATGCTCAGCGAGAACCCTCCCTGAGGGTCAACGGTCCCCGAGTCGGGCTGCTGCCCATCGACATCGGGGACGTTGATGCAACCGAAGCAGGACAACAACACCACTGGAACGAGAAATTTGGTTCGTAGGGGCATGGTGCGCGGGCGGTGCATGGGGTGAGCCAGCGATTCAGCGCTGGAAGCCTGGATAGGGTTCCCTTGTGAATTCAGGAACTTCCAAGCCGCCCTCATGGCAGGGCGTTCCGTACCACGTCCTCGCTTCCGTCCAGGCGCATCCGCCTCGCTGGACGAACGTCCACGCAGCGAGACAGAAATGTCCGGCACACGGGACGCACCTGGAACAGGCGCGCCGACCCGGAAACCTCACGCGGATGGGCGCTCCGAGGCCGATGCGAGCACACGCGCCGGCTCGAAGGCGGCGGCCACTTCGCTGTGCCCGTGCTCGATGAGCTCGGCCACGGCGCGGCCCGTGAGCGCGCTCGTGAGGATGCCCTGCCCCGCGTGCCCGCTCGCGATCAGCACCGAGCTCGTCCCCGGATAGCGGCCGATGAGGGGCTTGCCCCCCGGCGTCACCGAGCGCAGTCCCGCCCAGGCCCGGACGAAGCGCGCCTCGCGCAGCCTCGGCGCCAGCTTCGCCACTGTCGCCCCCAGGTGCATCAATCCCGTGGGCGTCACGTGGCACGCGAAGCCCGCGTCCTCCTCCGTGGCTCCCACGACGATCTCCCCCGTGCGCCAGGGCGCCAGGTACGTGGGCCCCGACACCACCCGCGTCAGCCGCACTTCCGGGTGGAAGATCGTCAGCATCTGCCCTCGCACGGGTTTCACCGGCAACGCCGGCAGCCCGGCGATTCCCCCGGACCATGCCCCCGCGCACACCACCAGCATCCCGGCCCGGAGCGTCTCGTGCTCCGTCCGCACCTCGACGCCCCCGTCCACCTCGGCCACCGAGCGAGCGCTCTCGCCCAGGCGCACCCGCGCGCCCTTCCGGTGCACGTCGTGCAACAGCGCGTTGAGGTAGGCCTCCGTGTCCACCATGTAGCCCTGCTCGGTGACGAAGGCTCCGAGGATCGGCGTCCCCTCCAGCGCGGGCTCCAGCTCCACCACGTGCGCCGCGTCCGTCCACGTCCCCAGCCACTCGGGATGGCTCGCGGCCTTCTGACCGAGCGCGTCCCGGCCCTTCGCGTCCATCGCCACCCGGAGCACGCCCTGGCCGCGGCGCAGGTGCGGGCCTTCACCCAGTGAGGCGAGCTCCTCGGTCAGCGCACCGTGCGCCGCCCGCGTGAAGGCGAGCATGTCCGGATCGTCCAGCAGCCGCACCGAGGGAATCGCCACCCCCGCCGCCGCTCGCGAGCCCTGCCCTCCCGGCTCCACCGGGTCCAACACCGTCACCCGAGCCCCGAGCGCCGCCACCCGGCGCGCCACCGACAGGCCCATCACTCCCGCCCCGAGGACGAGGATGTCCTGGCTCCCACTCATCGGTCCGCCTCGCTCCAGCGCACCGCCTGCATCCGCATCTCGCAGGTGTAGCGGCCCCGCTCGTCCTTCAGCCACAGCTGCTCCGGTGCCGGGTACATCTCCTCCACCGAGAGCTGCTCCGCCGCTCGCGACAGGTACAGCAGCAGCTCCAGCGCGAACGGAGATGCCGTGTCGATCAGGTACGGCTTGCGCTCCGTGGTGCTGCGCATGAACACGAAGCGTGGCCAACCACTCGCGCGGCGCTCGCGCTCCACCGCCAGCAGCAGGTCCATCCCGCTCACCTGCGAAAACGTGGTGGTCGGCAGCTCCCACCGCTCGCGCTGATACACCGCGCCGCCGATGCTCAGCCTCGGCAGGTGGCGGCCGTGGGTGCGCAGCTTCGCGTGCAGCACCTGCGGGTGCGCCAACGCCGCGAACGGCGGGTACGTGTTGAAGTCGTCCAGCGGCATGTACAGCGAGAGCCTCTGCCCCTCACCGTCCACCAACACCGGGCCCTCCCGCGTGGGCAGCACCTTCACCTCGTGCGGCTTCAGCGCCCCCTGCTCCACGTCCAGCACGTCCGACACCGAGTACACCAGCCTCCGCCCAGGGTAGACGTAGAACCCCTTGTTGCGCCGGCGGATCGCGAGCCCCACCAGCCCTCGTGCCGCGGGCTCACGCTCCAACCACTGGCCGGCCACCGACTCGTAGCGCGCCCGGTCCGGATAGAAGGCGCTCAGCCAGCTCCACAGCATCAGGTGGTGGTGCACGCGGGCGCACATCACCTCGTAACCGTTCCCCGTCGCCGCGAGGCACACGTCCGGCAGCGCGTAACGGCCTCCCGGCTTTGAGGTGCCCAGGAAGTCCTCTGGCAGCGTCCGGGCCCGCGACATGTCCTCGTCGAGCAGGATCGGCGGCACCGGCGCGAAGCGGCTCCCCGCCACCTGGTCCGGACGCAGCCGCACCGCGTACTCCAGGAAGTCCAACGGGCGCTCCTCGGAGCCCAGTGCGTCGCGCACCTGCTCGCGGTAGCTGCCCTGCACCCGGTCTCCGTAGGCCGCCGAGAGCTCCAGTCCTCCCGACAGCTTCGCCGCCATCTCCTCGCTGAAGCGCCGGCCCAGCTTCAACCGGAAGGGCGAGGAGGCCTCCTCGTAGAGGATGAGCCGGTCCGAATACACCTGTCCCTCTCCCCGGCGCGCGGGCTTGCCCGTGTACTCGGTGAAGCGCGTCTCCAACGTCTGCAACAGCTCCCGGCGGCGTGCCAGCCCCGCCCCCTCGAACCCGGCGCGCAGCCGCTCCAGCTCGTCCAGCCGCGACAGCCAGCGCTCCCGGGTCTCGGACGCGGGCAACGCCACCACCGCCTCGCGCAGGCTCTCGAGCGTGGCGAAGTCGTTGGCCACGAAGGGCAGCCCCAGCAGCACCACCGCCGACTTCACCAGCGGCACCACCCACCGCTCCACCGTCTCCACCGGCACGCCCAGCTCGCGCGCGGCCGCGTCCAGCGTCGGCGCCGTGGGCAGCACCCCGAGCAGCCGCTCCGCCTCCGGCGACAGCGCCACCTCCAGCTTCAGCGGCGCACAGCCCGCCCGGCCCGCCTCCACCTTGAAGATCGGATTGATCCGCAGCGGCAGGTGCGGGCGCACCGCGCGCTCCCGGCCCACCGCCCGCGCCAGCTCGGTGACCGCCCAGAACGTGAGGAAGGTGCGCCGCCGCGTACTCCCGCTCGGCACCACGCGCACGTCCGTGCCGTCCTCGCCGTCGCACTCGCCGTAGGAGATGGGACCGAAGAAGCTCGTCGTCTCGTTCTTCGCGCAGAAGCGTTGCAGGTACGTGTAGACCTGCCGCTCCACCCGGCGCGCCTCCGAGTTGTCCGGCCGCGCTTCCCCCTCCAGGTAGCGCGACCAGACGTTCTCGTACATCGCCGGGTTGGAGAAGAAGACGGCCTCCTGGATGGCGGGCTCCGCCGCTCGCTCGCGCAGGCGCCTCCGCAGTTCCTGCCGCTCTCCGGTATACCGGGCCGACAGCGCCGCCCGGCGCGAGCGGTAGCGCTCCAGCGCCTGCTGGCACCCGGGCCCGTACTTCGGCTTGAGGGAGGGCTCCCTGCCCCGCTCCAACGCCTCGCGGGCCGAGCGCGCCGCGTCCTCGCCCCCCGCGCCGCGCACCGCCTCCACCAGGGCCCGCTCGTCCTCCAACAGCACCGCCACCTCGGACCGCAGCGACTCCGAGAAGCCCAGGCCCTCCAACCAGTCGAATGGGAAGCCCGCGTGACGAAGTACGAAGACGTCGCCCAGCGTCCAGCGCCCGCTCATGCCTGTACCCTCTCGAGGACCGCCCGGCCCACCAGCGTCTCTTCCACCCTGGCGCGCTGTGACTCCGGCAACGTCGCGAAGAGCTCTCCCGCCGTCACCGGGTGCTCGGCCCCGACGATCACCGGCACCAGCCGCGCGTCCACCGCCAGCACCCCTCCCGTGCGCAGGTTCGCCGCGTACCAGGACAGCTTCGCCACTCCGTCCAGCGTCGCCGGCAGTTGCACCAGCGCGCAGTCTCCATCCAGCCGCAACCGGTCTCCTCCGGAGGACAGGGTCCTCGGTGGGTGGAGCGAGGCCCAGGCCACCCGGCCAGGACTGAGCGGCGCACGTTGCAGCAGCTGCCCCGCCAGCGAGCCCATCAGCTCCGGGAGCCGGTCGCGAGGCACCGTCCCGGGGGCCTCGAAGGGCACGGTGCGCGCCAGATCCCAGCCCTCGGGCGATGGGAGGAAGCGCACCGGCACGCCCGCGAAGTCCTCGCCGGGACGCCCGCGCGTCCAGTGGAACCGCCTCACGCCCGAGACCCAATCGAACAAGGGCCGCTGGCCGAGCAGTTCGAGGGTCCGCTCGTGCGCGGGCTCGTCCACGCCGGGAGCCCCCACCCACCACTCCGCCACCACGCGCACTCCAGCGGAGCGCAGGCGCTCCACCGCGGCGGCCAGCGCCTCCAGCGGCACGTACCCACCATCGGTCCCCAGCACCCCGCGCTCGTCCACCGCGCAGAAGCCCACCACCACCGTGAGGCAGCCACTCGCCACGAGCAGCTCCGGCTCGAGCAGTGCCCTCAGCGCCACGTGGCCCGCCCAGGGCCCACCATCCGCGGGCGGACGCGCGTCCTCGGGGCACCAGGTGAGCGGCTCCCGTGCATCCAGATCCAATGACGCCACCCGCCAGCGCAGGGGCACCACGTCCTCGGGGAAGGAGGCCCGCTGGAAGGCAGGGAGCGTGGACAGCACGGCGCGGTGGGCGCTCGCGAACGGGCCCGCCACCTCCAGCGGTACCGAGGCCGGGCAGGCCCCCGCCAGCTTCACCGCCGCCGGGAGTTGCAGATCCTTCTCCAGCCACAGCCTCACCCGCTCCGCGGCCGAGAGGAAATCCGACGCATGGGCCAGATCCTCGTCGAAGATCGCGGATTGCTGGACGTTGCGCAGCACGTCCACCACGCGCTGGGTGGTGCCGCCCTCCAGCTCGATGTCATCCAGCCGCAGGCGCACGCCCGACGGGGGGCCGGAGAGCGCCGTCAACATCGCGCCCAGGGCCCGCAGGGGCCGGTGCGCATCCGCTCCACTGCGCTTCAGCAACACGCGCGCGGCGCGCAGGAGCAACAACTCCCGCATCGTCTGGGGGGTGGCGACAGCGCGCTCCCGGGCCTGCACCGCTCGCGAGAGCGTCTCCGGGGCCAGCACGCGCTGGCAGAAGGTACGTGCCACGTCGATCACGCACCAACCCTCGGGCGCGTCCGGCACGCACGTCACGTCACGGTGGGGAGGCAGGACGAGCAGCTTCATCCGCGCGCCTCCGTTCCCCAGAGGAAACAGCAACGCAGCTCCGCCGTGTGCCGCCCGCCGGCCGCGTCCAGCCACAGCTGTCCGGGAGCCGGAAGCATCTCCGAGACCATGACTTCCCCCTTTTGCTCGAGCAGGTTGACGAAGACGCGCAGCAGCGCCGGGCTCCGCACGTCGATGAGCACCGGCTTTCGCTCGCCCGGGAACTTCGCGAACACGTGGTCCGGCAGTCCCCTTCGCGCCCAGATGCCCACCGCCGTCTGGAGCCGGGCCCGGTCATCCTTGCACGCGAGGAGCGCGTCCCGGTCCTCCGCCTCCAGCCGCCACTGCTCGCGCTGAAGCACCGCGCCGCCCAGCACCACCCGGGGCGTGTGCGCGCCCAGGGACACCCGCAGGGGACGGATGCGCGGCAGGGCGAAGGCCGTCTGCACCAGGCTCTCCATCTCACCATTGTAGAGGCACACCTCCGAGCCCAGCCGCGTGGACAACAGCCGCGCCGTGCGCCCGTCGCTCTCCACCTGGAGGTCATCGAAGGGCAACCGCCACCCCGAGGCCCGGGCGCTCACTCCGCCCAGCTCCACCACGGGCCCGGGGAACTCCGAGGGCAGCAGTCCGGTGCGCCGCGAGGCCAGCACGGTGACGAACGGCACCGGCCGCCGCAGCGCACCGAGGGCCCGCACCATCTCGCTCTCCACCCGCCTCCGCTCCTCGTGGAACTGCAGCGCCCAGCCCCACACCAGGGCCGTGTCGTGCACGTCCCCCACCACCAGCTCGTAATCGCCGCGGCTCCAGGCCTCCACGTCCGAGGCCCCGATGAGCAGATCGATCGACGTGACGATCGGCAGGTCCACGTCCTCACGAGGCGTGGGGAGCGCCGAGGGCTCCAACTCCACGCGGGAGGCCGCCGGATCGGGGAGCGCCGCCGCGAGCGCCGCGGCCACCGTGGTGTCGTATGGCAGCGGCCGATCTCCGTACGCCGCCACCACCTTCCAGAACGGCACCGTGCGCGCCCCCACCAGGGCCGCCACGGCCGCCCGGGCCGCCTCACGCGTGCGCAGCGCCGCCTCGGCCATCAACCCGAGCGCTGGCTCCAGCTTCCGCGTCAGCTCCCGTGCACGCTCGCCGCCCACCGTGAGGCGCAGGTCTCCGCCGCACTCCTCCCGCATCGGAAGGCGGTCCTGGTAGAAGTTGTGGCTGTCCCCGCTCGACGCCGGAGCCGGTGGCGCCACGCTCCAGCGCTCCCGGGCGCGCTTCGCCATCTCCTCGTTGAGCGCCATCTTGCCCGCCGCGTCCGCCGCGCCGTAGCGGGCCATCAGCCGCAGCAGGCCCTCCAGCTCCCGCAGATGGTCGCGAGCCACCGGGCCGGGAATCCCGGCGAGGCGCTCGGTCAGGTCCTCCAGCGGGTGGTGCGAGGCCGCGGGCACCTCGAGCTGGTGGGTGAGCAGGTTGCGTTGGAGCCCGAAGTGGACGCACTCGAGCAACAGCGGCCACTCCACCCCGAGCGCCTCGCGCAGGGCCGACAGGGGCCGCGTCCCGTCCACCGCCTCCATCAGCCTCGGGAGCACATCCTCCACGCTCGCCGCCGGGGGCGCCGGCCCCTTGCGCGGGGGCAGCACGGCGAAGGACTTGCGGCGCAGGACGAGCCAGGGCGCCACCTCGGGGTCCGCCGCGATGGCGCGCACGAGGCCCAGCACCAGCCACGAGGCGGCGAAGGTGTTGCGCCCCACCAGCAGCTCCGGACCGGACCAGCGCACCGAGACGCCCGTGGGCGCGTCGGGCTCCACCCGGCCGTAGTTGATGGGACCGAAGAAGCTCATCGTCTCGTTCTTCGCGCACAGCCGCTGCAGGTAGCTGGCCACCTGCCGCTTCAGCCGCGCTCCCTCCCGGCCGGCGAGCAGATCCCTCGCCACCGGAGGGCTCGAGCTGGCCACCGCCTCCAGGAAACGCGGCTCGGTGCGCAGCGCCGCGAGCGACGCCTCCACCCCGGCCAACTCCCGGGTGAACGCCGTCTCGAAGGAGGACGCGGCCTCCTGCGCGGCCCGGGCCAGCGTGTTGTAGGCGGCGAAGGACTCGGGAGACTCCAGTCCCTCCACCTCCACCGGACGCCCCGCCTTCAACGCCGCCAATACCCCGGGCGGAGGACGGCGCAGGCGCGGACCGCTGGCCTTCAGCCCCTCCAGCTCACGCCGGGCAGCCCACAACTTCCGGGCGCTCGCCGCGGCCTCGGGACAACGCAGCCGCTCCAGCCGCTCGAACGAGAAGCCGGTGGTGCGCACGACGAGGTGAGGAAAGACGCTCCAACCCTTCATGGGTGACGCACCCCGGCCCATCTGCCTCTGGAAAGGCAAGGCTCCCTAGTTCTTCGGCAGCGGTACGGCCTCGATCTCCTGATCCGGCACCGCCATCACCCACCGGGACCACACCGGCAGGTTCGGGCAGGTGACGACGACCTCCAATTCCTTGCCAGCCTCGATGGGCGCCGTCACCGGCGTGGCGCCGGGCAGCATGTCCGCGCCCACCTTGACGAAGCAGCCCGGCTGCCCGCCCACGTGCAGCGTGCCCTTGCCGTCCGACTCCGACTTCGCCTCGGGCAGGGTGTGCACATCGATGAGATCCTTGCGCACCGGAATCCCGAAGCGGCGCAGGCGTCCGTTCATCGCCGTGGAGACGACGTTCTGGCGGGCCCCCTCCAGGCTGAGACTCGAGGTGTCCTCCACCCGGAGGCCCGCGATGTAGAGCTGCTCGCCCGGCGCGCGGTTGATCACCTCGACGCCTCCGCCGGAGAGCAGCTTCGGAGCCACCAGTCCCACCCCTCCCACGAGCAGCAGCGCGACGCCGCCGAGGAGGACCCACTTGAGCGGCGAGGACTTCGGGGCCGCGGCGGCGACAGGAGCGGCAGGGGCCACCGGGGCGGCCGGAGCGCGGGGAGGCGCGGCCATCGGAGCCGGAGCGGCCGGGGGAGCCGCCTGGGGCACAGGGCGGTTGGCCACCGGGACCGAGGGCTGCACCGCGGCTCCGGACGAGCGGGGCGGCACCGCGGGAGTGGAGATGGACGCACGCGGCGGGACGGATGCCGACGGACGTGCCGCCACGGTCGGCGGAGGCGGAAACGCCACGGGGGGCGCGGGCCGGCCCTGCACCGCGAGCGCCGGCTCGTTCTGCGTCGGAGGCTCGGGAGGCAGGGCGTTGGGGGCGATGAGTCCCTGGGTCGCCGGACGGTAGACCTCGGTGCGCTCGTCCGGAGGGAGCGCTCCCACGGGCAGAGGTTTCTGCGCCAGGCGAGGGGCCGCGACGGGGTGCTGGGGCACGGGCGGCGGGGCGCTATGCGACCCTGTACCCGTGCCCACCCCGGACCGCGCACCCGCGGCGGGCTTGACCGGCGCACTCGTGTCCGCGGGCGCCGCCATCTCCAGCGTGGGGCTCGGCGGAGGAGGCGCGGGAGGACGAGGCCCGCTGCCCGTGAGCCCTGGCGTCCCGCCCACGCCCGGGAACGAGCCGGACATCGGGCCGGCGATGGGACCGAACTCCGCGAGCCGCTCGCCCAGGGTGGCCTTGAAGAACTGGGCCACGGCCGCCGGCGACGAGTTGAGCCGGTGGTGGGCCATCACCGCCTCGATCTCCTCGCGCACGGCGGCGGCGGAGGGCGTGCGGCGCGCCGGGTCCTTCACCAGGGCGCGCAGGATGAGATCCGACACGTCCTGGGGGATGGTGGGCTTGAGCTGCGACGGCACGGGGGCCGGCTCGCGGACGATCGCGTTGAGCGTGGCCGCGTCATGGTCGCGCTTGAAGGGCAGCTGGCCGGTGAGCAGCTCGAAGAGCATCACGCCCAGGGCGAACACGTCGTTGCGTGCGTCCAGGGAGCGGCCCGCGGCGGCCTCCGGGGAGATATAGGAGATCTTCCCCTTGAGCACGCCCGCCTGGGTGTTCTCCTCGCCCTGCACCTTGGCGATGCCGAAGTCGCTCAGCTTGATGGCGCCATCGAGCGAGATGAGGACGTTGTGCGGGCTGACGTCGCGATGCACCACCGGGTGGGGCACACCGGCCGGGTCCACGTAGCTGTGCGCGTAGTGCAGGCCCGCGGCCGTCTCGGCGACGATGCGCAGCGCGTGCTCCATGGGCAGCGCGAGGCCCTTGCGCCGCAGCTCGTTCATCAGCTTCTTGAGATCCGGGCCGCGGACGTACTCCATGAGGATGTAGGCCACGCCATCGGACATGCCCACGTCGAACGTCTGCACGACGTTGGGGTGCGTGAGGCGCGCGTTGGCCCGCGCCTCGGCGAAGAGCATGTCGACGAACTCGGCGTTCTCCGCGAACTGCGGGAGAATCTTCTTCATCACCAGGAACTTCTCGAACCCCTTCACGCCCACCTGCTTGGCGAGGAACACCTCGGCCATGCCGCCCTGGCCCAGCCGGCGGATGACCTGCAGCTTGCTGGCGCTGATGGAGTTGCTGATGTCCGAGTTGCTGCCCTTGTTGCCGCTCGGCTCCACGTTGGTGGAGCCAAAGAGGTACTGGCTGAGGGCGCGCGGCTCGAGCGCCTCGATGTCCTCCAGCGGCTGGTCCACCAGCGACGAGCGGTTGAGCAGCGGCATCAGCTGGGGCACGGCGGGCAGGCGCGCGGTGCCGCCGCAGATGGGGCACTGGCGCTCCGGGCTGGCGTTGGCGCGCAGCTTGGCCAGGTACTCGGAGGCCAGGGCGCGCTGATGGTGCTCATGGCCGCAGTTGCGGCACTCGCACGGCAGCCACAGCGTGCCGATCTTCGCGGAGAGCGGCCTGGTGAAGCGCGCCAGGGCATTGAGCACCGGCGGTGGCACGCGGCACAGCACCACCTCCTTGGCGCCCTGCGCCGCCATGGCCAGCACCTGCTCCAGCTTGGGCACCGCCTCCGGCTCCACCTTGGTGACGTGGGCGAAGTCGAACGCGACGCGCCCCTCCAGGCCCGAGGCCAACCGGCGCACGTTCAGGTCACCCTTCAGCTCGCTGGCCAGGGTGACGTAGGTGATGTCGTCCTGGACGATCTTCAGGTGCGTGGTGAGCGACGTCGGCGCGCTGGGCGTGGTGGCGCGCAGGTAGCGCATCACCACCGGATCCACCGTGCCGAACTGCTGGCGCCTGGCGTAATCGAAGAACTCGCTCGGCAGGTCCGCGAACTCCAGCTTGCCCGCGCACACGGGGCAGGAGTGCTCCGGCGCACGGCCCTCGGCGATGACGGCCGACTCCGTCTGCAGGTCCACCAGCCGCAGCCGGTCCTCCCCACAGGCGCGGCACGTGTAGGGCGCGAGCACCGACAGCACCCGCGCCACGCCGACGAAGCCCTCCACCATGTTGAGCTGGTCCACCATCACCGGTGGCGCGTTGACCACGTACAGCGAGATGGCACCCGGAGGCAGCTTGCTGGCGAACTCGATCCACCGCCGCACGCCAAAGGAGCTGATGCGCTCCACCTGGCCCAGATCCACGATGAGCAGCCCACCGAGCTCTGGCGACGCGGACGTCAGCGGGAACGTCTCGTCGATGATGCCGGCGATGCGGACGTGGTTGATGGTACCCACGCGCACGCGGCTGATAGTGGCATTGGAACCCTGCGTCTCCACCGTCCCGCTCCTCATTCCGACTGGAAGTACAGCAACGACTTGGGAAGCGCCGCGCGGCGGCGCGCCTCCCCCAACCCGACCACGCCCAGCATCCGCGTCTCCTTGCCTGGTACCACGCGGACCGCGATCAGCTCACACGCCTCCAGGATGCGCCGCATCCCGAGCCCCGCTCCACCGCCCGAGGCATTCACCTGCATCCGCCCGCCCAGCGACGCCACCGCCCGCGCGATGGGCCCGGGAGTCAACCGCCCGAAGCGGTCCACCGCCTCCAGGTAGATGCCACCCTCCCCCACCGCGAAGGACACCTGACAGACGTGCTCCGGGGCCACCGCCTGCACGGACTCCCGCTGGTGGGCATAGAGCGGCGTCCCCTTCGCATCCACGGGCGCGTCCAGCAGCGCGTTGGCGGCCAGCTCGTGCATCACCTCGGCCGCCAGGCTCGCCGCGTTGCGGCTGCCCTTGGAGGCCTCCACCAGCGCGGCCGCCTCGGACGAGGCGCCCTTGAGATCCAACACCCGCTCCAACCACAGCTTCGCCACCGCCGCCCCGGGGGGCATCAGCGACTCGCCCCGCAGGAGCGAGGCCAGCACCCGCATCTCCCACGCGGACGGAGTCCCCCCCGGCTCGCGTGTGGCCAATAGCAGGGATGGTGGGGTCCTCTCGAGGTGCGCGGCATGAGACGGACCCAGACGGCCATCGAAGAGGACCAGCTCCCGAGCCGGAGCGCGCGTACTTCCCCCACCCTCCACCAGCGGTAGTCCACTGCGGACGAGCCCGGGCGTGGCCAGCTCCAGCGCGGCGGGAGCCAGGGAGGGGTCTGCGACCAGATGGAGGCCGGTAGCGGCCTCCGGGCGATGGGCGGCTCTCACGTGACGGCTCGGTGACTCAGTACTGGTATTTGATCTCGCTGAAGACGCTCAGCGGCGGTGCGGGGAAGCCGTGGGACTCCTCGTACCTCGCGTTGAAGAGGTTGGAGCCGAGCAGCGACACCGTCAGCCCCTTGGTGACGTTGGCCCCCACGCGCGCGGTGGCGGTGAAGTAGCCGGGCAGCTTCACCTGCTCGAGCTCGCCCGTCTGCGCGTTCGCCAGGAAGCCCGGGTCATACCGCTCACCCACGAACAGGGCGTACAGCTCGGCGAAGGCGAACTTGCCGAAGTTCGTCCGGCCCCGCGCGTACACGCGATGGGCGGGCGCGTAGTCCAGCGGCCGGTCCGGCCGGCCCTCGAAGGCAAGCGCGCGCGCATCCAGGAACTGGTACGCCACGTCGAAGGAGGAGTTGATGGACGCCACCTGCGCCGCGGCCTCCACCTCGAAGCCCCTCACGCGCGCGTCACCGACGTTCTTGAACTGCGACGTGGAGCCGAAGAGGAGCTCCTGGTTGATGAAGTTCTTCGCCAGGTTGTAGAAGCCCGTGCCCGTCACGCGCACCGTACGGTCGAACGGCCAGAAGTCGACCGACGCCTCGACGGTGTCCAGCGTCTCGGCGCGCAGGTTGCCGTTGCCGATCAGCGTGGCCGCGTACATCTGCTGGTTGATGGCCAGCTCCGCCAGCGTGGGGGCGCGGAAGGCGCGGCCGTAGTTGGCGCGGAAGGTCAGGTCCGGCCGGGCGTGGAAGACGACGCTGGCACGCGGGGAGAGCTGATCCGTGCGCGCCTGCCAGATCTTCTCGGGGATCATGTACTTGTCGTAGCGGGCACCCGCGCTGACCACGAGCTGGCTGAGGGGCCGGTACTCCGCGTCGACGAAGCCACCGGCGATGTCCTGGCGGGTCTCCTCCAGCGACAGGCCGGGCAGCACGTTGGGGTTGTTGACCAGGTCGTTCTTGTAGTCACCGCCGAAGGTGAGCGTGAGATCACCCAGGGTGAGCAGCGCGCGGGCCTCGGCACCCAGCCGGCGGCGCTTGCCGAGCGCCGTGTTGGGGGTGTCGTTGAAGGCGTTCTCCATCTGCACTTCGCGGCGCTTGAAGAGCGTGTAGCCCTGGGCGAACACGCGCAGGTTGTCCGTCACCTGCTGGTCCACCTGGGCGCTGGCGTTGAAGTTCTGCACGCGCTCGACGTCGTTGGGCGTGTAGTGGCAGCGGCCGCAGTTGCCCACGGTGGAGATCTGCTGGCCACCCGGGCGGCCGATGTCGGCGTCGGTGAAGGCGGCATCCAGCGCCACGCCCTTCACGTTCAGCTTGCCGCTCACCTGGTGCACCAGCGAGTCCTGGTTGGTGTCCACGCGGCCCGTCTTCGGATCATTGAAGAGCTGCGGGCCGTCCGAGCCGAAGCCGTAGTAGTTGACGAGCGCCTCCACGGGGCCGCCCCGGCCGGCCGCGGTGGCCTGCGCGCGCCAGGTGCGGTCCTGGCCCGCCATCAGCCGCGCGTCCACGCCCCAGTCGCGCCCGTCCTGCATCAGGTCCGACGGCTGGCGCTCGATGATGTTGATGACGCCGCTGAAGGCGTTGGAGCCGTACAGCGACGAACCGGGGCCGCGGATGACCTCGATCTGCTTGAGGTTGTTCAGCGGCGTGGTCTCGTCCGCGTAGAACTGGCCCGTCCACGGGTCCGTCAGCGGCCGGCCGTCCTTGAGCAGCAGGAGCCGGTTGGAGAGGTAGTTGGAGCCCAGGCCGCGCGCGCTCACCGCCGCCTTGCGCATGGAGCCCCGCCGGCACTCCATGCCGGGGAAGTACTGGATGGCCTCGCACAGGGTGAACTGGCCGGTGCCCTCCAGCTCCTCGGCGGGAATCCAGGACACCGTCATCGGCACGTCCGCGATGCGCTGGCTGCGCTTGGAGGCCGTGGACACCACCGCCTCGCTCAGCAGCTGCTGCACGGACTCCTCCAGGGAGTCGGTGCCGGGACCGGCGAGCGGATCCGGGATGTCCACGCCGGCCAGGGCGGACGGCGGGGGCAGCGGACGCGTGGTGGACGGCCCGGAGAAGGGCGCGCTCTTGGGGATGTTGGACGAGGACGGCGCCGGCAGCGGCAGCGGCTTGCGAGCCTTCGGAGCATCCGCGCCCTGAGAAGCCGGAGCCTCGGCCGCCGGTCCCTTCGCGGTGCTCGCGGAAGCAGCCGGGGAAGACTTCGTCTGCGCCGCCCCACCACTGCTGGCGGCGAGGCCACACACCAGCCCGACGAGGGCCGGGAGCCAAGCGATTCGAGTCGAGTGCATCGTTCTCTACGTCCCGCGAGTTGAAGAAGAAGCGTTCGAGGACACGTCCATGGTCGCCGACCGGTGCGCTCCCCACGCCGTCCCCGAGACGGCCGTCCCCAAACGCCCAGGTTGTTGAATGGTGGGTACTCTATCTTTTCGACGAGGAAAAAGTCGCCCCCCGCCCGGGTCAGTCATCCGGCTGCTCCGCCGACACGTCCAGGGCATCGGCGAAGGAAGGCAGCACGGGCTGGAGGGCCGCCGGCTCCATGAAGGCCTTCGTCTCCACGCGCAGTGCGGGGGCTTCCACCAGCACGGGCTGGCGGCGGGGCGGACCGCTCTGGAGGAGCTTGCGGAAGTCCTCCAGCTCCTTGCCCTGCACGGCCACGAAGGCGCCGAAGGGGGCCACCGCGTCGAGCTTCGGCAGGTTCTCCTTCAGGTCATCCACGTTGCCCTTCATGCCCACCAGGACGGCGCCCGGCACCCGGGTGCTGCGGAAGAGCACCTTGACCCCCTGTGGCACGTGCGTCAGCGGAACCAGGGCGGCCTCGGCGCCCTTGGCCTCGAGCATCTTGAGGGCGGACTCCACGTTGGGCACCGGGGTGAGCTTGAAGTGCTTCCTGGCGTCCAGGTCACCGGCCAGCACCACGTTGGTGACGAACTTGGGATCCGTCGCGCCCGCGCCCTTGACGATGGCGAGCCGCGCCCCGGCCAGCTCCTTCATCGAGCCCTTCGAGAGGGAGACGATGGCCCAGCGCTGGGACGTCTCACCGGAGAGCGGAGCGAGCGCCACCGGGGTGGCCTTGGCCAGCTGCACCGCGGCCCACGAGTCCACGACGGCGAAGTCGACGATGCCCTCGGAGACGGCCTTCGAGAAGTCCTCGTAGCGGGCGAAGCTCTTGGCGGCGGTGGGCCGGCCGGTGGCCGTCGACAGCTTCGCGGCGAGCGCCTCGGCGTACTGGAAGCGCTGCTGGCCGTCGGTGAGGGTGGTGGGCAGGAAGACGCCCAGGGTGGCCTTCTTGGGGGCCGCGCCAGCGGCGGGCGCCCACGCGCACACGAGCGCGAGACCCAGGATGAGCGAGCGAAGGAGGTTCATGGCGTGGTGTCGGAAGCGGTGGCGCTGGAGGACTCGGGGTTGGAGACCGGAGCGGAGTCGGAGAGGCCGTAGAGCATCTGCAGGCGATCCTTCCACTCGCGGACGGTGGCGGCGCGCGGCACGCTGCCCGAGGCGAGGTAGCGGCGGTAGGCATCCACGGCCTCGCCCATGCTGTTGCGGCGCTCCTGGGCGTCGATGCCGAGGTTGAGCGTGGCCTGGGGGACGGTGCCCTCCAGCTTGCGCCAGGTGGCCACGGCATCCGCGGCCTTGCCACCGCGGTAGGCCACGCAAGCCAGGTTGTGCTGAAGGGCGGCACTGTCCGGCGAGAGGGCCAGCGCGGCCTTGAGGGCCTTCTCCGCGGCCTTCATGTTGCCGGACGCGTAGGCGCGCTCGGCCTCGCGGCGGTGGAGGACGCTGGTGAGGGCGCTCGTCCACTGGGCCTGCTCGGGGATGGGGCGCTTGATGGCCGCCGCGAGCGCCTTGCGCGACTGGGGCAGCATGTCGCGGCGGTAGAGGACGTAGGCGTCGGTGAGCTGCCGGGTGTTGGGACGGGCCCACGAGGGCGTCGGGGAGAGCACGCGCTTGAGGAGCGTGGCCGCTTCCGCGAAGCGCCCCTCCTCCGTGTGGGAGAGCGCCTTGGCGAAGCCCGACAGGCGCCCCAGGTCGGACGAGTTGCCGCCGACACCGGCGCGCTCCGCGGACTCCACGTCCTGGCGGGCGCCCGCGCCGTCACCGGCCTCCAGCCGGGCGAAGGCGCGGCGCAGGTAGGCGCGTGAGAGGTTGGCGCGCGTCACCTCGAGGGCGCGCTTGGAGGTGCCGGGGTCCGTCAGCCGCTTGAGGGCCGCGTCCACCTGGCCCAGCTCCATCTCCGCCAGGGCCGAGCCCGCGGACACGTCGGAGATGGAGGCCACGTCCGGCGCCATCTTCTCGGCCTGGGCGAAGGCCTCGAGCGCTTCCTTCGGAGCACCCGCGCCCAGCCGCGCGTAGCCGAGCACCAGGTACTCGCGCCAGGCGGCCTCGGGCAGTTGGATGCCCTGCTCCATCACCTTGCGGGCCTCGGCGTGGGAGCCCTGCTGGATGAGGGCCGCGCCCAGGCGGCGCGCCATGGCGGAGGTGCGCTCCATGTCGAAGGCGCGGCGCAGATCCCGCACCGCGTCGTCCAGACGCCCGTTGCCGGCGCGATCCCGGGCGCGGTGGGCCAGGGCCCGGGCCAGCCACTTCTTCGCGCCGGCGTGCTCCGGCTCCAGCTTGAGGGCCTGGGTGTAGTCGTCGATGGTCAGGTCCCACTGGCCGGTGGAGAAGTGGTCCGCGCCCAGCAGCACGTAGCCGAACGCCTGCTTGGGAGCCATCTCCACCACGCGGCGGTGCACCTCCACGGCGCGCGCGTAGCGGCCGGCGCGGCGATTGACGCTGCCGAGCGTGGCCCAGAGCTCCAGGCTGTCGGCGCCCGACTGCACGGCGCCCTCCAGGAAGGAGATGGCCTCCTCGTTGCGGCCCTGCTTCTGCAGCGCCATGCCCACGGAGATCTGCGCGCCCACGTCACCGGGGGCCAGCTCCAACGCCTTGCGGAACTCGGTCTCCGCCTCGGCGGGGCGGCCCTGGGCCAGGCGCACGTCACCCATCAGCATGTGCGCCGGGGGCGTGCTGCCCAGCTTCAACAGGGCCAGCGCCTGCACCTCGGCGCGTGGCAGCTCCCTGGCGTCCAGCAGCAGCCGGCCCAGGCGCTCCTTGGGCTCGGGCACCTGGGGGAAGCGCCGGGTGAGGCCCTCCAGCAGGGCCATGGCCTCCGCCATCTTCCCTTCCATCTCCAGCACCGCGCCCAGTCCCATCTGGATGGAGACGGACTCGGCGCGGCCCACCTGGGCCCGCTGGAAGGACAAGCGCGCCGCCGCCGCGTCCCCCTTCAACAGGTGGCCCCGGCCGAGCAGCTCGTGGATCTGGTAGTCGTTGCCGGCGATCCTGTCCGGGCGCTGGGCCAGGTAGGCCTGAAGCTCGGCCACCGTCGCCTCGCCGTCCATGGCGATGAGGGCGTAGTAGTTGCCCAGGTAGTAGTGGACGAGCAGGTGCTCGGGCTGGTTGGCCACGGTCACCTTCTGAAGCACCGGCACCGCCTCGTCGTAGCGGCGCAGCTTGAAGAGCGAGATGCCCAGCGGATAGGCCAGATCCAGCGAGTCGGGGTTGGCCGCGTACACGGGCGTCAGCCGCTCGGCGACGCGGGTGTACTCCTGGAGGGCGAGCCCCACCGCGCCGAGGCCGGCGGCGGCCTGGACGGAGCCGGGCTCGGCATCGAGCGCCTTCTCGAAGAGCTCGAGGGCCTTGCGGTACTTGGCTTCCGCGCGCTTCTTGTCGCCGGAGGTGGCGGCGGCGCTCGCGTCCACCTGGGCCGCCTCACCTTCCCGGGCGAGCCGCTGGGACTCGGTCATGGGAGGAGGACGGTACTGGGCGAGCGCGCCCGTGCCGGCGAGCGAATGGGCGAGGACGAGTGCCGCGGCGAGGCGGCGGACGGAGGGACGAGAGGAGCGTCTCATGCGACTCATGGGGAGGCGGGGCTGAACTCGGCGACGACCACGGTGATGTCGTCCTGGGCGGGCAGACCGGCGCTGAAGGCGCGCGCGTCGGCCAGGATGGCATCACGCAGACCCTCGGCGGACAGATGCGCGTTGGCCTGGAGGGCGGCGGCCAGGCGCTGGGTGCCATACTGCTTCTGACTGGCGTCACGCGACTCGGTGAGACCGTCCGTGTACCAGACGATGACGTCACCGGGGCGCAGCTGGGCCTGGCGCGAGGCGTACTGGGAGCTGGCGGAGGCGCCCAGCAGCGCGCCGCGGGCGGGCAGCGAGGCCACCTGGCGCGAGAGGCGGTTGTAGACGATGGGGCTGGGGTGGCCACCGCTCGCGTAGTCGACGACGCCCGTCTGCACGTCGATGACGGCCAGCGCGCTCGACATCTGGTGCTCGCCCCGGCCCACGTGGGACATGGTGACGTTGAGCGAGGAGATGAGGACCTGGGCGGAGAGCTCCTCCGGCGAGCGCATCGTCATGGCGGCGGTGAAGCCGCTGGTGGCGCTGGTGGCCACCAGGGCGGTGGCGAGACCGTGGCCGGTGACGTCGCCGATGCCCACCACCACGCGCCGCTCGTCCAGGGAGGCGCGCATCCACCAGTCGCCGCCGCAGGCATCCGCGGTGACGACGAGGCCGGCGATGCGCAGGGGGCCGGCCTGGAAGCCCTCGCGGCCGGGCAGCAGCGTCTCCTGCACGGTGCGCGCGAGCGACACGTCGCGCTCCAGCTGGGCCTTGGTGCGCACGTCCTCGAGCAGCACCTTGATGCGCTCGGCCATGTGGTTGAACACCACGCCGAGCGTCGTCACCTCGCGTCCGGCGCCGCGGGCCTGCTCGGCGCGCGCGCCCAGGTCTCCGGCGGCCAGCTGCATCACCTTGCCGGTGAGCACGCCCAGCGGCCGGGTGATGCGGCGGCTCTGGAAGGCCACCAGCACGCCGGCCAGCAGCACGAAGCCCAGACCCAGGCCCGACATGGTGGTGGCGTTGCGGCGCAGCGACTCGCGCTTGGTCTCCTCCAGATCGCTCAGCTGCTTCTGCAGCACCTCCATCGAGTAGCTGATGACGACCAGCCCCTGGCCACTCTGCGAGCCGTAGTCGATGGGCTCCTGGTACACGATGATGGGCTTGCCCTGGAAGAGCCCGTTCTCCCAGTCGCGCTTCGGCTTGCGCGTGGTGGGGGTGCCCAGCTTCGCGTCCGGAGCGGAATCCGCGGCGAGCTGGCTGTCCGCGTCGTAGATCTGCACGCGCAGGATGTTGGGATTGTCGGTGATGATGGAGCGCGCCACCTCACTGAGGAAGGCGTAGTTGTTGTCGCGCAGCGAGGTGGCCGAGGTGAGCGACAGGGTGTGGCTGACCGTCTGGCCGAGCTCGCGGGCCTGCTGCTCGATCTGCGAGCGGAAGCGCGCGGAGGACTCCTCGAACTGGGCCTTGGTGGAGACCCAGGCCACGGAGGCGAGCAGGCCCACGATGACGCCCACCAGGATGCCGGTGGTGATGAAGAGGAGCTGATCCAACCGTGGGCCGCGGATGGCCGCCACATCGGGCAGCTCGCCGGCCTCCAGCGGGGCGACGATGGTCCCCGTCATCTCCGGATGGAGCGGGGAGAGCTTCGTCGACGTGAGGCCCGCGACACGGGTGGCCGTGAAGGTGGGCTCGTGCTGTTCGAACGACCCCTCGGGTGGGGGCTGGGAAGGCAGCGGGGCGTTGGACAAGGTGGAACTCTGTGGGGGGGCGCTGGGGGGCGCGACGGCGTTGAAACAGGGAGAGCGGAAGCGACTTTAGCGCACTTTTCCGATTAGGCGAGTACCCCTGTGAGCCCACCAAGTGAATCCTGAGAATCTGGGAGCCCCCTCTCCCACGGGTCCATCCTCTCTCGATACGGCCCCCCTGACACGTGGCGTATGTGCTCGCTCGCATGCCGCCGCGCGCGCACGTGGGCATGACCTGGCGGGTCCTGAAGCCGAGGCTCCCAGCCTGGGCTCCCCCATCAGCCGCCCTGCTGGCTGCCAACAGTCCCTTCCCATCTGGAAACGAGCATCTCACGCGGGCGGTGTGTTCACCGTAACGGGCCGTCCGTCTACGCCGCGGCGCGGCATGTTCGGCGGGCCCGTGACATCCACGGCGTGCTTGAGCGCCGGGGGCACCTTTGCGGTATAGGGGGCCCCGTCCTTTTCCCTCTGACAGAGAGACGCGCGTGCCAAAACCCCGCCTTCTCAACCGCGATGAAGATTCGCTCCCGCTCGATCGGGAGCTCCTGGTCCGGATGCACGACCTGATGGTGAAGGCGCGCGTCCTCGAAGAGCGCCTCATCCAGATGTACAAGCAGGGCCACGGGTACTTCTGGATTGGAGGCCCGGGTGAGGAGGCCTTCAACGTCCCCCTCGGCCTGCTGATGAAGAAGGGCCAGGGCCCGGCCTACGACTACCTGCACGCGCACTACCGCCAGTCGGCCACGATGATGGCCCTGGGCGAGGATCCCATCGGTGCGCTGCGGCAGATGAAGAACGTGGCCGCGGACCCCTACTCCGGCGGCCGCAACTTCGCGGGCCACTTCTCCAAGCGCGAGTGGAACATCGCCCCGGTCTCCTCCCCCATCGAGGTCCAGTACGCGATGGCCCCGGGCACCGCGCTGGCGCAGAAGCGCCACGGCGGCGACGGCATCTCCATCGTCACCGGCGGTGACGCGGGCACGGCCGAGGGCGATTTCGCCTCGTGCCTGGTGTGGAGCTCGCGCCCCGGCAACGAGCTGCCCATCCTCATCATCGTCACCAACAACAAGTGGGGCATCTCCACGCCGGGGGAGACCCAGCACGGAGAGACGCACATCGCGGATCGCGGCAAGGCATTCAACATCCGCACCAAGACGATCGACGGCAACGATCCGATCAACTCCTACCTCGAGCTGAAGGAGGCGATGGAGTACGTGCGCAAGGAGCGCAAGCCGTTCCTCCTGGAGGCGATGGTGTCGCGCCTGTACGGGCACTCGTCGGCGTCCGGCGCCAACTTCGTGGGCAACGAGCAGGACTGCCTGGCCGTCTTCGAGGAGCGCCTGGAGAAGCACGGCATCCTCACGCGCAAGGAGATGGACGAGCTGCGCAACCGCTACACCGAGGACATGGCCGCCATGGCCCGTCAGGTCCGCGAGGAGCCGCTGCCGGCCCCCGAGACCATCTGGAACCACATCTTCGCGGAGAGGAAGTAACCCATGGCCAACATGGCACAGGCCGTTCGCATGGCCCTGCACTACGCCGAGGAGCACCTCGGCGTCACCGACATCTTCGGCGAGGACGTGGGCGCCCCCCTGGGCGGCGTCTTCACCGCCACGCAGGGCCTCAAGACGGCGTGGAACTCGCCCCTGGACGAGCGCGGCATCATCGGCATGGCCATCGGTCTGGCCATGGCCGGCTCGAAGCCCGTCGCGGAGATCCAGTTCGCCGACTACATCTTCAACACCATCGACCTGTTGAAGATCGCCGGCAACACCTGCTGGGCCACCAACGGGGACTGGAACCTGCCCATGGTCGTGAAGACCCCGGTGGGCAGTGGCATCCGCGGGTCCATCTACCACTCGCACTCCTTCGACGCGACGGCCACGCACATCCCGGGCTGGAAGATCGTCATCCCCTCCAACCCGCTGGATGCGTACGGGCTGATGATCTCCGCCTGCCAGGAGATCAACCCCGTCATGTACCTGGAGCCCAAGGCGCTCTTGCGCATCAAGGGCGAGGAGCGGATTCCGGGCGAGCCCGAGGACGACAAGCTGCTGTCGAAGATGATCGACGCGCCGCTGGGAGACCGCTCGCAGTGGAAGCCGCAGTGGCCGCAGCTCGAGGCGTACGCGGTGCCCATCGGCAAGGGCAAGGTGGTGCGCGCGGGCTCGCAGGTGACGGTGGTGAGCTACGGCCGCACGCTGCCGCTGTGCAAGAAGGCCGCGGACGACCTGGCCGCCGAGGGCGTGGACGCCGAGGTCATCGACATGCGCACCCTGTGGCCCTACGACTGGGAGCTCATCAAGGGCTCCGTCGAGAAGACGGGCCGCGTGCTCTACGTGAACGAGGACACCGAGGTGACCAACTTCGGCGAGCACCTGGTGCGCCGCACGGTCGAGGAGCTCTTCTACAAGCTGATGGCGCCTCCTCGGCTGCTCGCTGGCAAGTTCGTTCCGGGCATCGGCCTGGCGGACACGCTGGAGATGGCCTCGGTGCCCCAGCAGGGCGACGTCACCGCCGCCATCCGCTCGCTGGCGTCCGAGCAGCCCTGATTCCCGTGTCACGGTAGGCGGAAGTGTGCGAGGGCGGCCCGGAGAAGAGTCCGGAGCCGCCCTCTACCTTTGCGAGGTCGCCCCCCCCTTGGATAGACTGTGCGAGCCGTGCAACCGATCCCCACAAGAACCCCCGCCCCGGACGCTCCCTCCTTCCGCATCCGCCGTGCTCGCCGCGGTGACGCCGAGAGCCTGGCCGCGCTCCTGCGAGAGATGGGTTACCCCCATGGCTCGGACGCCCAGACGGTCCACTGGGTCATCAGCCATCCGGAGATCGAGATCTTCGTGGCGGCGGATCTGCAGGATCGCCCCGTGGGCATGGTGTCGCTGTCCCACCGGCCGCAGTTGAGGCTGCGCGGGCGCGTGGCCACGGTGGACGAGCTGGTGGTGACCGAGAGCTGGCGGCGCCGCGGCGTGGGCCGGGCCCTCATGCAGCAGGTCATCGAGCGCTGTGGCGCGCGTGCGCTGAGCGTCAAGCGGCTCGAGGTGTGCTCCTACGGTCAGGAGGAGCTACGGGGCTTCTACGAGTCCTGCGGCTTCGTGAAGATGGACCGGCAGGTGCTGCGCTACGTCGAGCTGGAAGGCCAGCACGGCCAGTAGCGCGGCACCCGCGGCCGCGCCCCACTTCAGCGCTTGAAGCTGCCCACCACGCGCTGCAGGCGGGCCTGGTCCGCTTCGTTCACGTCGACGAAGCGCACGCCGATGGCCTCGGCGTCATCGCGGACCCACGAGATGATGCCCTCGAGCTCGAAGTCCTCTCCGCTCACGGTCATCTGAAGACGCACGCGCGAGCCCACGTCGTAGGAGCGCCGCGTGCGCAGGCACAGTCCTCCAGCCGACAGATTGAGCGAGTAGGCGCGCAGCGCCCGCGCCGCGTCCTGGGCTTCCTGAAAACGGACATCGAACGTCGCCGTCACCCTCTCATGGGCCCTCCGGTTGGAGTGCAGCACCGCCGGCGTCTCCGCGGCTTCGGACGTCTTCATGGTCATGCGCACTGATTCCTCGGGCTCTTGGGTGGATGGCACTGAGATGACGCACTCGGTCGGAGACCTCGTGGCGTCAACAAGTGTCCGCTGTACCCCAGGTCTTGTTCAAGGGGGGCCCGTTTCTCCACGGACGTCTTATTAGTCCTGTTCGTTACTCCAGACGGGGCAAGGAATGCGGGCGAAAGTTCTCCTGGTGTGCAGTGTCGTGCTGATGGGTGGATGGGTAGCCAGTGGCTGCCGCAACGGCAATGGGAGCGCGGGGAACGACTCCGGGACGCTGGCCGATGGTGGGCCGGGCGCGAAGAACGATGGGGGCGGAGGGTCGACGGACTCGGGCGGGGACGGGGACGCGGGAGAGCCGCTCCAGGGTTGTGACGTGGCGCGGCAACAGGGCTGTGACGCGGGCGCGCTGTGCCTGCGGGGCTTCCTGGAGGACGGTGGGCAGGGCAACCGCTGCTTCCCCGCGGACGAGTGCGACCCGGTGGCGCAGAACTGTCCGGAGGGGAACAAGTGCACCTACGTGCGCCAGGGCGGCACGACGCGCCGGCGCTGCGTGCCGGACGGGACGGTGACGGAAGGCGGGGCCTGTCAGAGCACGGCGAGCCCGGAGGGCCACTTCCACGACACGTGCAAGGCGGGGCTGCACTGCACGGACCAGACGGCGGCGGATGGGGGCACCACCTTCGCGTGCCAGAAGTTCTGTTACGGGAGCGCGCAGTGCACGGCCCCGCGCGATTGCATCGAGGTGCTGCGCTTCGAGGGCTCGGACGAGCTGCCCAGGGTGTGCGGAGAGCCAGGGCCGAAGTGCGACCTGCTGGCGCAGGGCTGCGCGAGCTCGCTGGGGTGCTACCCCTCGCCGAGGAGCGGGCCGGTGTGCGTGCCGGCGGGAGGCGCGGAGAACGGCTCGCCCTGCACGTATTCGAACGACTGCCGGCCGGGGAGCGCCTGCGTGAAGGAAGGAGCGGGCCTGGTGTGCCGCGCGCTGTGCCGGACGCCCTCGGGAACGCCGGGCTGCGCGAGCGGACGCTGCGAGCCCCTGCAGGACTTCCCAGGCGTGGGGGCCTGCGTGCCGTAGGGGTCGGGTTGATCTGTCCGCGACACGCCGTTAATCTGGCTACACGATGAGTGCAACGTGCGCCCGCTTCCTGACGACCGCCTGCAGCCCCTGTCGCTGCGGCGCGTGTTGTTAGTCGAGCAGCCACGTCCCTCCGACAGTACCGGCTGAGTACCCGCTGGCACGGCGCGAGGGAGCCCTCGTCTCTTCCCACCTGAGCGTCGCGTCTCGCCACGGAGCGTCTCCGGCGCCCCGCCGTGGGCGCGTGCTCGGGCCATTCCCGCCAGAGGAGTGTCCGATGCCCATTGCCCGATTCGAGCCCCACGACGATTTCCTGCGCGTCCACTTCGCCGCTGGAGAGAGCCCGCGCCACGCCGACTTCCACTGGTTCTGGTTGCGGCACAACTCCGAGCTGGACCGGCACCCCCTCACCCGCGAGCGCATCGTCTGCTCCTCCGAGCTGCCGCTCGAGCCCCACCCCCGCCTCGTGCGTCTCACCGAGGACGCGGCCGCCCTCGATATCGACTGGGGCGACCGCTCCGACGGGCAGGTGAGCCGCTACGCCGCCGACTGGCTCCGCGAGCACGCCTATGCGGCCGACCGGGTCCCCTCCCCCGCCCCTCCCTCCGACAGCGCGGCCATCACCGTGGAGGCCTCGCGTCTGGACGAGCCGCTCGGGCGCTTCACCGTGCGCACCGTCCAACGCACCGGAGCCCTCATCGTGCGCGGCTTCGGCACCGACACGGAGTCCCTCATCGACGCCATCGGCCGCGAGGGACTCTCCGTCATCGAGACCCACTTCGGGCGCATCGAGGATCTGCGCACCGACAACACGACGAACCGCAACACCGACCAGCTCGGCTACACGGACAGCGCCATCCAACTGCACACGGATCAGCCCTTCCTCGACAGGCCGCCGCGCTACCAGCTCCTGCACTGCCAGCAACCCGCGGACACGGGAGGCGACAACTTCGTGGTGGACGCGCTCGCGGCGGCGCACCACCTGGCCGATCTCGACCGGCCCGCCTTCGACCTGCTGCGCACGGTGCCGGTGACCTTCCACCGCAAGCAGAAGTCCTTCGAGCGCGTGCTCGTCTCGCCCATCCTCGACTTCGACGCGCCCGGCGGCTTCCGCATCCGCTACAGCTACTTCACCCTCGCACCCCACCGCCGGCCCTTCGCCGAGATGGAGGCGTGGTACCGCGCGTACAACCGCTTCGCGAGGCTCGTGCGGGACGAACGCCACCAGTACCGCTTCCGCCTCGAGAAGGGCGACTTCCTCATCTACGACAACTGGCGCATGCTCCACGCGCGCACGAACTTCACCGGCGCCCGCTGGGTGCGGGGCGTGTACTTCGACGCCGCGTAGCCCCCGGTCAGCTCCGGCCGCCGCGCAGCCGCTCCAGCTCGGCCAGCGCCTCGGCCAGCTTGCGCTCCGCTTCCTGTCTGCGGCTCGCCTCCTCCTCACGCAGGCGAGCTTCCTCGGCCAGCTTGCGCTCCGCTTCCTGTCTGCGGCTTGCCTCCTCCTCACGCAGGCGGGCTTCCTCCTCACGCAGGCGGGCTTCCTCCTCGCGCAGGCGGACCTCCTCGGCACGGCGCGCTTCCGCGCCCTCCACCATCCGCTCGAGCCGGGCGATCAACTCGTTCGCTTCCGGCAGCGCCGCTCCTCCGTGGAAGAAGCGCAACCGCTCGTCCTCGATTTGCAGCTCCAGCCCCAATACCTCGGAGGAGTAGAGGCCATGCTGGGGCAGGATGGGCCGGTAGACACGCCGGCCCTCCTCCAGCCGCCAGCCCGTCAGCCGCAAGCGTCCCCGATCGAAAAGGAAGTACTCGCGGATGCCGAGCCGGGCGAAACGCTCGACGTTCTTCTCCAGGTCCTTGCGGCGGTTGCCCGCCACATGGATCTCCAGCGCCAGATCGAGCCCCTTCCCCTCGGCGCTCACCGCCCAGCGCATGCGCGGATGGGGCTCCACGTCCACTACCGCAATGACGTCCGGGGCGAACATGGGCTCGCCCGGGTAGTACACGGGCAGCTCACATCCCAGGTACACCTTGCGGCCGATGCGCGCGAAGTAGCCCCCGAGCACCTCGCGCGCACGCGACTTGGCCTCGTAATGAGGGTCTCCCTCGGGCGTCGAGGCCTCGGAGACGGGAAATTCGGAGGGCAGGCTGTCGACGATGCGAGCGCGCTCCTCGGGCGTGAGCCGATCCCACTCCTCCTGGGACGGCGCGCGAGGATCGTCCGGGTCGACGCGATAGGGATGGACGCGCATGGGCCTGAGGACAGAGTAATGCCTCGTGGGGCAGGCACCAAGCCGGAGCGGGCGGAAGCGTCCTGCGGAAGGCGTCCGGCCGATCGGACCCCCCTCCTCACCCGGTGTTGCGCATGCCCGCGGCGATTCCGCTCAAGGTGAGCAACAGCGGCCGTTCGCAGTTCTCACACCCCGCCCGCTTGCGCCGCATCAGCTCCACCTGGAGGAAGGACATGGGGTCCACGTAGGGGTTGCGCAGGGCGATGCTCTGCCGCAACTGCTGGTTTCCCTCCAGGAGGCGCTCCTCGCCCGTCACCTGCTTCACCCAGCGGCGCGTGCGCGTGTACTCGGCACGGATGCTCTCCCACAGCGGACGCGTGGACTCGGGCGCCAGCGCCGCGTACCGCGAGGCGATGGCCATGTCCGCCTTCGCCAGCACCATGGCCACGTTGTCGATGACCGTGTGGAAGTAGGGCCACTGGCGGTACATGCGCCTCAACAACTCCCGGCCCCCGGGCCGTGAGCCCAGCTCCTCCAGCGCCGAGCCCACCCCATACCAACCCGGCACGATGGCGCGGTTCTGCGTCCACGCGAAGCTCCAGGGAATGGCGCGCAACGACTCCAGTCCTCCGGCGGAACGCTTGCTGGGCCGCGAGCCGATGGGCAACGCGGAGATCTGCTCGATGGGCGTGGCCGCCTGGAAGAACGGAACGAAGTTCGGGTCCTCCCACACGAGCGCGCGGTAGGCGCGGCGGCCGATCTCCGCCAGCTCGTCGAAGGTGGCGCGGAACGAGGCCTCCTCCTCGCGCGCCACGCGCGGCTGCGCATCCAGCGAGTGCAGCAACACCCCGCCGAGCACCAGCTCCAGCGTGCGCCGCGCCAGCTCGGGCCGGGCGTACTTGTGGTCCAACGCCTCGCCCTGCTCGGTGGCCTTGTACGTGCCGGCGACACTGCCGGGTGGGAGCGCGAGGATCGCCTCCTGCGCGGGACCACCACCCCGGGCCACCGTCTCGCCCCGGCCATGGAAGAGGCGCAGGCGCACGCCGGCCTCGTGGGCCACCTGGGTGAGCGCGGACTGGGCGCGGTAGAGCGCGGCGCTGGCGGCCAGCAGCCCCACCTCCTTGCCCGAGTCGCTGTACCCCACCATCACCTCCTGCACGCCTCGCGCTTGCAGGTGGCGGCGGTACTCGGGGTGGGTGAACAGCTCGCGCAGGATGCGCGGGCCATCATCGAGCGCCCCGAGCTGCTCGAACAGGGGCACCACGTCCACGGTGGCGCACCCCCGGGCCTCGTCCCACAGGCCGGCCCCCCGCGCGCACTGGAAGGCCGCGAGCACGTCCTCGGCGCTGGCGGCCATGGAGAGGATGAGCGTGCGGCAGCACCCCTCTCCCGACTCGGCCTGGGCCTCGCGCATGCGCTGCAGCACGGCCAACAACCTCGCTCCGCCCTCCGTGGGCGCGGGCCCTCCCGCCAACGACGCGGCGGCGCTGCGCGCGTCCTCGGCGGGCGTGCGCACCTCCAGCTCGGCCAGGTGGAAGCCCACCGCCCGCACCAGGGAGATGAGGCGGCGGACCTTGCTCACCCCGCCCTGCTTCGCCTTGGCCTCGATGAGGGAGCGCTCGATGATGCCCAGATCGCGCAGCAGATCCTCGGGCGAGCGGTAGGCCGCGGGAGGAAGTGGCTCGGTGCGGCCGGCGCGGCGGCCCTCGACATACGCCAGGGCGGCCTGGAGCCGGGCCTCGATGAAGCGCAGCTTGCGGCGCCAGGGCTCACCCGTGGTGCGCGAGCCATAACGGATCATCACCTCCGGCAGGGCCGCGGCGTCCTCGGCGAGCGAGGCCTTCAGCTCCTCCGAGACGAAGGCATGCCGCTCGGACTGGGTGAGCACCCAACCCAACCGGGCCACCTGCGTCATCAGGATGCGGAGCCCGCGGGCCCGGTGGGCACGCAGCGTGTCCGCCAGCACCTCCGGCGTCACCAGCGGGTTGCCATCCATGTCGCCGCCCACCCACGAGTGCAGGCGCACGGGCGTGGCGAGAACTCCCAGGGGCTCGCCATAGACACGCTCGAAGGCCCAGTCGAGCGTCTCCGGCATGAGCGCGAGCTGCTCGCCGAGCACCTCCTCCACGTACCAGAGGGCGTTCTTCACCTCGTCGCCCACGGTGGGCCGCTCGCGGCGCAGCTCGTCCGTCTGCCAGAGGGCGGTGATCTCCTCGCGCATGGACAGATGGGTGTCGGCCTTCTCGTGAGGGGTGAGATGGCAGCGGTCGCGGTTCTCCAGCAACCGGGCCAGGCGGTAGGTCTTCTCCAGCACCGTGCGGCGGGACGCCTGCGTGGGGTGCGCCGTCAGGGTGAGCGTCACCCGCATGGACATCAGCAGCTCGCGCACCTTCTGGGCGGGGACACCGGCCTGCCGCAGCGTCTGCATCACCGCCTCGAGCGAGCCCCGCTGCGGGCCCCCCTGGCCGCCGATGGCATGCTCACGGGTGCGGCGGATGCGGTGGTGCTGCTCGGCGAGGTTGACGAGACGGAAGTACGTGGAGAAGGCGCGCAGCACGGGCTCGGCCTGCTCCAGGGGCATCTCCCGGAGCAGCGCGGCCAGCTGCGTGGCGGCGGCCCGGCGGCCGGACTTCGGCCCGCGGCGGCGCTCGATGGAGAGGTGCCGGACACGCTCCTCCAGGTCGAAGAGGGCCTGTCCCTCCTGCTCGATGAGGACCTCACCGAGCAGGCGGCCGAGGAGCCGGACATCCCGGCGCAACTGCGAGTCGATGCGACGACGGATGGGAGCCATGCGGAGCTATCTACCTTGAGGAGGGACTTTCAACGGTGACACGACGCCGTCACGTTCCGATCCGGCGCAGGGTGAGCAGCGGACCGTCGTCCACCTTGCGCCCGGTCAGGTCGATGACGCAGTCGAGCATCCAATCGCCATGGCCCTCGGGGTCGAGGATGCGCTGCTGCGCCTCCCACTGCCGTGGACCCGTCTCCTTGAGGAAGGTGTTGGCCGGCCGGCGTGCCTGCGGGGTGAGCACCACGCTCCCGTTCGCCTCGAAGTAGGGGGCCATCGCCGCCTCCAGCTTCGCCACCGTCCAGTCCTCCCCTCCCGCATCCAGCCGCAGCAGCGCCAGCGCGTCCGCGTAGCGCCTCTGCCCGAGCGCCCGCAGCAGCCGGTGCAGCTCGTTGCGCACGTGCGCCGCGAAGGCGCGCGGGTCGTCCGTGAGATCCGTCGGACGGCGATCCGGAGCCTCCGCCCGGCGCACGACGACCTCGCCCGGGTTCTTCATCCGCTCCCACTCGTCCAGCAGGCTCTGGTCGACGTGGCGGATCATCGCCCGCATCCAGTCGATGATCTCGTTGACCTCCTGGTTGCGGTAGCGCTCGGGCACCGTCTGGGTGAGCGCCTTGTAGGCATCCCCCAGGTAGCGCATCAGCACGCCCTCGCTGCGCTGCAGGCCGTACTCGCGCACGTAGTCGTGGAAGGACATGTACCGCTCGTACATGTCACGCATGATGGACTTGGGCCGGATGTTCTCCGCGCCCACCCACGGGTGCTTCTCCGCGAAGGCGTTGAAGGTGGTGTAGATGAAGTCCCGGTTGGGCTTGGGCCACTCGAGCTTCTCCAGCTCCTCCATCCGCTGGTCGTACTCCATGCCCTGGGCCTTCAGCTCGTTGATCTTCTGGCCCTTGAGCTCGTGCAGCTGGGCGTAGAGCACCACCTCCGGGTTCTCCAGGATGGACTCCACCAGCGTCAGCACGTCCAGCGCGTACGTCTCCGCCTCGTGGTCCAGCTTGTTGAGCGTGTCCAGCAGGTACAGCGACAGCGTCTGGTTGAGCGAGAAGTCGCGCTGCAGCCCCGGCGCCACCGCCACCGTCGCGCCCGAGCCCCCCTGCCCCTTCTGGACGATCACCAGCCCCGCGTTGCGCAGGGTGCGGAAGCACGCCGCCGCCTCCTTCAGGTTGCGGCGCTTGATGTACTCCGAGCCGTGCGAGCGGAAGATGAGCCGTACCAGCCGCTGGTAGCCCTCGGCGCCGCCCACCATCTCGCTCTGGAGCAGGTTGAGCAGGAAGCCGTGCGTCACCTCGAAGCGGGACTCCAGCGGCTCGGGCAACCCGGTCTGAAGCCGCTCGAAGGTGTTCTTGTCGTAGTTGACGAAGCCCTTCTGCGGCGGAGGCTTGCGGGGCAGGCGCTTGCCACCCTTGGCCTCCTTCTGGGCGATCTTCACGTTCTCGATGACGTGCTCGGGCGCCTGCGCCACCACGCTGCCCTGGGTGTCGAAGCCCTTGCGGCCCGCGCGGCCGGCGATCTGCTGGAAGTCGCGCACGCTCAGCGTGGCCAGCTTCTCGCCGTTGAACTTGAACAGCTGCGTGAAGAGCACCGTGCGGATGGGGATGTTCACCCCCACGCCCAGCGTGTCCGTGCCGCTGATGACCTTGAGCAGCCCCGTCTGCGCCAGCTTCTCCACCAGCAGCCGGTACTTGGGCAGCAGGCCCGCGTGGTGCATGCCGATGCCGTGGCGCAGGAAACGCTGGAAGTCCTTGCCGTAGGGCGTGTCGAAGGGGGCCTCCAGCAGCGCCTGCCGGATGGCCTCCTTGTCCTCCTTGGTGGAGAAGTCCACGCTCATCAGGTTCTGCGCCTGCTCGGCCGCCGCGCGCTGCGAGAAGTTCACCAGGTAGATGGGCGCCTTGTTCTGGCGGATCAGCTCCTGGATGGTCTCGTGCAGCGGCGTCTCGCGGTACTCGAAGTCCAGCGGCACCGGGCGCTGCGCGCTGCGCACGCTGACCACCTCACGGCCGCTGAACTCCTGCAACCGCTCCTCGATGAGGTGCGTGTCGCCCAGCGTCGCCGACATCATCAGGAACGTGGTCGTCGGCAGGGTGATGAGCGGAATCTGCCAGGCGATGCCGCGCTCGCGGTCCGCGTAGTAGTGGAACTCGTCCATCACCACGTAGTCCGCGCGCAGCATGGCGTCGCGCAGGGCCAGGTTGGCGAGGATCTCCGCCGTGCAGCAGATGATGGGGGCCTCGCGGTTGATGGCCGCGTCGCCGGTGAGCAGGCCCACGTTCTCCGGACCGAAGGCCTCGCACAGGGCGAAGAACTTCTCGTTGACGAGCGCCTTGATGGGGCAGGTGTAGAAGGACACCTTCCCCTCGGCCATGGCCTTGAAGTGCAGCGCCATGGCCACCAGCGACTTGCCCGAGCCGGTGGGCGTCTTGAGGAACAGGTGCTTGCCCCCCAGCAGCTCGAGGATGGCCTCCTCCTGCGCCGGGTAGAGGGACAGGCCGGTGGACTCCACCCAGCCGACGAACCGGCTGAGGATCTCATCGGAGTCCAGGGGGCCCTGCGAGCGGTCGGGCAGCAGCGCCGCCAGCGGCGCGCGGGGGGTTTCGATCGTGACCATCGTGTGAGGACTCTAGGCGGGAGCGCGGGCAGCCAGCCCGGAAAAATGCAGGGCGGACTTCGAAGCCGCTCGGTGGGGAACGGATCGTTCCCTCCCCTGCATTCCAGAGAAGGCGTGTCGCCAGGGTCCCCCGGCCACGTTATCTTGCGCGGCCTCGCTCGATGCCTCCCTCCTCTCCCGTCACGCCGCCTCCCGCCGCTGGCCCTCCCGAGCCCCAGCGCGGCTCGCCGCCACTCGCGGTCGAGCTGGAGGGGGTCCTCACGCGCACGCACACCCTGCACGAGGGGCTGCTGCGGCTGCTCAAGCACCACCCGCTGCAGGCGCTCGCGTCCCTGGGATGGCGGCTCGAGGGCCGCGCCTTCGTGCGCGCCGAGGTCGCCCGGCGGGTGGAGCTGGACGTCGCGCGGCTGCCCTATGACGAGGTGCTCGTCGCGCACCTGGGCGAGGAGAAGGCCCGTGGCCGGCGGCTGGTGCTGGCCACGGCCGCCGATCAGAAGGTGGCCGAGGCGGTGGCCGCCCACCTGGGGCTCTTCGAGGCGGTGTTCGCGAGCGATGGCACCCGGGAGCTGACGGGGGCCCACCGGGAGGCCCGGCTGCGCGAGGCCCTTGGCGAACGGCCCGAGGAGGCCCGCCCCCGGGAGGCCACCATGTCCCGGCCCCGGGCGATCCGCAAGGCGCTCCGGGTGCACCAGTGGGCCAAGAACGTGCTCGTCTTCGTGCCCCTGCTGGCCGCGCACAAGGCGCTGAACCTGCCGATGCTGCTCCACGCCGTGCTGGGCTTCATCGCCTTCAGCCTCTGCGCCTCCAGCGTGTACGTGCTCAACGACCTGCTGGACCTGGACTCGGACCGGCGGCACCCCACCAAGCGCCAGCGTCCCTTCGCCTCGGGGGCGCTGTCGGTACGCGCCGGGTTGTGGCTCGCCCCGGTGCTGCTGGGCGCGGGAGCCGCCGTGGCGTCGCTGCTGCCTGGCGAGTTCCTGGCGCTGCTGGGCACCTACTACGGCATCACCCTGGCGTACTCCTTCCTCCTCAAACAGGTGGCGATGCTGGACGTGCTGGTGCTGGCCGGGCTTTACACGGTGCGCATCTTCGGAGGCTCACTCGCGGTGGGGGTGCCCACCTCCAGCTGGCTCCTCACCTTCTCCATGTTCCTCTTCCTCTCGCTGGCCCTGGTGAAGCGGCTGAGCGAGGTGCGCAGGCTGCGGCTGGCCAACGAGCCCGCCGCCCACGGGCGCGGGTACGTGGCCGGGGACTACGAGCAGCTCTCCATGCTCGGCGTGTCGAGCGGCTACCTGTCCGTGCTGGTGCTCGCGCTCTACATCACCAGCAAGGAAGTGACGGTCCTCTACGCCCACCCGGCGCGCCTGTGGCTGCTGTGCCCGGTGATGATGTACTGGGTGGGCCGCGTCTGGCTGCTCGCCCACCGCGGCGAGGTGAACGAGGATCCCCTCATCTTCGCCCTCAAGGACAAGGTCAGCTACGTGGTGGGGCTCATCGCGGCCTGTGTCCTCCTGGCCGCCACCTGAGGTTCCAAACGGTAGGATGGACACCCACGAGCACCGCTCGTGTACACCCGCATTCCCCTCGTTTGGGATGTCAGGCCGTCAACGGCAGTGGCTCCGCGCACATGTGCCCACCCTTTTTTGGGGTGGAAGAGTTCACCTGACGTGCATAACTGCACGCTCCCTGAACGGACATGTAGCGCGCGGACCCGCTGACCGGATATACCGACTACCCCATGAGCGACGAAAAGCTCGTATACGCAGGAACGATCGAGGCGCTGTTCCAGAGGGCACTCGAGAACCGTCTCACGCCGGCGTGCCGGATGCGCCTGCGCGAGGCTGGACTCGACCTCGACCAGAAGCTGGCTCCCACCTACACGAATGAGCAGTGGAGGCAGTTCCTCCGCGTGGCGGCGGATCACATCTACGCGGGAATGCCGGTCGAGGCGGCGTACTACTCGCTCGGCGAGCGGTTCATCGACGGGTATTTCTCCACGCTGTTCGGTCGCGCCCTGCTGGGGATGGTCCGGCTGGCGGGTCCGAGGAGGGCGCTGGCACAGGTCCGGCTCGGCTTCCGCAGCAGCACCAACTGCAGCGAGGTGCGGGTCGTGGAGCGCGAGTCCACCTCGATGGAGGTGTGGCTGAGCGACATCATGGCCGACCAGCCGACGTTCGCGGCGGGCGTGCTGGCCCGGGCGACCGAGCTGGCCGGCGGCCAGAGGGTCGTCGCCATCCCCGAGGGCTTCGACGGCCGGTCCGCCACCTACCACGTGCGCTGGTCCGAGCAGGCCGAGGCCGTGGTGGACGCGGAGCTCACCGCGCGGAGCGCCGCCGGGAGCAGCGCGTCCGCACCTCGTCCTCCCGCGTAGGGAGCCTGAATCCGGGTCTCGCCACTGGAGGGTCCCCCTCGAGAGAGGGGTGACCCTCTTGTCGTTTCAGGCCATTCGCCACTGGGGGTGGGCGAGCACCCGCGCCTCGAGCTCGGGCGTCAGCGGCTCGCCGTGGGGGGCGCGGGACGAGGAGCGGCGCCACCTGTCCAGCCAGCGCTCCCCGAGGGGCGCCACCAGGGACTCGCGGCGCGTGGCCGCCACCGTGGTCTCCCCCTTCGTCCCCGTGGAGAGCCCCGCCCCCACGTAGAAGCCCGCCAGCAGCAGCGTCACCCGCGTGGGCGTGGCCGCGCTGTACGTCAGCAGCAGCGCCCCCTCCCCGTCCTCCCGGCAGCACGCCCTCACCTGCGACAGCACCCGGGGCGTCCACATCTCCGGGTTGGACGCCGGCGAGAACGGGTCGAAGAACACCAGATCCGCCTTCGGCAGCCCCGCGCCGATCAGCCCCTGGGCATCTCCCAGGTGCAGCCGCCAGCGCAGGCCCTCCGCCTCCCAGACGCCGTCGCGCATGAGGGCCTCGGCCGCCTCGCGGAAGGGTTGCAGGAACGGGAAGCCCGCCGCGTCCGCCAGCGCGAGCCGCAGCGGCGCCAGGTCCACCTCGAAGCTCACCAGCTCCAACCCCCGCTTGCGCTCGGCCCCCAGCTCGCGCGCGCAGGTGAGCGCCGCCACCGCGTTGGTGGCCGCCCCCAGGCCCACGTCGTGGATGACGAGCGGCTCGCCCGGGGTGCGCAGACGCTCGGCCAGACGCGACTGCTCCACGTAGAGGCGCAGGGCCTCCTGCCACGGGCCCACCGAGGGGTGCATCACCTCCCCGTGCCCGAGGTGCCGCACCGCCCGCGAGCCGTTGCGCAACGTCACCAGCTCGAAGTCCCCATCCCGAGGGTTCTGTGCGTCCACGCGCTCAGCCCACTTCCTTCAGGGTGACGGCGCCGGGTCCCACCTCGAGCTTCGCGTCCTTGAGATCCTTGGGCGTCGCCACGGCCTGCTTCAGCTCGCGGTATGCCTGCGCGTAGGAGCCCCGGAGAATGGCATCGCGCATCTTCCAGGTGAGCTGCTGGTAGTGGTGCACGTTGTGCACGGACAGCATGCGCGAGCCCGTGTGGTGCTTGCCGCTCATCAGGTGCTGCAGATACCCGCGGCTGTAGCGCTTGCACACGTAGCAGTCGCACGTGGGATCCAACGGCTCGTCCGAGAGCCGGAACACCTGGCGCGTGATGCGAACGAGCCCCTGGAAGGTATAGGCGTAGCCCTGCTGCGCCATCTTCGTGGGGATGATGCAGTCGAACATGTCCACGCCGCGCAGCACCGCCTCCAGCAGGTCCGTGGGGGTGCCCACGCCCATGAGGTAGCGCGGCTTGTCCTGGGGCAGCGAGGCGGCGGCGCGGGCCGTCATGGCCTTGCGCTCCTCGTTCGTCTCGCCCACCGCGAGGCCGCCGATGGCGAAGCCGTCGAAGGGGTGCTGGGTGAGGAAGGCGGCGCTCTCGTCGCGCAGGTTCGGGTGCACCCCGCCCTGGACGATGGCGAAGAGGGCCTGGCCGGTGTCCACCTTGTTCTTGGCCGCGAGGCTGCGCAGCGCCCAGCGGTGGGTGCGCTCCATGGCCTCGCGAGTGCCCGCCTCGTCCGTGCGCGAGTCGATGCACACGTCCAGCACCATCATGATCTCCGAGTTGATCGCCTGCTGCATGGCGATGCTGGACTCGGGGCTGAGGAGCTGGCGGCTGTTGTCGTGGAAGCTGCGGAAGTGCGCGCCCTTCTCGGTGATGAGCCGGTCCTCGGGCAGCGAGAAGATCTGGAACCCGCCCGAGTCCGTCAGCACCGCCCCATCCCACTGCATGAAGGGATGGATGCCGCCGAAGCGCTGGAACACGTCGATGCCCGGCTTGAGCATCAGGTGGTACGTGTTGGACAGGAGGATCTTCGCCCCGGTGGCCTTCACCTCGTCCATGCCGAGGTGGCGGAAGGAGGCGTGGGTGCCCACCGGCATGAAGACGGGCGTGGGGATGGAGCCCCGCCGGGTATGAAGCACCCCGGCACGGGCCCCCGTGGGGTCTGTGGTGACGAGTTCGAAACGGACGGCCATTGGCTCCGCCTTATACCCGCGGCGGGCGCGGGACATGCCCGCTATCTGCTCGGCTGCCCCCCTGCCCGGGTCTCGAGCGTGTGTATCACGGCACGGAGTGCCCCCGGGCCCCTCCCCCCTTCCAGGACCCGGGGGACTCCACCCCCCCCCACGACAGAGGAGCCCATGAGCTGGAAGATCATGCAGGAAATCGGCGGATTATCGCTCCGGCGGCGCCCGGACACATGGGTCACGGAGAGAACGAGGCACAGACGCGCACGCCGATCGCTGCGTCGCGCGCCGTCGGATCGCCAACGGAAATGTTCGCGATGTGCGCGCCAAAGTCATCGTAGTACCAGGCCCCGCCCCGCAGGACGACGCGCCCGAACTCCGGTGTCACGGAGCGTGTGATCTCGAAGGCGTTGCCGGCCATGTCCTCCAGCCCGAAGGGGCTCACCGAGACCGGGTGGGAGCCGACCATGTCGGGTCCGAAGGCCGTGGGCCGCCGTTCATAGGTCGTGTCGATGTTGGCGTCGTCGGGCAGCAGCTGGTCGCCGTGGGGGTAGCGGCGGCCATCCGCACCGCGAGCGGCGTACTCCCACTCGTTCTGGGTGCACAGGCGCGCTCCCGGAAGACGTCCCGTATGGTCAAGCCAGTAGAAGTAGCCCGCCAGATCCTCGGCGGAGACGCCGGACAGGGGAAACTGGCGCCAGTCGGCGGTGTTCCGCCGGGTCCTCCCCGGATAGTGGAAGGTCTCCCCCTCTCTCGCCGTGAAGACGTCCTCGCGTGAACGGTAGAAGGAGAAGACCCAGCCCACGCCGGGTTGCTGCCGCAGCGAGACCGCCCCGGTGGCGCTGAAGCGCGGCTGCTCGAGGATCCGTCTCGCTGGCGCATCCGGGGACAGGTCGTCGAGGTAGGTCAGCCAGTCGCCGAACGTCACCTCTCTCTGTCCGATCAGATATCCCTCGTTGAGACAGAACCGGTGGAGCGGCGGGCTGAGCATGAAGCCCCGCACCTCCTCCGGCTCGGCACTGCCCAGCAGGAAGCACCCGGACGGGATGAAGACATAGCCGGCCGGCACCGTGGTGGGGAGCGTGAGGCGGATCCGCTCGCTGGCACCGTGCGTGAGGAGCAGCGGCAGCTCCATCGGCACGCGCCCTGGATGCGTGACGTGGAGGAGATAGGAGCCCTCGGGCAGCAGGACGCGGGAGAGGGGCGTCGGTCCCAGGGAGCCCGCCTCCGGAACGGGCACGCGGAGCCGCGTCCCCTGGACGTCGGTGTAGCGCTCGATCTCGACGCGGGCGCCGGGGGGCTCCGTCACCAGCTCGAGCTCGGCCGGAGCCAGGAACCGTCGCCGCCACTCCGCGCCCTCCTTCGCGGTATCGGTCACCTGCACCAGGTGCTGGACCCATTCGTCGCGCTCGCGCCGCTGGTGGAAGCGCTCGGCGAGGAGGAGCCGTTCATAGGTGACCTCCGCGATGAGCTGGCGCGTGCCCGCATGGCCACGATCGCGATCGAGGGCCTTCTCGAGGGTCCGGCTGGCCCAGGCGTAGGCCTCATGGGCCTGCTCGCGCAAGGTGAGTGCCTCGGTCCATTGCCGCTCGGCGGCTTTCCTGAGGTCATGGGGGCCCGGCAGGGTCTCGAGACCAGCGGACGGAGAAGGCCGGCCGTCGAACAGCGCCAGTGCATCCTCCTGGCGCAGGCCGGCCCGCTGCGCGAGGGCGCGCCCCTCGGCGAGCGCTTCCCTCGCCGTGGCGACCTGGGCGGCGACGAAGCGCGCGTCCTCGAGGTACGCCTGCAGGCGCAGGCCCCCGTAGGAGGCGGCGACGGCCAGCGCGAGGACGAGCGCGGCGAGCCATCGGCCCCAACGCTGGCGCACCACGGCGCGGTGGGAGGCGAGGAGGAAGGCACGCTCGCGCGCCCCCAGGGTAGAGGGCTCGAGCGCACGGGCCTCGTCGAGCTGACGCTGTCCCCAGAGGGCCTCCCTGGTGCGCATCAGGCGCTCCCACTCGGCGCTCGCCGCCTCGAGCCGTTTGCGCACCGCGCGATGGCCGATGTCATCGTCGAGCCAGTCGCGGAGCGTCTCCCAGCTCTGGATGAGCGAGTCATGGGCGATCTCGTAACGTGGCTGGCCACGAGCGGTGCGCGTGTGCAGGAGGCGGCCCTCGACGAGCGCGCGAAGGGCCGCGAGGGACGGCCCATCCGAGGCCTCGACGAGCTCCTCCTCACCCCGCTCGATGCGCGTCCCCTCCGCCGTCACGAGTTGGAGGAGGAGCCGCCGCGCTGCCTCGCGCTCGGCGGGACTCAGGCGCGCGAGCACCCCATCCGCGTGCCGTGACAGCGCTCCAGCCACTCCACCCATCTCGTCGAGCGCCGCCCGTGTGATGCGGCCTCGCGCCGGGTCTCGCCGCTCCCACAGCTCGGCGAGCGCGAACTGGAGCAGCGGCAAGCTGCCCACGCCGTGCGCCGTGGACGCGACGAGCATCTGGACGAGCTCGGCGGATTCGAAGACCACGCCACGGCCGCGCGCGGGGCCGACGATGGCCTCGCGCACGCCCTCGGGAGACATGGGGCGGAGGATGTAGAGCGCCCGCTCGGCCTCCTCGCCCAGGCCGGGCAGGGAGCACAGGCGCGTCAGGAAATCACCGCGCACCGCCAGCAGGACGCGCACCGCCTCCGACGGCAGGGCGAGCTCCCCGAGGATACGGGCGAAGTGCGCCGCCTGGACCGGCTCGGAGAGGGTGATGAGCTCCTCGAGCTGATCGATGAAGAGGAGCAGGCGCCGTCCGCCCTGGTGCGCCTCGCGCAGCGCCCGCCCGAGCCAGCCCGGCGAGTCCGCGAGCGCGGTGACGAGCTCCGCCTCCTTCCGTCCCAACAGGGGCGCGAGTGCGGCGGCCAGGGCCTCGAGTGGGCGGTGGCCGGGCCACAACGTGACGGGAATCCGCTCACGCGCCTCGTCCAGGGCCCCGGCGGCCACCTGGGGCAGCACACCGGCGCGGCACAGCGAGGACTTGCCGGCGCCTGAGTCCCCGGCGACGAGGACGAGGGGCCGGTGGCGGAGGCGCTCGAGCACGGCGCGGATGTCCGCGTCGCGTCCGAAGAAGAGCTCCCGGTGCTCGGCCTCGAAGGGCGCGAGGCCCCGGTAGGGATTTCCGGCGACCAGGGGCGCGGGGGCACTGCTGCGCTCGAGGCGTTCGAGGGCCTCGCAGAGCACCTCCGCCGAGGCGAAGCGCTCCATCGGGTCGGGCGCGAGGCACCGCGCGATGATCGCGGCGAAGTCCGGGTCGATCCCCTGCCCTGCTCCAACTGGTGGGGGCCCCTCCTCCGGACGCCGGGGTGTGCCCCGCGGCACCTCGCCCGTGCACAGCTCGTGGAGCACGAGGCCCAGCGCATGGAGATCGCTTCTCGGAGTCGCCGGAGCACGCTCCAGCAGCTCCGGCGCCATGTAGGGCCGCGTGCCGACGAGGAGGTGCGTGCTGGAGGCCGGTGAGTCCGCCCCCGGCTCGAAACGCTCGGCCAACCCGAAGTCGAGCAGCTTCACCTCGCCGTCCTCGGTGAGGAGGGCGTTGGACGGCTTGAGGTCGCGGTGGAGCACGCCCTGGCGATGCGCCGCCGCGAGCCCCCGGGCGAGACCGATGCCGAGCGTCAGGACCCGGCGCCACGGCACCGGCAGTGGCAGCTCCGCGAGGCTCTGGCCGACGACGTACTCGGAGACGATGTACGGGTGCCCGCCGACCTCACCGACGCGGAACACGTTGACGACGTTGGGGTGCTGCAGCCGGGCGATGGCACGGGCCTCGGTCTCGAAGTACGCGCGGACCCAGGGCTCGGGCTGACTCGAGGCGATGAACTTCACCGCCACGTGCCGGTCCAGCGAGGTGTCGTACGCCAGGTAGACGACGCCCATGCCGCCGCGGCCGAGCAGGCGCACGAGGCGGAACTCGTCGAACGCGTCGGGTGGCGTCCAGGGGACACCCGGCTCCTCCACGGTGACGGTGGCCGGAACTGGAACTTCCGGGACGCTCCGCTCCACCCCCAGACCCCCGCGCGAGACCGAGGCGAGGAGGAGCCGGCAGGCGTCGCACCCGGCGGAGTGACGATGGGCACGAGCCAGCGCCTCGTCCGGCAACCGGCCATCGAGGAGATCGACGAGGACATCGTCCGTCAGACAACCGGATGCGCTCGGCCCGCTGTCACTGGGAGTGGACTGACGCATGGAGTCGATGGGCTCAGGCTAGCCGCGTGCCGATCGCCGCTCAATGGCCCCCGTTGATGGCCCGAAGAAGCGCATGGTACAGGGACGAGAATGGAGCAGGTGCCAGGGTTGGCCGCGACGTTTCTCGCCCACGCGAAGGTGCGCTTCGTTCCACCCGCGGATGCCTCCGAGCTCGAAGGTCTGCTCGTCCGGACCTGGGAGACCGCCCGTGCGCAGTGGCCGGCCGTGAATCTTCCCGCCGAGCCATTCGTGAAACACCTCGCCGAGCGGCTGCCCGAGGCAAATCCAGACAGCCCCATCGAGCCGCTGCTCGCGCAGCTGTCCCTGGCGGAGCTCTACCTCGCATGCGCCTGTCTGAGGGGTCTTCCCGCCGCCATCGGGCTCTTCGAGCGGAACTACCTCGCGAAGCTGCCGGGGCTGCTCCGGGGTCCCAAGCAGCCCGAGGCGATGATCGACGACGTCTGCCAGCTGGCGCGCGTGAAGCTCCTGGTCCCCACTCCCGAAGGGGACCCGAAGATCGCCGAGTACACGGGACGAGGCGCGCTGCTGAGCTGGGTGCGTGTCACCGCCGTGCGCATCGCCATCAAGCTGCAGGCCGGCCAGAAGCCCGCTCCCGATCAAGACTCGGACACCGTGTTCGAGGCGTTGCCGGCGCCGGGAATGGACGCGGAGCTGGACCTCATCAAGCGGCGCTACCACAACGACTTCCGCCAGGCCGTGCGCGAGGCCTTCTCCGAGCTCCCGGCGGACGATCGCCACCTGCTGCGCCTCTACTTCGTCGATCAGCTCTCGATGTACGAGCTGGCCTCGCTCTTTCGCGTCAATCAATCGACGGTCTCCCGTTGGTTGAAGAGTGCCCGGCAGGAGATCTACGAGGACACCCGGCGCCGTCTGCAGGCGCGGCTGGGCCTCTCCACCGGTGACTTCAAGAGCTTCCTGGCCGTCCTCGACAGCCAGCTCGATCTGAACATCAGCCAGCTCCTGGGGAAGGCGGACGGAGGGAGCCGGACTCCAGGGAAGGACTGACGCGGAGGCACACGCCTCCGGGGGTCCTACGGGGCTCCATAGGACTGGTTGCGCAGCAGCGCCGTTCCGGGGCTCGCGTCCGCGCGGCGCACCATGCAGCGGTCCCCCCCACCCAGCTCGAGCGCCGCGCCCTTCTGGAAACGGTTGGGACACTCCTCGAGGATCGTCGCCAGTGCGCGGCCGTCGCGGGTCCGGGCCAGGCAGGTGGCGCCGTCGGGAGCCCACGCCGCTTCGAACGAGGCCCGCGCGGGATCCCAGCCGTCGACGGCCTCCGTCGTCCGCGCGAGCACGCCGAGCCGATCGTACATGTCGATGGCGGTGTCCTGGTACGTGTGGCTGCGGCCGTTGCCGCAGTAATCCGCGCGAGCCATGCGCGTGCAGGCCTGATGGAGGTCGGCCAGTGAATGCCCGTCGCGGCGCTCCCAGGGCTTGTAGCCCCAGCGGATGCACTTGGTGATGGCGCCGTTCTCACAGGCGAAGGTGAGCTTGCCCGGGACGTCCTGGCGTGCGCCGCTCGCGTCCCAGACGCCGCCCACCGCGAGCGCCCGGGGGTCGGGCACGCGATCCAGGGCGACGCAGGGGTTCTCCCACTCCTGGGCCACCGCGTTCCACGCCTCGATGCGGTACCAGACCATCCCGGGATCCTCGGGGGCGGGCTCGGCGCCGCAGATGGCCACCTCCACGGGCTTGCCGTCGCTCGCCGTGCCCTGGAGCACGGTGCCGACGACGCCCTTCCCCGAGGCCACCAGACGTCCGCCCTCGAGGGTCAGGGCCTTCGTCCCGGCATCCGCCTGGCGCAGGGGCGCGAGGTCCACCGAGACGAGCACGCTGCTCACCTCGGGAGCCGTCTTCTCGGTGTCCCAACTGCGCTTGGTGCCCCACAGCATCGTCCCCTGGGGCTTGACGGTGCGGTGAGGTGCCTGGGACTGGCACCGCCGCGCGTAGCGCTCGGCCTCGGACACCTGGACGGCCGTACGCTGGGGTTTCGCGGTGGCCGGAGTGGCGGCTTGAGCCAGCGCGGGAATCTGAAGGCACATCCAGGCGAGCAGGTACTTCTTCATCACGGTCACCGTTTTCCGTGGGTCGAGTTCACGAGGGGCTCGAACGACTGGCCCACATCCGTTCAGAGCCGGTGACTTGGAGAATCATGCGGAAAATTCGTGAGGGACCGCGCTCAGAGGGCCAGCAGCGTCTGCTCGATGGGGCGCTCCAGGCCCTCGGCGTAGTACCGGACGCGCAGGTTCTGGTCGGGATCCCACCCGGCCCTGCCGCTCGCGCCCGGGTCCAGCACGGCGAAGTTCCTCCGGAAGAGCACGCGTCCCTCCGGATTGCCCGGCAGCTCCAGCAGCCTCCCCGAGAAGAGGTCCTGGTACATGTCCACCGCCTCGGAGCCGAGGCCGAGCTCCACCACCTTGCGGATGAGGCCGTCCGGCGGCAGCGAGCCGATGCCACTGGACACCACCTGGGTGATCTCCGGCAGGTCGGAATCGGAGCGCTTGTGGAAGGGCACGCGCGAGCGCAACCGCGCCGTCGTCCCTACGTGGACGTCCCCGCTCAGCGATGTCACCTCCGTGCCGGGCGAGCGCTTGCGAAACTCGAAGAGGCGGTTGAGCAGCTTGCGCAGCTCCTCGGTGTTGTTGGGCGCCATCCACGAGTCGCGCACGTCGCACAGGAACGAGTCGAAACCGAGCTTCTCCAGCAGCTTGCTGGCCGCGGCCACCTTCGCGTGCAGCGGGGGCACGCCCGTGACGACGAAGAGCCGCTTGAGCCCGGCGGGCACCTGCGCCTCCAACCACGCATCCACCTCGGCCCACTGCTTCCGGCCGATGATGGTCTGGTCCTTCCAGCTCCGGTGCGTGCGCGCGTCGAGCACCAGGAACCCCAGTCCGTTGCTCACCCACCCGAAGCCATACGAGTGCTCGCTGAAGGCGGGCGGGTTCAGCCGTGCCTGGAACTCCTCGAACGTCGTCCGCGCGGCCTCGAAGAAGGCGCGATCCGCGGGGGTCACCTCGTCATGGGAGCCCCACCCATCGAAGATGTCGTGGTCGTCCCACATCATCATCGAGGGCACCGAGCCGAGCACCGAGGCGAGCTCGGGCCGCTGCCACGTGTCGCAATAGAGGACGCGGAAGGACTCCCGGAGCCGCTGCATCAGCGCCTCGTTCTCCGGCGTCAGGTGGTCGTCCAGGTCGTTGCGCTGCCAGGCCTCGCGGATGTGGTCCGCGTAGATCTGATCGCCCATGTGGAGGAGCAGGTCCACCTCCCCCGCCGCGACCACCTCGCCGAGCCGCTTCCACATGGCATGACGCCGGCCGTGATCGCTCACCACGTAGCCGCCATTGCAGCTCACCAGGCCGATCCGCAGGGGCTGACCGGGTGGAGGCAGCAGCCGGAAACGGCCGAGCCCACCGGACTGGGAGAGCTGTGTAAGGGAGGGCAACCCCTCGGGTGTGGCCGAGACGGCCACCGCGTATTCGACCGTGGAGGACCCGGCGAGGCCGTCGAGGTCGAACGTGCCATGGAGGAAGGTGGAGCCGGTGGGCTGGGAGAGCCGTGCCTCACGTGACTGGAACGCGCCCTCCCCCGAGCGGAAGACGAGCCGGGCGTGGGAGAGCCCGTCCTTCGCGGTGACGCAGATGCGGGCCGTGGTGCTGGTGCAGTACCCGATGGTGGTGATCAATGGCCTCGCCATGGCGCCATCATTCCACAATGAAGAATCAGGTTCCGGCAACCGGACTACTCAGGTGAGAGGGAAAAACGTGCGGTGCACCATCTACAGC
This sequence comes from Archangium lipolyticum, assembly GCF_024623785.1. NCBI lineage: Bacteria > Pseudomonadati > Myxococcota > Myxococcia > Myxococcales > Archangiaceae > Archangium > Archangium lipolyticum. The sequence continues at coordinate 216,386 of NZ_JANKBZ010000011.1, forward strand.
CCGGTGGTTGATCATCAGGCCATCGAGTCCGTGAGGGATGTCCTCCCCGGGTGGTTGCTGCACTGGGACGGTGAACCTGAGCGCTGGAGTTCCGCGAGCTTCACGAGCGCTCAGGGGACGCTCAAGTTCAACTCCCTGGAGTTCACCGGACCGATGGATCCGTTTGGCAAGATCATCCTCGGTACCAGCAGTTTCTTCTGGCGACGTGAGGACCTTGATCAACCCACCAAGAAGGAACTGATTCGCTTCGTAGGAGGAACCAGGTGGTTGGTCGGTGTCGTGGGAACCTCGGAGGTCCTCTCCGAGGAGGTGTTCCTGAAGGCCGCGCTGGAGCTGGCGCGCCGCTTGAACGGAAGAGTCTTCAACGGCACGGACCTCCTCTCCCCCGGCTCACGGGACTGAGCATCCCGGCGGGGGCACTACCCTCACCCAGCCCGCCAGGCCGGCATCCAGGGGCCCGGTAGGTATCCCACATCGACGCCTACCCGGGAGCGGGCTTTCCCACCGCTTCGGCGGCATAGATCGCCGCCGCTCCGGGGTTAAAAGGGGTCCTCACCGTCGGTCTCGGTGAAATCCACCTGTCGCGCGCCTTCCGGCCGCCTACCCCTTCCGCTAGAAAGCGCCCCCCATGTTCACGATCGTCAACGTCTCCAAGGCCTACGGGCCCAAGAAGCTCTTCGAGGAGGTCAACGTCGCCTTCTCGCCCGGCCGCCGCTACGGCCTCACCGGTCCCAACGGGGCGGGCAAGTCCACGTTCATGAAGATCCTCGCTGGAGACGAGGAAGCGGACATGGGCACCATCTCCCGCCCCAAGAAGCTGGGCATCCTCCGCCAGGATCACTTCCGCTACGAGGACAACCGCGTCCTCGATGTCGTCCTCATGGGCAACAAGGCCCTCTGGGACGCCATGAAGGAGAAGGACGTCATCCTCGCCAAGCCCGACATCACCGAGGACGATGGCAACCGGCTGGGCGAGCTGGAGATGGTCATCGCCGAGGAGGACGGCTACAGCGCCGAGTCCGAGGCGGCCTCGCTGCTCGAGGGTCTCGGCATCCCCGCGGCCTCCCATGAAGGCCCCATGAAGCAGCTCACCGGCGGCCTCAAGCTGCGCGTGCTGCTCGCCCAGGCCCTCTTCGGCAAGCCCCAGGGGCTGCTGCTCGACGAGCCCACCAACAACCTCGACATCGACTCCATCCGCTGGCTGGAGAACTTCCTCCTGGCCTTCGAGGGTGTGCTCATCACCATCAGCCACGACCGGCACTTCCTCAATCAGATCTGCACGCACATCGCGGACATCGATTACGAGACCATCATCCAGTACACCGGTGGCTACGATGACATGGTGCGCCAGAAGGCCCAGGTGCGCAGCCGCATCGAGTCCGAGGTCTCCGAGAAGAAGAAGAAGATCGCCCAGCTGCAGGACTTCGTCGCCCGCTTCCATGCCGGCACGCGCGCCTCCCAGGTGCAGAGCCGCATCAAGCAGATCGACAAGCTGAAGACGGACGACCTCAAGCGCTCGAACATCGCGCGGCCCTTCATCCGCTTCGACGTGAAGCAGTCCAGCGGCAAGCAGACGATCATGGTGGAGGGCATCGCCAAGAGCTTCGATGGCCAGCCCGTCATCCGGCCCTTCAGCCCGCTGGTGCTCAAGGGCGAGAAGATCTGCGTCATCGGCCGCAACGGCGTGGGCAAGTCCACGCTGGTGAAGATGATCGCCGGGCAGCTCGAGCCGGACGCGGGGAAGATCACCTGGGGCCACCAGGCCTCCATGGCCTACCTGCCGCAGGACCACCATGGCACCATCCGCAAGGGCACCACCGCCTTCGAGTGGCTGCGCGACATCAACACCAAGCTCACCAACGAGGAGATCTCCGGTGTGATGGGCCGCATGCTCTTCTCCGGTGAGGAGCGCATGAAGCCCACGGACACGCTCTCCGGTGGTGAGACGGTGCGCCTGCTGCTGTGCAAGCTGATGCTCAACCAGGACAACGTGCTCGTCTTCGACGAGCCCACCAACCACCTGGACCTGGAGTCCATCAGCGCGCTGGCCGAGGGCCTCCAGAAGTACGAGGGCACCGCCATCATCGTGACGCACGACCAGGAGCTCATCTCCGAGGTGGCCACCCGCATCTGGAGCCTCGAGGAGGGCAAGCCGGTCAACGACTTCACCGGCACCTTCGCCGAGTTCCTCGAGAAGAACCCCTACCACGCCGCCCAGCGCCGCTAGGCGTCGGGCCGGAAGCCGCTGGACTCCCAGTGGCTTCCGGCCAGGGTGCTCACAGTCCGAAATGCCCCAGGACGTTGCGCAGCACGGTTCCCCAGCGCGCCTCGTCCTGCTTCAGCGCCAGACCCGCTCCGATGGTGCCGGCGAAGAAGACCTCCCCGCCCGCTGGCCGCTCCCAGTGGATCATCTGGCTGATGAGGATGTCGCCGTCCTGGAGATCGACTTCGTCCATGCCGTAGTTCCACACCTGGTCCGTGGCGGTGGCGTGGCTGTACGCCAGGGTCACGATGCCCTGGGGCAGCTCCGAGTCGGGGATCCCCGTGTCGCCCTGCTGCGGCAGATCCACGCGGATGTCCCACTCGTGCCCCACGGCGCCGTTGGCGAAGGTGTCGCCCCCCGTCAGACCGGTCCCGGCGAAGAAGGGGTGATCTGGCGCTTCGCAGACGTAATCGATGTGCGCGCTCTCATCCCGGACGAAGCCCACGCTCTCCATGCCGAGCAGCTTCCAGGCCGGGAAGCCACACTGGCGCATCAGCCCTCCGCGCCCGCCATCGTCGCTGTGGTAGCACTCCCCGAGGTAGGCCTTCCACAGCCCGCCCGCGATGCCGAGCACTTCGGACTTCCGGCACTCCATCGTCGTCAGATCCTCGTCGTAGCTCACGCGCCAGAAGAGGGTATTGCCCGACAGCGCGATGACCTTGCCGCCCTGGGCGAGATAGCGCTCCAGCCCCTTGTAGGCCGGCACCGACCAGTACTCGCTGTGTCCGTTGATGAGCACCACCGGGTAGTCCTCCAGCACGGAGGCGTCCGTGTGCAGGTCCAGGTCGGTGACGACATCGAAGTCGTAGCCGTTGGCCTCCAGCCAGCAGTGCAGGGCCCGCTCGGCGCGCACCAGGTGGCTGTAGTCGGCTCCCACGTGGTAGCGGACGTAGGGTGCGGCCACCGGCCAGGGGAGGTTCCAGCCCATGCGGTAGGTGGGCTGATCGCCCCGGTGGTTCACATAGAAGTTGTACTTCGGAGGCTCGGACCCGGCGGTATCGAGCCCCTGCACCACCGAGGAGCCTCCCACCCCACCCGGGTACCAGGCCGTACCGAGCGCGGTCTCCGGCGCGAAGGGGGTGGCACCATAGGCGAGCCAGGTATTCGTCGCGCACAGGACGAGCAGGGGCGCCCGGTCAGGGCTCTCCCGGGGCCGCTTGACCACGAATGTCACGTCGTAGATGGACCCGTTGCCGTAGTGGATGCGCCCGACGTAGATGCCCGGCTTCGCATGGGCGGGGAGATCGAAGCGGTGGTTCGCCAACCACTTGCAGTCGTACAGGTCGTCGGAGGCGAAGCGCAGGCCGTGTCCCCGGGTGGCATCCGTGGCGGGATCGTACCCGTCCGGGAAGCGCGACACGTCCTGGCTGTCGAAGCTGGGGCCCCCAATCATCCACGTGCCCCGGTTGATCACCGTGCCGTCGCGCCCGTGACCGCTGGAGTCATTCACCCGGGTTCCCCGCTCCTCGTTCAGGGGCCAGCAGGCCAGCACGCCTTGTAACCCGGGCGGATGCAGGCCCTTGTCCGCGAAGCGCTGGAGGATCTCCTCTTCCGGGAGCGCCCGGCCGTAGATGACGGGCATGGCCAGGTCCCCATCCAGGAAGTTCTGGGTCAGTCCCGAGTCCCCATAGGCCGCCAACCGGAGCGCCGCGGGCCCTGGCTGGACCGGCCCCTCCAGGGGAACCGGGCCCACCACCCGCTGACCGTCGATCCAGAGCGAGACCTGGGTCCCGTCCCACACCCCGGCCACGTGGTGCCACTCCCCCGGGGAAAGGCTCTCGGGACTGAGCAGGCACCTCGCCTCATCGAAGTCCCCCCCGGTTCCCAGGTAGAGGAGGATCTGCTTCTGGGGGGTGAGGAACAGTCCGATGCCACACTGATTGGGATAGGAGTGCTGCGAGAGCAGCCCCTGCCAATTCGCCAACTGCTCTCCGAAGGGCCGGACCCAGCACTCCAGCGTCACTGCCGCGAGGGGCTCGTCCGGCAGGGGAGTGACCACGTGGACGTAGGAGCCGGGGAAGATCGGCTGCGTCTGGGGTTTCGCCACCCGGCGGCGGGGGAACAGCTCCTGGTCCCCCGCCGGACCGTTCGCGTCCGGCCCCAACCGGGCGACGGTGATGGTGTACGGCACGTCACTGCTCACCCGGAAATGGATGGACTGCCCCGCGGTGATGGACTTCTCCGCGTACGCATGCACACCGGACAGCACGACTGCTGGCGACGGATCCATGGAGCGCCTCGTCTGGAATGAACCAGTGCGGGAAGCGCCGAGGATCTCGTCTGTCTTGTCACTCGAGGGCCCCCGGTTCCCCGCTGAGAGGAAAGACTACTCCATCGCCAACCGTGACGCGCAGGGCTCGAGCCCCATCTGTCATCGGGAAGAACGACGCAGCAGGAACAGCCCCAACCCGAAGCCCGTGGCCCAGGTGGTCGCCGCACCCAGAGGCGACATCCGGGCGGGCTCGGGCCGCGGTGGCGGCGTGGGACGCAGGCGCTCCTCGATCTCCTTGCGCTCCCTCTCCTTCTTCTCGCTCTTGGTCATGGGGGGGCCACCTCGCTCACCCGGACGCTTCTCACCCGGGGCCTTGCCCTCCGGCGACCTGTGCTCGAGGACGGAGTTGATCTCCGCGCCCAGCAGGATGACCTGCGAGGAGATCCACATCCACAGCAGCATGACGATGACACCACCGAGCGCGCCGTAGTTCGCGTCGTAGCTGCCGAAGTTGCGCACGTACACCGAGAAACCCCAGGACGCGACCAACCAGATGATGACGCCCACCACCGAGCCGGGCGAGATGAACTTGAAGGTCTGCTTCACGTCCGGGAGCACGTAGTAGATCATCGCCCACACCAGCATCATGATCAGGCCCGCCACGGGCAGGCGCAGCCACATCACCACGGTGCCGAGCGGCTCACCCAGCCATTTCGCGACGGCTGGCGTGCCCACCATGGCCAGCGAGGCGAGGATGGAGAGCACCGCGCCTCCCAGCGCCACCATGATGGCGATGCCACGCACCTTCCAGAAGGGCCGGGACTCCTTCACGTCATAGACGGTGTTGAGCGCGTCCATCAGCGCCACCACCCCGCCCGACGCGGCCCACACCGCGCCCAACGCACCCACCGACAGCAGCCCCACGTTGTTGCTGGCCGCCAAGTCGTGCAGACGCTGGCCCAATATCTGGGTCACCGCCTCTGGCGCCACCCGGCCCAGTTCCTTGATGAGCACCTCGGCCTGGGCGGGATCGATGATGACGCTCGCGAGCGCCACGAGGAACAGGATGAAGGGGAACAACGCCAGCACGCCGAAGAACGTCACGGCGCCGGCCACGTTGCTCACCTTGTCGTTCTGGTATTCGTTCTTCAGGTCGGTGAAGAACTCCTTCCAACTGATTCCCTTGCCCGGGAGCACCATCGCGTCTCCTCCTAGGTGACAGGCCAAGGATGTTCACTCCTCCTACCTGCCCCCACGCCCCGAAGCCGTGCTCGCCCGCCTCCTCTGGGAGCATGCGGAGCGGCGGCCTCCAGGCCGTCACTCGGAGACGCGGCCGGAGGCGGAGCGGTCCAGGAAATCGAGCAGGGGGGCCCAGACCTCGTAGGGCGCCCGGTCGCCGATGACCACGTCCACGTGCCCGTAGTCCGCGGCGAGCCCCGCGCGGGTGCCCAGCAGGCGCCAGGCCTTGGGTCCTCCCAGGGCGAGGTAGCCGTCGCGCACCGCGCTCTCGGTGGCGACCATGTCTCCCTCTCCCGCCATCACCATCACCGGCACGCGCACCCGGGAGAGGCCCGCCCGGTAGTCCCGGCGCCCGTCCGAGCTGGTGAAGCGCCCGGTGAGGATCATCCGGCACAGGTCCTTCGCCACGCCTCCGGAGAGCTGACCGAAGACGCTCCGGGCGAAGAGCTTCCAGCGCTCGCGCGGGGTGTTGCGCGTGTTGAGGGCGATGCGCTCCACCGGGTTGCCCCGCAGATGCGCCTGCACCGGGGCCGTCAGGGAGGAGAGGAAGCCCATGTCGAGCGTCTCGTCCCGCGAGACGACGCGGTCTCCCACCCGCGCGAGCCCCACCAGCCACGCCTCGCTGCGATCCAACCGCGTGGGCCCGGCCATGGCCACCGCCGCGGCGATGCCGTCCCCGTCCTCGGCCAGGTAGGCATAGAGCAGCAGCGCCCCCAGGCTGTAGGCGACGACGTCCACCCGGTCCTCGCCGGTGCGCTGGCGCACGGTGCTCAGGGCCGCGCGGAAGTCCTCCCGCCACAGGGTGTCGAAGCCATAGCCCGGCGCGCGTCCCATCGCCGCGTCCGCGCGATCCGACTCGCCGGTGCCCCGCAGCGCCACCGTCCACACCTCGCGCCCACGAGCCGCCAGCCAGTACGCGAGGCTGTGATCCTCATCCAGCAGCAGGCTCACGTCGCCCGAGGCCAGCCCCGGCACGAGCAGGATGGGACGCCCGCGCACCGGCCCCACGGCGGGCACGTGCCGCATCGACAGGCTCCAGCCGTCCTCCGTGCGGATGCGCAGGGATTCGAAAGCGGGCGCGCTCCGGACACCAGCGGCCGTGGTGGAACAGCCCGTGGCGAGCAGGACGGACAGCAGCAGCACTGGCGCGAGTGGGAGCGTGCGGGGCATCGCGAGAGCCAGCGGGAGCATCGACGCCCCCGGGCCCGGACGCCAAGGTTTCTCACATCGAAGAAGACGTGAACATGCTCGGGTGGGACTCCGCCGCTCGGCTGGGAGGCCGGTGGGCGCCCTTCCCGAGGACGCCCGGAGGGCTAACGCTCATACAGGGGCAGCACTGGCGCGTCCTTCAGACGCGGTGCGGCGGCGTCCTTGGGCGACAGCAACGGCGACGTCACGGGCCAGGGGATGGCCAGATCCGGGTCGTTCCAGAGCAGGCCCCGGTCGGCGGTGGGAACGTAGACATCCGTACACTTGTAGAAGAAGTCGGCGCGCTCGGAGAGGACGCAGAAGCCATGGGCGAAGCCCGGGGGGATCCACAGCTGGCGCCGGTTCTCCGCCGACAGCTCCAGGCCCAACCACCGGCCGAAGGCGGGCGAGCCCCGGCGGATGTCCACCACCACGTCGTAGACGGTGCCCGAGAGCACCTGCACCAGCTTGCCCTGGCCGTGGGGCTCCTGGAAATGCAGCCCGCGCAGCGTCCCCTTCACGGAGCGCGACAGGTTGTCCTGCACGAAGGCCGCCCGGATGCCCACCTCCGCGTACCTGCCCGCGTGGAACACCTCCATGAAGACGCCGCGCGCATCCTCGAAGGCGCGTGGCTCCAACAGCAGCACTCCGGGCAGCTCCGTCTCGAGGACCTTCACCCCCGCGCGCCCTTGTTCTCGATGAGCCGGAGCAGGTACTGCCCGTACTCGTTCTTGCGCATGGGCTCGGCCAGCCTCGCCACCTGCTCCGCGTCGATGTAGCCCATCCGCCAGGCGATCTCCTCCAGACAGGCCACCTTGAGCCCCTGCCGCTCCTCGATGATCTGGATGAAGCTGGAGGCCTGCATCAACGACTCGTGCGTGCCGGTGTCCAGCCACGCGTAGCCGCGGCCCATGAGCGCCACGTCCAGCTGCCCTCGCCGCAGGTACTCCGCGTTGACGTCGGTGATCTCCAGCTCGCCCCGCTTGGAGGGCTTGAGCGCCGCGGCGATGTCCAGCACCTGGTTGTCGTAGAAGTACAGGCCCGTCACCGCGTAGTTGGACTTGGGCTGGGCCGGCTTCTCCTCGATGCTCAACGCGCGGTTGTTCTCATCCAGCTCGACCACGCCGTAGCGCTCCGGATCCCTCACGTAGTAGCCGAAGACGGTCGCCCCCTTCTCCCGCGCCGCCGCCCGCCGCACCAGATCGACCAGGCCGTGCCCGTAGAAGATGTTGTCTCCGAGGATGAGAGAGACCGGCTCATTTCCCACGAACTGGCGGCCGATGATGAAGGCCTGCGCGAGCCCCTCCGGGCGTGGCTGCACGGCGTACTGGAAGCGCACGCCCCACTGTTCGCCGCTCCCCAACAGCTCCTCGAAGCGCGGCAGGTCCGCGGGCGTGGAGATGAGGAGGATGTCCCGGATGCCCGCCAGCATCAGCGTGGAGACCGGGTAGTACACCATCGGCTTGTCGTAGATGGGCAGCAGCTGCTTGCTGACGACGCGTGTCAGCGGGTAGAGCCGCGTTCCCGATCCTCCAGCCAGAACGATTCCCTTCATGGATGCGGCTATAGCCGGGGCTCGACGAAGGCAGCAAGTCCCGCGAGCCTCTCCGCCGCCAGGAGAGCAGACGGACGAGCGGCACCATTGCCGGGGCACTGGAGTTTGAGGTACGTACCTCGCCCCATTCAGCAAAGCGATCCAAGGTGGCCATGCCACCGTTCGACATCGACCATCACCGATGGCGCGCGGGGGCAAGCGCGATGTGGGCTCCAGGGTCCGAGGCCTGGAGCTGCCCGTGGCAGAACTCTGGCCGGAGAGAGGGCCACCCTCATGAAGCGCCGAGCTGGGAATGCAATGGAGAGCAGCACATGGTGAGCAAGCGCAACAGGATCTCGGTCGTGATCCCCTGCTACAACGACGGCAAGTACCTGCCGGAAACGCTGGAGAGCCTCGCGGCCCAGACGCGCCCGGCGGATGAGATCCTGGTGGTGAACGACGGCTCCACGGATCCGGCCACGCTCGCGCTGTTCGATCAATTGCCCAAGCACATCCGCGTCCACCACCAGCATAACCAGGGGCTGGGGTTCGCGCGCAACAACGGCATCCGCGAGACCACCGGCGACCTCATCCTCGCGCTCGACAGCGACGACCTCATCACTCCGGACACGCTGGAGAAGATGGAAGCCGCGCTCGACGCCAACCCGGAGGCGTCGTTCGTCTACAGCCAGATCGAGTCCTTCGGGGCCTGGCAGGACTTCATCCCCGTCCCCCGGTGGAACCCCTACCTGGAGCTGGACAACAACTACTGCGTGGTGATGTCGCTCATCCGCAAGTCTGTCTTCACCGAGAAGGGGCTCTACTACCCGAAGATGCTCGGCTACGAGGACTGGTCCTTCTGGCTGGGCTGCATCGAGGCCGGCCTGCATGGCGTGGTCATCGACGAGCCGCTCTTCAAGTACCGGCGCAAGGTGACGGGCTCGCTGCTGACCGCGTCCGACCGGGTGCGGCACGAGCTGAAGACGCTGCTGATGCAGCAGCACCCCAAGTTGTTCACGCCCGAGATGCGGGCGACGCTCAAGCTGCGGCACGCCCCGGGGCTGGAGCTGGTGTGGACGGGCCCTGCCACGGACGTGCCGCGCGTGCGCGCGTGGCTGGCGCGGCAGACGCTCACCGACGTGACGCTCACCGTGGGAGCGCCCGGCGACGCGCGGGGACTGCTGGAGGTCCTCAAGGGCAAGTACGCGGCGTTGCTGCGGCCCGAGCACCTGCCGCTGCTGGAGCGCGGCTCGCCCACCTTCCTGGAGCAGGTGGTGCGCGCCTCGGAGACGCGCTACGTGCCGGCCATCGTGGTGCCCACGGACGTGACGACGCTGACCACGTGGTCCACGCGCCACCGCGTGGAGAACTACCCCACGGAGCGCCTCGGGACGCACCCCGGGGACATCATCTTCCTGCGCACCTGGCTGGCCAGCCGCGCCACGGGGGCCGAGCTGCCGGCGGGCAAGCCCGCCATGGAGGTGTTCCACGAGGTGGTGCGGACCCAGGGCGCCCTCCTGTTCGCGCAGGACTTCTTCCATCAGGTCAAGCAGCTCCTCCCGGGGCAGGTGGGCGTCCACAACCAGGCGCCCCAGCGCTCTCCCATCGTGCAGAAGGCGCGCAAGGCCGTGTCCATCGCCCGCAGGGGCGTGGTGAAGGTGCTGGGCGAGGACCAGACGGCCCGCCTGCTGCACCCCATCAAGGTGGGGCTGCACGAGCGGCGCGAGGCACTCAAGCGCCTGGTCCCCAGCCAGATCCAGGCGCAGATCCAGCGGCAGGTGCGTCACTGGAGGCCCGACAACCAGCCGCTGCTGCGCGCCAGCCACATCCAGGAGCGGCTGCTGCTGGACGGAGTCCCGGTGGACTTCGAGCGGCCGATGCCGCTGGTCACCGCGGGAGACCAGAAGCGCGTGCTGCTGATGCTGCCGTGGGCCATGTGCGGCGGCGTGGACAAGGCCACCATCGACATGGCCGAGCTGCTGCGCGGCGCCGGGTACGAGCTGGCCCTGGCCACCAACATCCCCTCCACCAACGACTGGGCGCACAAGCTGGTGCCCCACGTGGACGACGTCTGGCACATGCAGAACTTCGTCCCGGCGGCGGATCAGGTGGGCGTGGTGACGGAGCTCGTCCGCAACCGGGGCTATGACGCCGTCTTCATGAGTCACTCGTGGCTCGGCTACGACACCGCCATGGCCGTGAAGCGGCGGCTGCCGGGTGTGCGCACCGTGGACTTCCTCCACATGCACAACGACTACACCCGCCAGTCGTGCAAGCGGTACGACCGGTTCCTGGACATGCACCTGGTGAGCAGCGAGTTCATCTCCCAGCGGGCGCAGCGCTACGGGGTGGATCCGTCCAAGCTCCGGGTGATCCGCCTCACCTGCGACGAGGAGAACCTCTTCAACCCGGACAAGGTGGCCGAGGGCTGGCTGTGCGAGCGGCTGCGGCTGCGGCGTGGCACTCCGGTGGTGGGCTTCGTGGGCCGGCTGCACCAAGACAAGGATCCGCTGTTCCTGGCCCGGGTCCACGAGAAGATGCGCTCGCGCTGGTCCCAGCCCAACCGGCCGCTGAACTTCGTCTTCATCGGCGACGGCCCGATGGAGCAGCCGCTGCGCACCCTCCTCCATGACACGGGGATGAACCGCTGCACGCACATCCTGCCCAGCGACACCCCCATCGCCATGGCCATGCGTGACATGTCCCTGCTGATGCTGGCCTCGCGCGTGGAGGGCCTGCCCATCGTCTTCTACGAGGCCCTCTCCATGGGCGTCCCCGTGGTGAGCACCGCCATCGAGGGCATCCCCGAGCTGGTCACCAGCGAGGTCGGGGCGTGCGTTCCCAACCTGAAGAATCCGGAGAAGCGGCTCGAGCGCGTGACCAGCGCCGCGCTCGACATCCTGGAGGACGAGAACCTCCGGGCCGACATGGGGCGGCGCGCGCGCCAGCGCATGCAGACGCACTTCTCGCTGGCCACCACCCACGCGGCCTACCTCAAGGCCTTCGAGGAGCTGCTGCGCACCGGCTCCACCCCGGTGGAACTGGCGGTCGCGGGATGATGCCCATGAAACCCCTCATCGCGGAGACCCAGGGGGAGCCTCCAGCACTCTCCACGGACAGCATGAACACCCCGGTACACACCCCGGGTGTGCTCACCCGGCGCGAGCTCACGATCCTCGGCGGGGTGTTCGTCCTGCTGCTGATGACCTGGTTCCCCAAGCTGTCACCGACGTTCTTCTCCACGGATGACTACTTCCTCATCCACAATCAGGATCCCCGGGAAGTCACCGACCTGATGCTGGGCCAGGGACGGTTCGGCTATGCGGTGCTGTTCACGGTGATGAACGCGCTCGGTGCACCGCATGCGAAGACCGTGACGCTCTACTCATGGCTGGCCATCGCCCTGCTCGCCTTCGCCTCGGTTCTCCTGGCGCGGATCTGGCGGATCACCCATGAGCGCTGGCTGCCCTTCGTCGTCGGGCCGCTCATCTTCACCCATCCCTACTTCGCGGAGCTGTGGACCTTTCGTGGAGTACCGGCCTACTTCTGCGTCTCGCTGATTCCCTCCCTTCTCGCGGTGGAGTGGACCCGGACGCGCGGGTGGCATGGGCTGTCGGTGGCGGTGCCGCTGCTCGTCTTCTCGTTGAGCATCTACCAGCTCAACTTCAACCCACTCGTCGCGACCATCTTCATTGGCCTGGCGCTCGACCTCGCTCGCACCACCGGAGAGAAGGGCACGACCAGCCGCACCGTGCGCGCATGGCTGCCCGTGCTGAGCCTGGTCCCCCTCGCGTGTGTCACGTACATGGTTGTCAACCGCGTGATCCAGAAGGCGCTCTCGGTGCCTCCGCTGGAACGCGCGCAGTTGCTGCCCCTGGCCGACATCCCACAACGCTGGGCGGAACTGAAGTGGTTGTACTCACAGACCCTGCTTCGGGATCAGGTGCTCAGCACGCCTCTGCTCACCCGGCTCGAGCTGGGAGTGCTGGGTGTGGCGCTCGTCCTGGTGGGTCTGCGGGCCTGGCGGCACCGTGCACCGGGCAAGGGGATGATGATGTGGCTCCTGTCCGGAGCGAGCCTCGCGTGCATCGCCGGCATCGTCATGGCGCTGAAGGTCTGGGGCACGGCGCCCCGGATATTGATCACCCTGGCCTTCGTCATCGGTGGCCACCTGGCCCTGGCCTACGTGCTCATGAGTGCCAGATTCCGCGGCGTGCTCCTGGGAGCGGCGGGCCTGCTGCTGGTGGGCTTCACCGGTCTGGATCAACAGGTCTCCGCGGGGCAGCTCCGGGTGAACCAGATCGACCGGGAGACCGCATCCCGGGTGCTGCAGCGGATGGAGAAGATCCCAGGCACCCAGGAGTTGCGGAACATCATCTTCGTGAACCATCCCACGTCGTATCCCGGAGTGCTGTCCATCGGAGACACGAACAGCTCCGCCCTGGCCCTCCCCTGGAGCCAGGCGGGATTGATGAGCGAAATCTCGGGACGGAGCTTCGTGCACGTGAATGACGCCAACCGCGCGCGGCTCAGTCAGCACTGCACCAGCACGCCCCGATGGCCCGACGAGCAGTCCGTGCGCGTGGAAGGTGATACGGTCGTCGTCTGCTTCTGACCTGCTCCAGGTCAGCGCGCCGCCGCATCCACCAGCCGCTGGCTCACCAGCCACTCCAGACACTGCGCCTCTGTCGCCCCCGGCGCCAGGGGCGTGATGTCCCGCGCGTCTCCCAAAAACGAGGTCCTGGCGACCATCACCCGTGCCTCGGGCAGCATCCGGCAGAGCTCCTGCTGCGCCTTCAGCTCGTGATGCGTGCGGAGGGAGGAGAGGTTCGTCACGTAGGTGACGCGCGGGCAGGCCACCGCCTCCGGACACGAGAACTCCTTGGCGAACGATTTCGCCGCCCAGCCCGCGGACATGAAGCTGGGATCCACCCAGTCCCCCATGCGGCTCTCGATGATCCATCGCGGCACGAAGACCACCACGTCGCGTGACTGCCCCTCGCGGGCGAGCTGGCTGCCCATCGCACGCACCTCGCGCTGAAGGGAGAAGACGTCCGTCAGCTCCGCCCGGCGCGCCTCGACGTAGCTCAGCAGCCGGGGGAGCCGCTGATCCAGCTTCCACACGCCGAACCCGGCCAGCAGCACGGCGAGCACGGCGCGCGGCCACGCACGTTGGAGCAGCTGCGTCAGCGCCCCAGCACACCACAGCGAGCAGGCCGTCAGGCCCAGGCCCGCGAAGGCGAGGTGCCGCTCTCCGGCCCACATGTAGCTGAGCCCCGCCAGCACGATGAGGCCCAGCGCCGCGGCGAGGAAGGCGCCCCCCGCGGACAGGGTGATGAGGAAGCGCCGCACGCGGCCGCCCGGCTCCGCGCGCCACACGCTCAGCGCCACCACCCACACCAGCAGGCCCACCGCCAGCACCAGCTCGGAAATCCAATACTCCTGGAAGGTCCGCACGGCGAACGACACCGCGGCGAGCAACCCCGGTCCCGTGCTGTGCTCCAGCAGGTTGAGCGGGCGCGGGAAGAGGAGCTTGTTGAGCAGCCAGTAGCAGAACGGCCAGGCCGTGGTGGCCCCCAGCCAGCGCCAGTCCAGGCGCCGCTGCAGCGCGAGCGAGAACCCGAGTGGGAAGACCACCAGGAGCCCGATCTCCGCGAAGTGGATGCAGCTGATGGCCAGCAGCGACCAGCGGGCATGGTCCCGCCAGGTCAGCGGCCGCTCGGAAGCGGCGCGTTGCCAGGACAGGGCCACCAGCCCCGCGCACGTGCCGAAGCAGAAGAGGAGGTAGCCCGCCGTCTTGAACTCCATGGTGGACCAGACGTACGTCGACACCATCAGGGAGGAGAACAACAGCCAGGCTCCGCTCCAGACGCCGGCCCGCCGCGCCAGGGGCCGGCACAGCAGCACGCCTCCTCCGAGCACCATGGCCAGGGTGAGCAGGTAGAGCGCGTTGACGGCCGTGCGCGACTCGAACCACCAGCGGAAGACCGGTAGCAGGATGAGGTGGTGGATGAAGGCGAAGCGCACGTGCGGCGTGGTGCGCGTCGTGACGATGTCCCCCAGCACCTCCCCCATCGGACGCGAGCGGATGTGCTCGACCATGTAGAAGTCGTCGAGCTTCAGCCACTGCGCGTCGATGAGGGAGAGGAACAGCACGGACAGGGCGCCGATCCCCACGAGCACGCACCCGCGCGCCGCGGAGGTCCCCAGACGCGCGAGCCGTGACGGCGAGGCCGGCTCCACGCGCGGAGCGGAAATGGGGGCGCCCTCATCATGGGCCGGGGCGGCCGGAGCCGTGTCGTTGGAGGCGCTGACAGGTGTCGTGGAAACAGTCATGGGTCGTTCGTGTTCGTCGGTTCAGGCGCGCGCGCGGCGGCGCAGGAGCACCAGCAGGGCCAGGGCTCCGGCGCCCTGTGCGCCGCTCGCTCCACAGCCACACCCCTGCCCCTCGGAGCCCGGGCGCAGGTCGATGGTCACATCACCCGAGCCGGCATGGTGGATGCGGAGCTCGAAGTCATCGGCGTCCAGGGGCCGCAGCGTGTAGCCCTCCTGGCTCAGGTCCTTCACGAGCTGGAGCTCGCGACCCCCGGCCAGGATCCGGCCCGGACGGGTATCCAGGCGCAGCACCTCGGTCGCGTCGGCTTCGAAGGTCGAGTACGAGATCTCCTCGGCCCCATAGGAGATGTGCTTCACCACGGAGCTGGTGCCCAGCAGGTGGCTCTCGCCGGGAGGCGCCCACTCCGGCACGGCGGCCATGCCCGAGAGGTAGTGGCGGATGTAATCGCCGTAGCCGTCGGTGAACCAGGTGTCACCCTCCCCCACCCAGGTCGAGACGAGCCCGGTGCCGTCATTCATGTACGTGGCCCAGTTGAAGGAGCGGAACGCCTTCTCCTTCGCCGCCGTGTCTCCCGTCCGGTCGGACCAGAGCGCGTTGACCGAGGCGTACCGGGCGGTGTGGCTGCCCATCTTGAAGGGGAAGAAGAGCTGCTCGGTGAGGACCTGGGCGCCCCATTGAAGGCCCTTCTCGGTCTCCGTGTCGGCGGCGAAGACCCGCTCGGAGAAGTCGAGCAGCTGCTTCGCGTGCTCCTTCCACTTCACATCGAGATCCGGCCGCTGGAGGAGATAGCGCGCCGTCTCCAGGGCAATGTATTGGTTCGGGTTCTGGTCCGGAGAGGACATGATGGGGATGTCCTCGAAGTACCCGCTCCAGTGGTTGTTGCTCATGGGGACCCGCATCATCCAGGTCCATGCGGTCTGCCGGGCCTCCAGGTAGGCCCGCGAGTCACCGAGCCGCAGCCGGAGCAGCTCGTCGAAGAGCCGGATGGGGCCGATCACATTCGCCCCGTACTCCTCGCGCACCTCGCCCGTCTCGGCGCGGACGCGCATGGGCCAGGGAGACTTCAGCGCATCCCCCGGCCGCACGTGGGCCGCGAGCGCATCGGCGCAGGCGATGGCCACGTCCCGGTAGCGAACCTCGCCCGTCACCTGGAAGAGCCGGAGATAGGCCAGCCCCGACTCGCCCACCTTGTCGGGCTCGAGGACCCCGAGGCCATCGCCCCGCCCGCAGTTCGTTCCGCCCTCGCAGGCCCAGGCATCATCGCCCCCCTGGAAGGTGGTCGCCCCCGGCATGGACGAGGAGAAGGGCACGTTGCCCCACACCCACCCGGACGGAGTCATGCCGTGCTCGAGCTGGTAGTCCATCAGGGAGCGCGGCAGCTCCACCGCCGAGCGGTCACCGGTATAGGCGTGGATGGCGAGGGCGGTCTCCAACAGCATCGCGTTCAGCCCCGCCGGATGGTGCAGCCACTGGAACGCCACCCGCGAGACCGGTGAGAAGCCCGGATAGGTGAAGTAGGTCTTCAACCCGTTGGCCTCGGTGGGCACGCGGGTGTTCAAGAACTCCCAGGCCGTGAGCGCGGTGCGGGAGTAGGCCGTCTCCTGGGGCTGCATCCAGGAGAGGAGCTTCCCGCTCGAGTCGAGTACCACGGGCTTGCCCGCCAGGCTCCGCGGATCCGATTCCTCGGCGCAGCTCACGGACGGCACGAGGAGACAGGGCAACAGCCCCAACAACCCTACGAGGTGACGCATGAGGATTCCCCTACGTGCCAGAACGGCGGGAGCGCTAACCGTTCCCCCGCTCGCTCCCCTCCGGGAGCCACGAGCTCCAGGTCATCGAGGAGGACTGCGCGACGCCGCCCAACCTCCACCAGGTCCTCTGGACGGCGAGCTGCTGGAGCTGGGTGACCACTTCCACGCGTTCCGCCCCGTGCTTCCAGGCCTCTGCCAGCCCGGCCTGCACGAGCGTCCGGTAGATCCCCCGGCCACGCCAACGCGCATCCACCGCGTTGAGGGGCACCTTCGCCACGCCCTCCTTGGGGAGGACCAGGGTCAGGAAGCCCGCCAGTTCCCCCTCCTCTTCCACGACGAAGGTGACGTCCGCGGCTGGACCGCCCATGGAGGTGCGCGCCCAGTACGCGTACACCTCGCGCACGCCCTCCCTCGGCAGGTACGGATCATTCAGGTAGCGGTTGTACGAGTCTCCAGGCGTGCTGAAGCATCGGGCGGAGAGCTCCGCGAGCCGATCCGCGTCCCGCTCGGTGGCGCGGCGTACCCCGGCGGGGAAGGGCTCGGGCCGTGACGGGCGCGTGATGGCCAACGTCACCAGCAGATCCCTCAGGGTGAAGCCAGCCCCCTGCAGCGCGGCGGCACCCGTGTAGTCACGGCTGTCCAGACGGCACGTCAGATGGCGGAGCCCCTGTGCCCTCGCCTTCTCCACCGCGCGGAGGACCAGCTCACGGCCCCCCTGCTCGGAGCGCGCGAGCAGCACTTCCAGCTTGCCCGCCTCGAGCCCCAGCCGATCGCAATCCCACGCCTCGCGGCGCACGGCCACCACGCCGCCCTCGCCCTCGACGAGCTGCCCGGCCTCCCGCCGCCGCTCCAGCTCGCGCACGAGGCGCTCCGCCGCCTCACGCCGAGAGCCTCCCGGTGGCACCGGAAGACTCGCCCACCCTTCCAACCACTCCACCCAGCCCTGGCCGCTCATGATACCGAATCAACCCGGCCGGCCGGCTTCTGCTCCCCTGCCCGCGACCGCTCGACGAGCACGGGACCCGCCCCTCCCGAGGAGCGGATCCAATCCTGTCCCCGTGCGTTGAGCGAGACGTACAGCCGCCCCAGGTAGGTGCTGATGACGCCCAGGAAGGCGAAGAGGAGGCTGAAGAGGAACGTGAGCGCGCAGAAGAGGGACAACCAGCCCGGAGGCGCCTGCCGCTCCAGCAGCACGCGCACCATCTGCCCCAGTCCCAGCAGCAGGCCCAGGCCCGCCGCGGCGAACGAGCCCCACGTGGCGATCTGCAGGGGCAGCACCGTCAGGGTGCTCATGTGCGAGAGCCACAGCCGGAACAGGTCACGGATGCGATAGGTGGACTGCCCCTCGTCGCGGCGGCGGTGGGGCACGGTGACCTCGCCCACCCGGCGGGTGCAGCGGAAGATCATCGAGTCGATGTACGGGTAGACCTGCTCGGACTGGCCCAGCCTGCGGGCCAGGTCTCCGCGGATCGCGCGCACGTTGGTCACCCGGACACCGGTCCGGTTGCCCATGGTGTGCTTGAAGATCCACAGGTTGAGCCGCGAGGCGAGCCGGCGCGGCAGGCTCTGCTCGGTGGTCTGGAAGCGGCCATACACCACGTCATGGCGGCTGCCGCGCAGCGCCTCGGCCACGGCCAGTCCGGCGGCCGGCGGGTTCTGCCCGTCATCGTCGACCGTGATGACGACGTCGCCCCGCGCGATGGCGAAGCCCTTCAGCGTGGCGGCATGCTGCCCGCGGTTGCTGCCCAGCTCCAGGAAGCGCACGCGCGCGTCCTTCTCGTGCAGACGATCGATGACCTGCTGGACGTCATCCGGGGAGCCGTCGTTGACGAGGATGATCTCGAAGGGCCCCTTCGGCTCGAGCGCCTCGATGAGCTCCGTCACCGTCCGCTCCAGATAGGCCTGGGAGCGGTAGCACGGGATGACGACGGACAGCAGACCTTCAGAGGGCACGGAGGAACTCCTGCGTGCGTCCGATGACCTCGTCGCGCTCGGCATCGGTCATGTTGAAGTACAGCGGCAGGCGCACCAGGCACCCCGTCAGCCGCTCGGAGACGGGCAGGCTGGAGCCATCGTGGAACTTCTGCCCCATGGGCGACTGGTGCAGGGCCACGTAGTGGAAGGGCGTGATGATGTCGTGCTTGCGCATGTGCGCGATGTAGCCGGTGCGGTGCTCCGGCGAGCGGAAGACGATGGCGAACAGGTGCTGGTTGCCGGAGATCCGCGGGGAACCCTTGACGATGTATCCGCCCATGCGCTCCACCGGCTCGGTGAGCGCCTCCTCGTAGGCGGAGTAGATCTGCTTGCGGCGGGCCTGGATGCGCGGGAGCGCCTCGAGCTGCGTGCTGAGGTAGGCCGCGTTGAGATCCGACAGCACGTAGCTGGAGCCGATGTCCACCCACGTGTACTTGTCCACGATGCCGTTCTGGAACTTGCGGCGGTTGGTGCCCTTGTCGCGGATGTACTCGGCCCGATCGATGAGGTTGGGGTCGCGCAGGGTGAGCGCGCCGCCCTCGCCACAGCCGATGTTCTTCGTCTCGTGGAAGCTGAAGGCCGAGCACACGCCGAAGGTGCCGAGCGGCTTGCCATCGAAGCTGGCCGCCAGGGCCTGCGCCGCGTCCTCCACGACCGGCACATCGCCGCACAGCTTCAGCAGGGCTTCCATGTCACACGAGTTGCCCGCGTAATGGACCACCAGCACGGCCTTGGTCCGCGGATTGAGCAGCTTCTCCACGTGCGCCAGATCCAGGTTGCCGTGCGCGTCCACGTCCGCGAAGACGGGCTTCGCCCCGCGCAGCGCGAAGGCGTTGGCCGTGGAGACGAAGGTGTACGAGGGGACGATGAACTCGTCGCCCGGCCCCACCTCCAGCAGCAGCGCCGCCATCTCCAGCGCGTGCGTGCAGGACGTCACCAGCAGCGTGCGCAGCCCGAGCATCTGCTCCAGCATCGCCTCGCAGCGCTTGCCGAAAGGTCCGCCGCCCGCGACGTGGCCGTTCTTCAAGATGGCCTCGGCCATGGCGGAGAGCTCGGTCCCCAGATGGACCGGTTTATTGAACGGGATCATGAAACCCTCTCGTGGGCAGACAGAAGAGCAGGCTAGCTAACAGAGCAGCGGGGACTGCGTCAAAAGGA
Organism: Archangium lipolyticum; assembly: GCF_024623785.1. Classification (NCBI taxonomy): domain Bacteria; kingdom Pseudomonadati; phylum Myxococcota; class Myxococcia; order Myxococcales; family Archangiaceae; genus Archangium; species Archangium lipolyticum. The sequence goes on from NZ_JANKBZ010000011.1 coordinate 236,042, forward strand.
GCAAGGCCTCCTGGCGGGTGGTTGCTCAACCTCGCTCGCGCCGCCAATCCTCATGGAAGCGGGCGAGCGATTCGGCCAGCCCCAGGGGCCGGGCCGCCAGCTCGCGGCGGACCTTGTCCACCCGCAGTCCGGAGCGCAGGGGGCGAGGGGCGGAAAGCTTCAGCTCCGCCATCTTCGTAGAGATCAGGAGCCCCGGGTCGAAGCCGAAGACCTCACACACGGCCTGGCCGAAGCGCACCCGGTTGACCACCTCGGCCCCACAGGTGTTCCAGACGCCCCCCAGCCGGCGCACGGCCAGCTCGGCCACCATGGCGGCCACGCTCGGTGCATGGCTGGGCGAGATGAACTGATCCTCGAACAGGCGGACGGGCTGCCCCTTCTCCAGGTTGCCCACCAGCCAGGCACCGAAGTTGAGCCGTCCCGTCACGGGAGGCCAGCCGTACACCACCGCCGTCCGGGCGATGGCACAGCCGGGCGCGAGCACCCGCGCGGCCTGCTCGCCCATGTGCTTGGTGAGCGCGTACACACCTCGCGGGTTGGGAAGGGCCTCCTCGTCGTAGGGGCCGGCCTCGCCGTCGAAGACGTAGTCCGTGGACACGTGCACCAGGTGCGCCCCGGCCCGGCGCGAGGCCCGGGCCACGAAGGCCGTCGCGTCCACGTTGGCGGCGAAGGCCGACTCCGGCGCCCGCTCGCACGCGTCCACCTCCGTCATGGAGGCGCAGTGGATGACGGCCTCGGGAGAAGCCTCCGCGAAGGCGGCGGACACCTCGGCGTCCCGGGTGAGCTCGCAGGACACGTACCGCCAGGAGCCGGTGGCGCGGCGCTCACCGCGTCCGAGCCCCACCACCACGTGTCCCTGCTCCACGAGCAGCCCGCACGTCCGGCTGCCCACGAGCCCGTTGGCCCCGGTCACCAGGATCCGCATCGGCTCACCCGGCCTGGAGGCGCGTGCTGTACTGCGTGTCGAAGTAGTCCCGGTAGGCGCCGCTCATCACGCGCTGCCACCACTCGCGGTTGTCCACGTACCAGCGCACCGTCTCCGACAGACCCTGCTCGAAGGTGTGCGCGGGCGTCCAACCCAGCTCGGCCTTGATCTTCGAGGGATCGATGGCGTAGCGCCGATCGTGCCCCGGCCGGTCCTTCACGTAGCGGATGAGGGACTCGGGCTTGCCCAGCAGCGAGAGGATGGCCTTGACGATCTCGATGTTCTTGCGCTCGGCCCCGCCACCGATGTTGTAGACCTCGCCGCCCCGGCCCTTCTCCAGCGCGAGCAGCAGCGCGTGGCAGTGGTCCTCCACATGGAGCCAGTCGCGCACGTTGGCGCCGTCGCCGTACACCGGCAGCGGCTTGTCGTGCAGGGCGTTGACGACCATCAGGGGGATGAGCTTCTCGGGGAACTGGTAGCGGCCGTAGTTGTTGGAGCAGCGGGTGACGACCACGTCCAGGCCGAAGGTGTGGTGCCAGGCCAGCGCGAGCAGATCCGAGCCCGTCTTCGAGGCCGAGTACGGGCTGGAGGGCTGGAGCGGCGAGCTCTCCGTGAAGGCGCCGGTGGGGCCCAGCGAGCCGTACACCTCGTCGGTGGAGACCATGAGGAAGCGCTTGATGGTACCGTGCTGCCGCGCCGCCTCCAGCAGCCGCTGGGTGCCGAGCACGTTGGTCTGGACGAAGACCTCGGGGCCGAGGATGGAGCGGTCCACGTGGCTCTCGGCGGCCAGATGCATCACCGCGTCGATGGAGTGCTCACGCATCAGCCGCTCGACGAACTCCCGGTCGAGGATGTCCCCGCGGACGAAGACGTGACCCTTGTCGGACTCGAGATCGATGAGGTTCTCGAGGTTGCCGGCATACGTGAGCTTGTCGAGGTTGACGACCTTCCACTCGGGCCGGACCCGGCGCAGGTACCTGACGAGATTGGAACCGATGAAGCCGCAACCGCCTGTGACGAGGACGTTCATGAAACCTGCCGAAACGACGAAGAGAGGCTCCCGAGTAGCGGAGCCCCCATCGGCCGTCAAGGAGGCCGTACCTCCGCGGAGCTTGTGTGCCGTATGGCCCGGGTTGTAAGGGAGCAGGCGTCTTGAGCCCACCGCGACGAGATATGCGCTCCGCCGCTCCCCCGCTTCGTGCCGTCCATCAACTGGTCCCCCGGCTCGCCTGGGGTGACGCGGTGGGCAACCAGGTCCGCTACCTGCGCGAGCTGCTGCGCGGCTGGGGCCATGCCTCTGAAATCTACGCGGAGCAGTGGGACGAGGAGTGCAGCGCCCAGGTCCGCCCGGCCCGGGATTATCCCCGTGAGGCGGATGAGGACTCGCTGCTGCTCATCCACCACAGCTACGAATCGCGGCTCGTCCCGCTCGTCCGGCGCTCGCCCGGCCGCAAGGCGCTCGTGTACCACAACGTGACGCCCGCCCGGCTGCTCGAGGGCTTCGAGCGCAAGGTGGCGGCCGGCTGCGTGGCGGCGCGCGAGGAACTGCTCGCCCTCCGGCCGCTCGTGGAGTGCGCGTTCGCCTACTCGCGCTTCAGCGCCGAGGAGCTGGTGGCCGGCGGCTTCCCGAACGTCTCCGTCATCCCCTTCGCGGTGGACTGGCGCGCCTTCGACGTGGCGCCCGACCCCACCCTGCGTGCCGAGCTGGACGACGGCCACACCAACATCCTCTTCGTGGGCCGCGCGGTGCCTAGCAAGGGCGTGGATGACGTGCTGCGCGTCTTCACCGCGTACCAGCGTCTGTATCAGCCGCGCAGCCGCCTGCTGGTGGCCGGTTACCTCAATCGCGACTCGGCCTATGGGGCATGGCTGCTCGGGCTGAGGGACGTGCTCGGACCGGAGCGGGTGCTGCTGCTGGGCCGGGTGAGCGCGGCCCAGCTCTCCGCCTGCTTCTCCGTGGCCACCGCGTACCTGTCCATGAGCCGGCACGAGGGCTTCGGCGTGCCCCTCCTCGAGTCCATGTACCGGGGCGTACCGGTGGTGGCCTACGGTGCGGCGGCCGTGCCCGAGACGATGGCCGGCGCGGGGCTCGCCACCTTGTCGGGAGACCCGGTGGAGGTGGCCCAGCTCCTCGCGGTGTTGGAGCGCAAGCCCGATCTGCGTGCCCGGGTGGTGGAGGCCCAGCGTGCCCGGCTGCGGGGTCTCGAGCAGGACTCGGTCGCCACCGCCGTGCACGAGGCCCTGCGCCCGCTCCTCGAGGGAACGTTCACCCGCCCCGCCCCATCCACCACGGGCCATACGGTGGAGCTGGTGTGTCCCGGCTTCTCGGCGGAGCCGGAGGCGCCCATGTCCCAGCTCGCGCGGCGGCTGATGGAGCGGCTCCCGAGGGCTCGCGTGCTGTCGCTCCAAGCGGGCGCGCTGCTGACCGCCACCGCTCCCGCCGTGGACCTCGTTGGAGGGGACGAGGTGTGGCGCTTCAGCCCCGACCTGCCCCTGCCGCGTGGAGCCTCCGGCGAGCTCCCAGGCTCCTCGTCCCTGGAGACCGCCGTGTGCAGCTCGGGGGCACCGGCCCTCTTCCTCGGCGCGGACACGCGGGTGGCCCGCGACACGGTGCCTCGGATCGGCGAGCGCGCGTGGGGTGTCACCTTCTCCTCCGAGCGCCCGGCCGGAGTGCCGGACTACGGCGACCGGTTGATCACCCTGGATGCCGGCCGGCACGACGAGGCCGCCGAGCGCATCATCCATGTCCTCGACACCCGTGGAGGCCTCCGTGCGCGCTGAAGACCTGTTGACCCAAGAGCCCTCCGCCGAGGCCGTCGCCGCGGAGACCGCCAGACTCCCCGCCGCGCCCGAGGCCACGCTGGATGAGGTGCGGCGCCTGCTCGAGGTGTCCGAGCGCGCTCCCTCGTCCCCGGAGTGGCCGCCCGTCCTCCAGGCGCCGAGGAACAAGAAGGACACCCGCTACGCGGATCCGCCCTCCTCCCACCGCCCCGTGGTGGGCCCGGTGCTGGTGACCGCCAAGCGCGCCTTCCGGCTCGCCTTCCAGCCGTTCATCAACGAGATCATGCGCCGGCAGGTGGAGTTCAACGAGGCCATCCTCGAGTCGCTCGCCGTCATCTACGAGCACCAGCAGGAGAGCTCGCGGACCCAGGCCCTCTGGCGGCAGGAGATGGAGCGCCGGCTGGCGCGGCTCGAGGCGGAGCGTGGCGTGGCGGACGCGAAGCCCTCCGACGACAAGCCTCGCGCGTCCCGGAAGGCGAAGAAGCCCAAGGGCGGGGCCCGATGAAGATCGCCTTCCTGGCCGGCGACGTCGGCAACATCTCGGGCGGGGCCAACGTCATCATCGAGTACGCATGGAGGCTGCGGGCGCTCGGCCACGAGGTGGTGCTCGTCACCCACCAGCCGGTGCGCATCTCCTCGCCCCCCTGGCACCCGAGGCTGCCGGAGCTGCGCTTCCAGACCTTCACGGAGGCGGCGCACGAGCGCTTCGACTTCGTCTTCGCCACCTGGTGGCTCACCTGGTTCGACCTGTGGCGCCTGGACAGCGCCGTCTACGGCTACCTGAACCAGAGCCTCGAATCGCGCTTCCGGCCGGAAGGCCACCTCAAGCACCTCAACCGCATCACCTACTCGCTGCCGCTGCTCTTCGTCACCGAGGCGCGGTGGCTCGCCGAGTTCATCCGTACCGTGCAACCGGCGGGACAGGTGCTCTACGTCCGCAACGGGCTGAGCCGCGAGCACTTCCCCTGTGTCGAGGCCCCCGCGCCGCGCACCGGTCCGCTCCGGGTGCTCGTGGAAGGCCCCTGGGGCATCGACTTCAAGGGAGTGGCCGAGACCTTCGCGCTGCTCGAGGAGGCCCGCGCCAGGGTGGAGCTCCAGGTGGGTTGGCTCTCGTCGAGCAGCGGCGGGCAGGTGCCGGTGGTGGGAGGTCGGCCCGTCCAGGTGCACGAGCGCATCCCCATCGACCGCGTCCACGAGGTGTATCAGCGGTACGACGTGATGCTGAAGCTCTCCCGGGTCGAGGGCATGTTCGGCCCGCCGCTGGAGATGTTCTCGCAGGGCGGCACGGCCATCACCTACACCGTCACCGGCTCCGACGAGTACATGGTGCACGGCGAGAACTCGCTCCTGGTGCCTCCGCACGACCGGCGGCAGCTCCCGCGCTACCTGGAGGCGCTGTCGGCCTCGCCCGCGTACCTCGACCGCCTGCGGGCCGGGGCGCTACGCACCGCCCGTGCCTTCCCGGACTGGGAGACCAGCATCGGGCAGTTCGAAGGCGAGCTGCGACGGCTCCACGGAGAGGGCCTGCGCAACGAGCACCTCCGCCCCGCGCTCGCCGCGATGGCGACGATGAAGGAGCACTGGCTCGACGAGGTCCGGCACGTGGCGGAGGTCTCGCTGGACGCCGGCCCTGGCGAGCGGCTGCTGCTCGAGCGCTACCGGAAGCTCAAGAGGAACCCGGGCATCGAGGCCGTGAAGCGGCTGGTGCCGGACGCCCTGAAGCACTCCGTGCGCGCGTTCTTCACCCGGAGGTTGGAATGAGGGTCCTCCCGCCATTGGCACGGATGAAGGTGGCGTTCCTCGGGCGGCCCGTGTTCGAGCCACACGTTCCGCGCACGGCGGAGTGGGCCGAGTTCCGGTTCTTCGCCCTCGGCGGGGACGGTGGAGTCTCGGCCGCGGACGAGGTGCGCGCCTGGGGCGCCGGGGCCTGTCTCGTCTTCGAGCCGCAGCGGCTCGATGGGGCTGTCGTGGCGCGGCTCCCCGGGATGAAGGTCGGCATCGTCCCGGCCCCGTTCGATGGGGTCGAGTCCCTCGCGGTGCTCTCGGAGTTCCGCTGGCTCACCTGGCCCGAATCCCCCATCCCCGCCGGGCTGGCCTCGCTCCCCTGGCTCCAGACACTCCCGCTGCCCGTGGACACGCACCGCTTCACCGGGGGACCCCGGCTGCAACGGACCGGACTTCTCGTCCCGGAGTGGGCCTCGCCTTCCGCTCCCGTGCTCGAGCGGATTCGCGAGCGGGTCCCCGTCGAGCTGCTCCCCAGGGGACTGGAACCCTCCGCGCTGCTGGAGCGACTGGAGGGCGCTGGGGTGCTGCTCCACAGCTCCCACGAGCCGCTCGGCCGGAACGATCCCCTGCCCATGCTGGCGCTCTCGCGGGGCCTGCTGCTCATCGCCGACACGCCCTTCCCCGCCGATTGGTACGTGGAGCCCGAGGACGAGTACCTCCTCCGGAAAGGAGAGGAGCAGGTGCGAGCGGTCGATGAGCTCGCTCGCATGCCCGGATCCTTCTTCGCCGTGCGCGTGCGTGCCTGGCAGAAATCACGCGAGGCCTTCGATGCCTCCGCCGCCTTCCAGCGGCTCTTGCACGATGCCTGTCTGCTGGATGACGTGGAGGGACACCTCGGGCGGATGTCCACGATGGGTCCGGTGAGCGACCCGGCGAGCTGACCGGGCCCCCCCAGAGGGCAGATGGTCGTCACATGGGACAGGCAACACCCTCCCTCCCAGCAAGAATCACCGGTCGACGCGGCAAGCCGTGAGCGGCGGACCGGTGACATGGGAGAGAGACGACATGGCACTGGAGCCCTCGCGAGAGATACACCTGACGGGCGTACACGCCTACGCGGAGAAGAGCGTCTTCGCGGGTGACACCCTCCACTTTCGCGTCAGCAGCAGCGTCCCCTACCGCATCTCCGTCGTCCGGCTGGGCACGAACCCGGACGGCACGTCGGAGGATGTCGAGCTGCTCCCGGCCCAGGATGGCGGCCCGAATCAACAGCCCATCCGCCCTGGCTCGTACGTGAACGTGGACACCGGCCTGCCCGACAAACCCTTCAAGGCCCTGACGCTGGAGTGTTGGGTGCGGCCGTGGGATCTCGACTCCTGGCAGGGAGTGCTGACGCAGCACAGGTTCCCCGATGCGTCCGGCATCGGCCTGTTCCTCACGCCGGCCGGGTACGTCCTCCTCTATTTCGGCCAGGGAACGGACTTCGACGGCTCACGGCTCGTGCGCAGCCCCAGGCCCCTCACGAGATTCCACTGGCACCACCTCGTCGGCGTCTGGGATGGGAGCCAGGTCTCGCTCTGGATCGACGGCCAGCGGGTGGCGGGCCCCTTTCCGCTGACAGGCCCGGTCCGGCCGGGAACCGCGCCGCTGCGCCTGGGCGCCTATGGCGAAGTCATCGACGGTCAGCCGCGGACCTGCAAGTTCCTGAATGGCGATCTGGCCATGCCCGTCATCTACGACCGCGCGCTCTCCGCCGGGGAGATCCAGCAGCGCTACGCGGACAAGGGATTGCACCCGCCCCCGCTCAAGGGGGTGCTCGCCTGCTGGCCCCTGTCCGAGGAGAAGGGGAGCGAGGTCGCGGACATCAGCGGGAACAAGCGTCATGGCCACATCATCAATGAAGGAACCTGGATGATTGGTGGGCCTGGCTTCGATGGCGCGAACGGCTCGCGCTTCAAGAAGGGGTACAATCCCGCGAAGGATGCGACGCGCGGGCACGCCCTGCGCCTGGCCTCCGACGACCTGTACGACTGCTACTGGCAGGAGTCCCACGCCTTCGCCCTCCCGCCAGACCTGACGCCGGGCATCTACGTGGGACGGGTGCGCCACGGGGACGCGTTCCAGCACATCTATGACGTCACCTTCGTGGTCCGGAGAGCCAGGGGTCTGCCCAAGGCTCCCATCCTCGTCCTCTGCGCCACCAATACCTGGCTGGCCTACTGCGGCACGCCGTTCGCGCCCAACCACACGGGGAACGATCCTCGCCAGTTCTGGGGAGTCACGGGACAGGAAGACCCCTCCGAGGCTCCGAAATACAACTTCTACAGCAACCACCGGACCGAGCAGCCCACGTACAAGATGGGGTTGAACCTGCCCTGGCCGGCCGCGTCCCCCTACACCTATTACAGCTCCGCCAACACCTGCTACAGCCACCTGTCCCGTGCCGAGCGCTTCACGCACCTCTGGCTCGAGAGCAACGGCTACGACTTCGACGTGGCCACCGACTTCGACCTGCACCAGAACCCGGAGCTCCTCAAGGGCTACCAGGTGGTGCTCATCAACGGGCACAGCGAGTACTGGTCCATCCCCGCCTACAAGGGAGTGGAGAGCTACCTGAAGCAGGGAGGGAAGGTCATCGCGCTGTCGGGAAACACCATGTTCTGGCGCGTGAGCTTCGACGGCAAGCTGACGACCATGGAGTGCCGCAAGGCCGAGCGGCTCGGGGCCGCGGGAGGGCTGTCCCACGCCATTCCCGGGGAGCTGTACCACAGCAACGACGGGTTGCTCGGCAGCCTGATGCGCGAGAGTGGCCATTCATGCTGGCGCCTGCTCGGACTGGAGAGCGTGGGCTACATCAACAACGACAACTACCTCGCATTCACCTGCGACAAACCGGAGCATCCCTTCTTCGAGGGGACCGAGCTCGTCCAGGGAGCGAAGTTCGCCAGTGACGCCGTGGGCCACGAGTGGGACGTGCGCATCGACCTGCCCCAGCAGCGCATCAACGGGCTGATCCCCAAGCAGGATCTGCCCAAGGGCGTCGTGACGCTGGCGCACTGTCAGGCGACGCGAGACGAAGCCGAGACCAAGGGTGACACCCTCTGGGACTACAGCGGCCAGGAGCTCTCCGCCGAGAGCAAGCAGCAGATCCAGCAGCTGCTCAACAGCCAGATGATCTACTGGAAGCGCCCCGCGGGTGGAGAGGTGTTCTTCGCCGGCGCCATCGGCACCGGCTGGGCCCTGATGAAGTCAGGTGCGGATCCCCGATGGGGAGTCATCCTGCGCAACGTCTTCCAGCACTTCGGCGTGCGGCCCGCGGCCACCCCCATCGTGGAGGAGCACGAGCCGGCCCCCGCGCACGTCTAGCGCACCAGCCGACCCGCGAGGGACTTCAGCGCGCCGTGCAGGCCCGGCACGCGCTCGCGCAAGCGGCTGTTCAGCTCGTCGAGGAATCGATGCCGGAGGCCCTTCGCGCTCGCGCCCTCGGCCCGAGCCCGTACCACCCGCTCCTCGACGGTGCCCAGCGAGGTGAGCATCCGAAGCTCCGGCGGTAGCGCCACCGGCTCCTGCGGGTCAGGGCCGGTGAAGCGCTGCTCGCAGGAGGCGATGCCGCCCAGGAAGGTGGGCTCGAAGAGCGCCGCGAGGCGCAGGGGCAGCTCGGAGGCACGCTCGGCGGCACGCTCCAGGGAGAAGGGCCCCAGCCGCGAGCGATCCACCATCAGGGCGAACAGCAGGGACGGCTCCTGGTACAGGTGTGCCGGCTCCAGGTGCTCACCCAGCGGCAGTGGCCGCTTGTGGGGGACGAACCGCTCGGCGCCCTCCAGGGGCGTCCGCCGGGCGCGAGACACCGCCCATGCGGCCGGACCATCCCGCAGCGTCTGGACGAGCTTCACGTAATGGTCCGGGTAGACGACGCACGCCGCATCGAGGAACGCCAGGTACTGTCCCCGGGCACGGCGGAGCCCCTCGACGAACGCCGCCGGGGCCTGCGCTTCGACGAGGTCGAACGTGTAGCCACCGATGGCCTGGTAGCGCTCCAGCAGCTCACGCGCCGCCTCGTCCCGTGAGGGAGTGACGAGGAGGATCTCCAGGGGATGCTGCTCCTGGCACGCGAGCGAGAACAGGGCCTCGTCGAGCAACGAGCGAGCCTGGGCATCCCCGGCCCACAGCACCACGCTGAGCAGCCCGGGAACGCGCGCTGGCGCGGCCGGCTCTTCCCGGTCACCGGAGGACGTGAGCGCGTAGAACAACACATCCGTCTCCGTCGCCGGGGAGAGCTGGGCGAGGAGGCCCCTCAACGCGGTCTCCGTCCCGGCGGCGAGCGCCGTCGTCCGGGGCTGACAAGGAACCGCGCGCCGCGCCAGGACCTTCAGCCCGAGCGCGGAGAAGCAGCGCGACAGGGACGCCTCGGTGGCGCCGAGGACCGCCGGAGCCTGACCGGAGAGCGTCTCCAACAGCGCGGTCGAGGAGGCCGCGTTGCGCGCGCCCACCAGCAGCGTCGCGGAAGGCACGGCCTCGACGAGGGTCCGCAGCGTCTCCTCGAGGACTGGAGAGGGACCGTCCCCGGAGAGCACCACGTGGCTCGGTGCCAGCCAGCCCAGCATCTCCGCCAACGGGCTGTCCGACTCCGAGGCCCCGGCCATGTCCAGGACGGTGCACCCGGCGGCCACCAGCCGCTCCGCCAGCACCTCGTCGCGCGCGAGCAGCAGCACGCGCGCTCCCCTCCCGACCTGTTCGAGAACCCAGGCGTGCAGTGGCACCTCTGACTCCATGTCGGTGGGCATCTTCACCAGCGCGACCCCGCGAAATCGAAGCCCTGGGAGAAGTCCGCCACCCGGGCGAGCTCCCGGGACGGACGCTCCACGGTGGGCCTGGGGAACGGCGGCCCGCCCAGCTCGCCGTACGCCTTCAGGCAGAGCTCGGCGAACGCCGCGTCGCCGTACTTCGCGCCGAGCAGCGCACCACTGCGGCGCACGCTCTGCTCCCGCCGGGGGCTCACCTCGCGTGTCACCGTGTAGTGGTGGGCCAGCGCCAGGGGCGCCACATGCGTGGAGAAACCCGCCGCCCGGGCACGCCAGGACAGATCCACGTCCTCGCAGTACATGAAGAAGCGCTCATCGAAGCCGCCCACCGCCTCGTACAGCTCCCGGGTGATGAGCAGCACGCAGCCCGAGCACCAGGGCGTCTGGTGCGTGATGGGATCATAGGGCTTGGGGTGCTCGTCCGGGAACATGCGGGCCTCCACCAGGCCCGTGCGCGCGTGGCGGCGCGTCTCGGCCACCAGCTCGCGGACACAGTCCGGGTGCAGCACCGCGTCGGGGTTGACGCACACGTAGTGGCCCACCCCGGGCTCGGCGAAGGCTCGCGCCATCATCCGGTTGTGCGCGATGCCGAAGCCGAAGTTGCCGCCCGAGTGCCGGTAGTCGCTGCCCGGCGCCAGCTCCGCCAGTACCTCGCGCAGCGACTCGTCCGGCGAGTTGTCGAGCCACATCACCTCGAACGGAGGCGTCCCCGGCGAGCGCCGGCCGAGCCCGAACGAGGCCACCAACCGCGACAGCTCGTGATGGGAGTTCCGGTACAGCACGACGCCCAGGCGGACGCCATCGGCTTGCCGCTTCACCTGTTCCTCCCGCCGAGCCTCACGAGGCCGTGTTGAGCAGGGGCTCCGCCTGCTCGATGACCCACCGGTGCGGTGGGCGAACCAACCCCTCGTCCGCGATGGGCGAGCGCACCTCGAAGACACTCGGCTGCCCGCCGGTGGCATGCACCGCGCCATTGGCCGAGCGGGCCGACACGGCCAGGGTGTACCGGCCCGGGGTCAGACCCACGCGCTCGATGACGAAGCGCACCGTCCCACGCTCCGGCAGGGGGCTCGGCAGCTCCACCTTCTCGAGGAAGGTGTTCGTCCCGAACACCTGGGTGCCGCCCTCGCGCCGGATGTCCACCGCGAAGCCCACGTCCGACACGGGCGTCCGGGTGGAGAAGCCGATGCGCACCTCCAGACCCTGCTCGGTATCCACCACCACGCCCGTATCGCCCCGGGTCGCCACCAGGTCCACCGCGTGCAACTCCACCAGCGGAGCCACGGGGGCCTCGTTCCCCGAGGAAACCACGGGGATTCCCGTCGGAGCCGTGTCGGCGCCCTGGAGCGAGGGGAGCGCGCCTCCGCCCGGGCTGAGCGCGGGGGCCAGGAGCGGAGAGCCCTGGGCCTCGGCCAGCCGCAGCGCCTGCTGGTAGTGGCGGATGACCCTCGCGGGCTCGCCCACCTCGCGGATGCGCCCGCCGTCCAGCCACGCCGCGCTGTCGCACCACGAGGCCACCGTGCCCAGGTCGTGCGTCACCAGGACGATCGTCTTCCCCTGCCGCTTGAACTCCGTCATCTTGGCGAGGCTCTTCTTGCTGAAGTGCTCGTCGCCCACGGCGAGGATCTCATCGATGATGAGGATGTCCGGGTCCACGTGCGTGGCCACGGCGAACGCCAGGCGCATGTACATGCCGCTGGAGTAGGTGCGCACCGGCTCGTCGATGAACTCGCCCAGCTCGCTGAAGGCGATGATCTCATCCATGCGCGCGCGTACCTCCGCGCGGCTCATGCCCAGGATGATGCCGTTGATGAGGATGTTCTCCCGCCCGGAGAAGTCCGGGTGGAAGCCGGCGCCCAGGTCCAACAGCGCGGAGATGCGCCCGTTGATCTGGATGGAGCCCGACGTGGGCGCGTAGATGCCGGTGATGATCTTCAGCAGCGTGCTCTTCCCCGAGCCGTTGCGCCCGAGGATCCCCATGGTCTTTCCCCGGGGGATGGTGAGATCGATCCCGCGCAGCGCGGTGATGAGCCGCGCCTCCTCGGACTGGCGCTGCCCGCGCATCCAGCGCAGCAGCTCGGACTTGAACGTCGTGTACTCGCCCCGGATGGTCCGCTTCCGGAAGCTCTTCACGACGTCACGGATGACGATGGCGTCCATGGATTCCTGCATTGGCGACTAGATGGACTCCGCGAATTCCTCGCGGCGGGCCTCGAACAGCTGCGAGGCACCCCACAACAGCGCGAGCGACCCCAGGGCCAGCCCCAGCAGGGGCAACCCGTCCGGGAGCCGGTGTTCGTAGAAGATGGACTGGTACGAAGTGATGAGGATGGCCACGGGATTGACCAGCGTCACCAGCACCCGCATCCGCGGATCGGCGATGGTGCTGGCCTGGTACAGCACCGGCGTGCAGAAGAACCAGAGCGTGAGCAGGTTCTGCACGATGTGCTGCAGGTCCCGGAAGGTCACGTTGATGGCGGAGATGATGTAGACGAGCGCCAGGGTGAAGACGAGCTGGATGAGCACCACCAGCGGGAAGGCCACCACGTGCCACGTGGGCCACACGCCGTAGAAGGCCCCCAGCACCAGCATCAGTGGCAGGGACAGCACGTAGTTGATGAGGTTGGTGGCCACCACCGTGGAGGGCAGCACCTGCGCCGGGAAGCGCACCTTGGTCATCAAGTCCCGCCGGTCGCTGATGGTGCTCGCGCCGGCGCCCACGGAGCTGGTGAACCAGATCCACGGCAGCAGGCCCACGAACATGAAGAAGGCGTACCTCGGGATGTTCTGCCGCATCACCACGGTGAAGAGCAGCGCGTACACCAGCATGTGGAGGGTCGGGTTCAGGAACGTCCAGAAGAACCCGAGGACGGAACCGCGGTAGCGCGCCTTCAGCTCGCGTTGGACGAGGCTGATGAGCAACCCCCGGTATTGGTACAGCTCTCGGAAGTGGCGGAACATGGGGCGGCCTTCATATAGCAGGCCAGAGCCGGTACGCGAGGCAGGCGGACATACGGGGCCCCGCTCCTCGCGATGGCCGGTTCGCTGTCCGAGCCAGGGGCCGGACCTGGAAAAAACAAAGGCCCCCTGGTCTCCCAGGGGGCCTTCTTGTTGGAGCGGGAAAAGGGATTTGAACCCTCGACCCTCGCCTTGGCAAGGCGATGCTCTACCACTGAGCTATTCCCGCATCAGGTCGGAGTATTGGAGCGGGAAAAGGGATTTGAACCCTCGACCCTCGCCTTGGCAAGGCGATGCTCTACCACTGAGCTATTCCCGCTTCTCTCGACTCCTGAAGCCTCTCGCCGGTGCCTCGCGGCGCCGTCGAAAGTGAGGGGGGATATACAGTCCGCTCCCAGGTGCGTCAAGCCTTCTGTGCGTCCGTTCCGCTCCCCCGTCTGGCCAGCATGGCGAGGAAGGCACGGAAGTACACGACGGCGCTCCACACCGAGAACGCCCCCGACAGATAGACCAACAGCTGACCCACCTTGTTGAAGTCCACGGGCGCCGAATAGAAGCCCACGTCGATCAGGTGCTCGTAGTGCACGCAGAGCGAAATGATGCCCACGAGCTGGAGGGACGTCTTCCACTTGCCCTCCTGCCCGGCGGCGATGACCATGCCCTCGCTCGCCGCGATGGTACGCAGGCCGCTGACGATGAGCTCGCGCGCCAGCAGCACGATGACCACCCAGGCCGCGATGCGCCCCAGCCGCACCATCATCACCAGGGCGGCCATGACGATGAGCTTGTCGGCCAGCGGGTCCATGAACTTGCCCACCACGGTGATGAGGTTCCACTGGCGCGCCAGGTAGCCGTCCACCACGTCCGTGATGGCGGCCACCGCGAACACCGCCGCCGCCAGCAGCGAGGAGTACGGGTCCGCGTCGTAGGTGAGCCACACGAAGACGGGGATGAGGAAGATCCGCCCCAGCGTCAGCATGTTGGGCAGGTTCCAGAACTCCTGCACGAGCACGCTGGGCTCGCGCGCCGCCCGACGCCGCGCCCGCTCCTCCTTCTTCTGCCGCTTCCGCAAGGCCCGCTGCTCAGCTCGATCCATGGTGCCGCCTTCTATCGGACTGGGAGGGCGATGAGGGCAAATCCTTCACCGGTCAGCTCCACGGCGATCCGGGGCGGCTCGCCCCCCGGCGCCGGCAGCGGCACCACGCGGGGGGTCACCCCACCCTGCCAGCCCACCAGGTGGGACAGGGGGATCGTCACCGGCGCCTCCTCGGCGACGCGCACCGAGCGCAGCGTCCCGGTGAGGCTCAGCAACACCCGCCCCTGCCCGCGCAGGTGCACCAGGCTCAGGTCCGGCGCCACGTCCGAGGGCACCTTGCCATTCTCGAAGGCCACCGGCTCCTCGAAGGCGAAGACGCACTCCTCCCGGAGGTAGGCGCCCTCGTCGCCCACGTCCACCGCCAGGAAGGAGCACTCCTGCGCCGGCTCGAGGAAGAGCACGCCCGAGCCGCTGACGCGCACCAACTGCTCCGCCCCCTCGCCGAAGGCCTCCTCCGTGGGGAGGCCCCGGTAGCGCTTCATCTCCGGTTGGAACCCGAGCTGCCCGGTGAAGGCCACCAGCCCCTCCAGCCGCGTGAGCAGCTCGCCGTCCACGCGCACGGAGAAGCTGCCATTGCCCACCCGGAAGGGGTTGGCCTGGCTCGCCCCCGCCAGCGCCACCGCCGAGACCAGCTCGGCCAGCACCGGCACGTCCGCGCCCGGCCGGAAGGCCACCTTCGACGGCAGCTCGGGGGTGGCCCCCTCCAGCGTCTGCGGCAACGGCTCGCTCGTCTCCACCGCCGCGGACGTCTCCGCGAAGGTCTCCTCCGTCCGCGCCTCGGCCTCGTCGGACGGGCCCTGGCTCCCCGCGAGTGCACCCGGCCCCTCGTCATCGGTGAAGCGCAGCTCCTCCGAGCTCTCCTCGCCGGCCGGGGACGCCGCGGTGGAGGGGGACTCGTCCAGACCGAACTGGGCACCCCACTCCCCCTCGGCGGGAACGGGAGCGGGAGTGGAGGCGGAACGCGCGGCGGGCGCGACCGCCGGAACCGCGCTCAGCGAGAGCCTCGAGGGCCGGGCGAACGTCTCCCCCGCGATGGCCCTGGCCATCTTCTCCACCATCACGTCGCTGCCGGCCTTGACGAAGTGCTCGCGGGCGCGCCCGTACTCCCCGGCCTGCGCCAGCGCCAGCCCCAGGTAGTTGTGCGCCTTCTTGTGGTCCGGCTGCAGATCCGTCGCGGCCTCGAACTCGCGCATGGCGCGCTGGAGGGCGTTGGTCTTCAGGTACACCAATCCCAGGTTGACGCGCAGCGTGGCGTCCACCGGGTTGTCGCGCACCAGCGCCTCGTAGAGCTCGGCGGCCCGGTCGAACAGGCCCAGCTTGAAGTAGGCCAGCCCGAGCAGGTTGCGGCCCTTCTCGTTCCTCGGTTGGAGCTGATGGGCCCGCTCCAGCAACTGCCGGGCCTCGGTGACCCTGCCCTGCGCCAGCAGCTCTCCACCCTGGTAGAGCTGCTTCAGGAACTCCTCGTCAACGGGGCTCTTCTGCCCCCGTCCCGACACGCGCGTCGTCGCCATCCGGATCCGTCCCGCGAGGCTCGTTCTTCGTGAGCTCTTCGCGCTCTTTGTAATGGAAGTAGAGCTGGAGCACCTTGCGCACGTAGGCCTGCGTCTCAGGGTACGGCGGCACCTGGCCACCGTACTTGCGCACCGCGTCCGGGCCCGCGTTGTACGCGGCCACCATCTTGACCATGTCCCCGTTGTAGAGGTTGGCCAGCACTCGCAGGTAGCGCACCCCGCCCTCGATGTTGTCCCGGGTGTCGAAGATGTCCTTCACGTACATCTCCGAGGCCGTCCCGGGCATCAGCTGCATCAACCCGCTGGCCCCCTTGGGGGAGAGCGCGTTGACGTTGAAGTTGCTCTCCGCGTGCATGATGGCCCGCACCAGGGCGGTGGGAATGCGGTAGCGCGTGGCGGACTGGACGATGTGCGGCTCGAGATCCTCCGGGGTGCGCGCCCGGCCCCTCACGGGGGCGTTGGGCGCGGGCGCCTGGGAGAAGGTGCCCTTGAGCTTGTTCGCCTTCTTCGAGCCGGGAGGTGGAACGTTCGTGTAGACGATCGTTCCATCCTTCTCCACGTACCTGTAGATGCCCTCGGACGCATGAGCGCCCAGGGGGGCAAGCAGCAGCACGGTCAGCAGCAGGACGGGAATGGCTCGCATATCGGCCCCTCAACCTTAGATCCCCGCCCGAAAGTCCTCAAGAAATCGCCTTGTTTCCGGCACTTACAGCCATTAAGGCTCTGACACATGGCCCATAGGTTCGACTTCCTGGTTTTGGGTGGTGGTGTAGCGGGCCTCTCGTTCGCCCTGCAGGCGGCGCGCCACGGAACGGTGGCCGTCCTCACCAAGCGGGAGCGGTACGAGAGCAACACCGCCTACGCCCAGGGCGGCATCGCCAGTGTTCTGTCCCCCACCGACACGTTCGAGTCGCACATCCAGGACACCCTGGAGGCCGGTGCCGGCATCAACCACCTGGACGCGGTGGAGGTGACGGTGCGCGAGGGCCCGGACCGCATCCGCGAGTTGGTGCAGCTGGGCGCGGACTTCAACCGCCGCACCACCGGCGAGTTCGATCTCACCCGGGAGGGCGGCCACTCCGAGCGGCGCATCATCCACTCCGGCGACATCACCGGGCGCGAGGTGCAGCGCGCCCTGCTGGAGGCCTGTGACGATCAGCCCAACATCACCTTCTTCCCCAACACCTCGGCCATCGATCTGATCCTCGACCGGCGGCCGGTGCCGGGGGCCCCCGGACGGTGCCTCGGGGTGTACGCGCTCATGCCCACGGGGAGCATCGACCGCTTCCTGGGCAAGGTGACGGTGCTGGCCACCGGCGGAGCGGGCAAGGTGTACCTCTACACCTCCAACCCGGACGTGGCGACGGGCGACGGCGTGGCCATGGCGTACCGGGCGGGCGCCGAGGTGGCGAACATGGAGTTCTACCAGTTCCACCCCACCTGCCTGTACCACCCGGAGGCCAAGAGCTTCCTCATCAGCGAGGCCCTGCGCGGCGAGGGCGGCAAGCTGCGGCTGCGCAACGGCCAGCAGTTCATGGACCGCTACCACCGGCTGGCGGAGCTGGCCCCGCGCGACGTGGTGGCGCGCGCCATCGACGCCGAGCTCAAGCGCACCGGCGACGACTGCGTCCACCTGGACATGACGCACCTGGGGCGCGCCTTCCTCATGGAGCGCTTCCCCAACATCTACGCCACGTGCAAGGCCTTCAACATCGACATGGCCGTGCAGCCCATCCCCGTGGTGCCCGCGGCCCACTACATGTGCGGCGGCGTGGTGACGGACCTGTACGGGCGCACCAGCGTGCCGGGCCTCTACGCCATCGGCGAGGTGTCCCACACGGGCCTGCACGGCGCCAACCGGCTCGCCTCCAACTCGCTGCTGGAGGGGCTCGTCTTCGGCCACCGGGCCGCCGCGGTGTGTGCCGAGGAGGCGCGTGCGAACGGCAAGCACCATGACGAGCCGCCCGCGTGGGACGAGGGCAGCGCGGTGGCCTCGGACGAGAGCGTCGTCGTCACGCACAACTGGGATGAGATCCGCCGGTTGATGTGGAACTACGTGGGCATCGTCCGCACGGACAAGCGGCTGATGCGGGCGCGCCGCCGGCTGGAGCTGCTGCGCGAGGAGATCCGCGACTACTACTGGCGCTTCAAGGTGACGCGCGACGTGATCGAGTTGCGCAACATCTGCGAGGTGGCCACCCTCATCGTGGACTGCGCCAGTCGGCGCAAGGAGAGCCGCGGCCTGCACTTCACGCTGGACTACCCCAACACGGACGAGCACCACTGGAAGCGTGACACCGTCGTCCGTCGAGAGATCTGACCACCGGATGACCTCCCCCAACGACGAGCCGCGTGACACCTGGGAGCCCGCGGGAGCTCCTGGCCCCGAGCAGCGGCCCACCGAGGCCCCTACCCCACCCGTGCGCCAGCCGTGGCCCCCGGTGTGCGCCACCATCCTCGTGGGCGCGGTGGCCCTGTACCTGCTGGATGCCTTCCTGAGCCCGGAGCAGGGCGCGCTCCTCGTGGGCGCACGGGGGCCCGTCTTCCAGTGGGCCACCCTCTACGGGCCGTACGTCCAGGAGGGCCAGTACTGGCGCGCGCTCTCCTGCATCTTCGTGCACGGCGGCCTGCTCCACCTGGGCTTCAACATGTCGGTGGTGTACTCGCTGGGCATGCCCCTGGAGCGGGGCATCGGCAGCGCGCGGTTCCTGATCATCTCCCTGGCCACCACGCTGGGCGCGTCCGCCTTCGCCCTGCTCTTCAACTTCGAGGTGCCCACCGTGGGGGCCTCGGGGATGATCCTCGGCTGGGGCGGCGCGATGATCCTCATCGCCACGCGCGAGTTCCGCCGCAGCCTGATGTTCTGGCTGGCCCAGGTGCTGGTCATCAGCATGCTGCCGGGAGTGAGCTGGGCCGCGCACCTCGGAGGCTTCCTCTTCGGCCTGCCCATGGGCTTCGCCCTGCGCCTGGGGCCCCGGGTCTTCGTCCGCGCCGCGCCATTGTTGCTCGCCATCACCGTGGCGGTGGTCTACATCGCCGCGAATCCGGAACGTTTCAGGGGAGTACCCTAGATGAGCATCCAATCGGTCTGCGTCTTCTGTGGCTCGCGGATGGGAGCCCGTCCCGAATACCTCGAAGGAGCCAGGGCCCTGGGCGCGGAGCTCGCCCGGCGGGGGCTCGCCCTCGTCTACGGGGGAACCAGCGTGGGGCTGATGGGCGCCATGGCGGACGCGGTGCTCGCCGGAGGTGGCAAGGTGGTGGGCGTGCTGCCCCACGTGCTGGGGGACAGGGAGATTGCCCACCGGGGCCTCACCGAGCTGCACATGGTGGACTCCATGCACACGCGCAAGGCGATGATGGCCTCGCGCGCGGACGCCTTCATCGCCATGCCCGGCGGCGTGGGCACCTTCGAGGAGCTCTTCGAAATCACCACCTGGGCCCAGCTCGGCATCCACCACAAGCCCATCGGCCTGCTGAACGTGGCGGACTTCTACGGGCCGCTGCTGGCGCTGATGAAGCGCGCGGTGGACGAGGGCTTCATCCCCGAGACACGCGCCCAGCCCTTCGCCTGCGAGGCCTCGCCGGCGGCGCTGCTGGATGTGCTCCAGAAGGCCGGACAGCCGCTCGCCCCGGACAAGCAGGTGCTCCGGCCGGAGCAGACCTGACGCGAGCGCCGGGTGCGCGCGTCAGTGCGCGTGCACCCGCATCTCCACCTTGCCGAGCGAGGAGGCCATGCGCAGCACCACGCGCTCGGTGTTCGGGAGGATGACGGGCTTGCCGTCGGGGAACGTGGTGGGGAAGCGCACGCGGTAGCCCACCCAGAAGGTGCCCAGGTACGGGTAGAAGGCCCGCATGTCCTGATCCGCCCGGCCCAGGCGCTCCACGCTGAGGGGCCGGACCTCTCCCTGCGGCGTCACCAGCACCACGTTCCAGATGGACGAGGGCCGGTCGAAGTCCTCGTACCGGTAGTTGTAGACGTGGACGCCGAGGAAGAACTCGTGCGTCTTCACCGCCTCCGCCATCTCCTGCGTGAGCAGCTCCCGGACGCGATCCTGCGTCAGCGCCTTGAAGGTGCCCGTGCGCTGGATGCGGGCTTGGCGGAAGGCCTCCGTCTGCAGGGTGGCCGCGGCGAAGAGCACGGTGTCGAAGCCGCTGTAGAGCTCGTCTCGAGCCGTGTACCGCTCCAGCACCTGCTGGTAGGCCAGCTCCTCCCGCTCGTCCTTGAGCGCGGGAGGGGGATCTCCCAGCGTGGGAGGCGTGGAGACACAGCCCGTGAGCGCCATCAGCAGCGCCCCGAGCCGCAACTGCGTCTTCATGGAATGAAGTCCTTGCGGGTGTACAGGGTGAAGAGCCGGTGTCCGGCGGCCTCGACCGCCTCGCGACCACCCTCCAGTCGGTCCACCAGCGCGAACGCCCCAAGTACCCTCAGTCCTTCCAGCTGCGCCCGCTCGATCGCCTTGAGCGTGGACGCTCCCGTGGTGACCACGTCCTCCAGGATGGCCACCGGCGCACCGGGAGAGAGGGCCTTCATGCCCTCGATCCACTGGCCCGTCCCGTGGCCCTTGGGCTCCTTGCGGACGATGAAGGCATGCACCGGCGTGCACGCCAGGTAACTGGAGAGGCTGACGGCCGAGGCGAGCGGATCCGCCCCCAGCGTCAGGCCTCCCACCGCCACGGCCTCCGAGGCCTCCCGCCGCACGGCGTCCAGCAGCAGCCGGCCGATGAGGAAGTGCCCCTCGGCCAGCAGCGCCGTGCGCTTGCAGTCGATGTAGAAGTCCGACTCCTTGCCGGACGAGAGGACGACCTTGCGCCGCTCGAAGGAGCGCTCGGTGAGCAGCTCCAGCAGGCGGGCCCTGTCACGCGCGAGCGTGTCCACCTTCACAAGCTCTCCAGCCAGGCCACGAGATCCGAGGAGTAGCGCAGCTGCGTGAGCAGCTCCTGCTTCCGCGTCTCATCGAGGTCGGCGAACACGTCCGCCAGCAGCGCCAGATCCTGGTTGAGATCCACCAGCCGCTGGGTGGCCTCCGCGGCCAGCTCGTCCGCGTCGACCTCCTCTTCCACCATCTCCGGCGCCAGCGACTCGTCGTCGGCCAGCGCCTTCTCGAACATGTCCCGGGCGATGGGCGTCAGCCGCCCCTCGGCCTCGAGCTGCGCCCGCTTGGCCTCCAGATCCTCCCGGCTCACCGGCGAGGCATGCATGGCCGAGGCGAGCGCCATGAGCAGCGCGTCCTCGTCCGAGAGATCCGTGTGCAGGCGCGCCAGCACGCGATCCCTCTTGAGGAAGCGCAGCGCCGCCACCCGGCGGAAGCCGGAGATGATCTGGAAGCGATCGGGCGGCTTGAAGCGCACGTCCACGGGGTAGAGCTGCCCCAGCCGGGCCAGATCCGTGGCCAGCGCGGACAGATCCCCCACGGGGCGGATCTGGAAGGTGGTGTCCTCGTCGATCCGCTCCAGCGGAATGTGGGCGGGAGCCACGTGCCCGCGGCGGCGGGGCGCGACGGCCTCCACGACCTCGGCGGGAGTGGCGGACGGCTGGGCCGCGGCGGCCCCGGACGTCCCCTCACCCGCGGAAGCCTCCGCCGCCCCCTCCTGCACGGAGGGAGAGGCTGCGGACCCGGACGCGGCCGACTCGGGAGGGGTCGTCCCAGACGACTCCTCCCCCGGGGTGCTCGGCTTCGCGTCCACCTCGTCGATTCTGTTCTCGGCGCTCATGGCGTTCATCGGCACCCCTGGTATCGACCCGTCCTAGCGCCGCGACGGCGGTGCGGCGGCGCGACGGAACCACCACAACGCTTTAACGGCCCTTCTTCTTCACGACGACCTTCTTCCTGGCCGCCTCCGCCACCGTCGGCGGGACTGGCGCGGCGGGCGGCGGCCGGGGAGGCTCGGGCCGGGCAGGCGGCTCGGCGGCCCTGGAAGCGGGCGGCGCGGGCGGTGCCGGACGAGCAGCGGCGGTCGCTCCCGGAGCCGGCGGCGGTGCCGGACGGGCGGTGGGCGCCGTGGCGGCCGAACGGGTCGGAGCAGCGGCGGCGGGCGCCGTGGGACGCGCGGCGGGCAGCGCCGGACGGGCGGGCACGTTGGTGCCCGGACGCACGGCGGGGCGCACGGCCGTCGGACGCGGCAGCGCCGGACGATCCGCGGGCACGCGGCCCGGCTCCACCTCGCCCATGTCCACGCGGCCGCGGAAGCTCGCACCATCGACGATGATGACGCGCGGGGCATGGATGTCGCCCACCATGCGGCCCTCGCGGGTGAGCTCCACGCTCTCGGTGGCGTTGATGTTGCCCACCACCACGCCGCTGACGATGGCGTTCCTCACCGCCACGTTCGCCTTCACCACGCCCGTGGGCTCCACGATGAGGGTGCGGCTCAGCGTGAGCTCGCCCTCCACGCGGCCGCGCACGGTCAGATCCTCGTCACCCGTCAGCTTGCCGCTGATGAGGATGGACTGACCCACCACGGTGTTGTTGACGGTGGCCCCTGGGGCCAGTTCCTTCGCGGTGGCCAAGGATCAGCGCTCCTTCGGGATGTCCATGTCGACGTTGCCCTTGAAGGAGGCGCCGTCGGCGATGAGGATGCGCGGGGCCTTGATGTCGCCCACCACGCGGCAGTCCGTCTTCAGCTCCACCTTGTCGGTGGCCGCGATGTTGCCCGTGACGCGGCCGGCGATCTCGACGTTCTGCGTCTCGATGTCCGCCTCGACGACGCCGCTGCCCTCGACGTACAGGCTCTCCTTCAGGGAGATCTTCCCCTTCACCGTCCCCTGGATGACCAGATCCTCGTCGCCGGAGATCTCACCGTCGATGACAATGCTCGAACCAATGACCGTATTCGCCATGAGTGTTGTCCACCCCTCCCGGAGGGTTCTGCTGGCCCCAAGGCCCGTTTAGATGTCGTCCGGCAGCTTCACGTCCATCTCGATGGACCCGTTGAAGACCGCTCCGTCCTCGATGACCACGCGCGGCGCCTTGATGTCGCCCGCGACCTTCGCCGAGGCATTGATGGCCACCCGGCCCGAGGCATCGATGTTGCCGCTCGCCTCGCCGTTGATGGTCAGCTCCTCGGCGCGGATGTCCGCCTGGACCTTGCCGGTACCCTCGATGGTCAGGTGGTTCTTCAGGGAGATCTGCCCCTCCACCCGCCCCTCGATGATGAGATCGCCGCCACCCGTGAGGTTCCCCCGGATGACGATGCCCTTGCCGATGATGCCCGTCTGCTCGCCCTGTGCCATGCGGTGACCCTCGGAGGCGTCCTCGCCCATCGAAGTTTGCGCTGTAAGGAATTGGAACCTACGTCAGAGATGCGAAGAGATCCAGTTGCTGATGTCACCCTGGACCTCCTCCTTGCCGAGCTCGTTGAGGGGCTCGTGGCGCATCCCCGGATACACCTTGTACACCTTGTCCTTCGAGCCCACGGCGTCGAAGAAGAGGCGTCCGGCTTCCACGCTCGCCACCCGGTCCTCCGCCCCGCAGAGCTGGAAGAGCGGCACCTTCACCTCCGGAGCGATCGACATCACCCGGGCCTGGGCCTCGGTGGCCTCGATGAACCAGCGCGGCGTCACGATCTGATTGTAGAGGGGGTCCTGACGTGCCGCCTCCTGCACCGCCTCGTCCCGGCTGAGATCCTCCATCGACAGCTCGGTCTTGATGGGCATCCACGGAAGGACCCTGCCCACCGCCCGGGCGGCCACCAGCTTCAGCGCCGGGGGAGTGATGGCGAGCTTGAAATAAGGCGCGGACAGCACAACGCCGCTCACGCCCTGAAGCCCGCCACGCCCCAGCAGGTGGACCGTCATGAGCGCGCCATGGCTGTGCGCGAGCACGAACATCTTCCGCCCCTCGGCCGCGCGGCGTACCCGCTCCCAGAAGGCGGCCAGGTCGTCCAGGTAGTCCGGCCAGGAGGCGCAGAAGCCGCGGCGCCCGTCGGCGCGGCCATGGCCGCGATAGTCGAAGCCATGGACGGCGTAACCCTGGGCCGTGAGGGCGTCGAAGGTGGTGCGATAGCGGCCGATGTGGTCGCCGTAGCCGTGCACCACCGCCACGTGGGCACGGGGTTGCTCCGGCTGCTCGGACATCCAGAAGAGCCGCAGCCCGTCCTTCCCAGTGAAGAAGCCCTCGTCGAGTCGCGCCATGGTCACTGCCGAGGACATTAGCGATCCGCCGCACCGGTGGATAGCAACTTCAGCTTGCGCTCGATGAGGGCCCGTTGCTCGGGCGGCTCGGCGGCTTCCGGATTGAGGGCCAGCAGGTCCAGGGCGCGCTTCCAGGCGCCGGCGGCCTCACCCGAGCGTGACACACGGTGGTAGGCGTCGCCCAGGTGCTCGAGGATGACGGGCTCGTCGGGCTCCAGCTCCGCCGCGCGCTCCAGGGCCTCCACGGCGCGGGGGTAGTCACCACGCTGGTAGTGGATCCACCCCAGCGAGTCGAGGAAGGAGCCGGTATCCGGGCGCAGCTCCAGGGCGCGCCGCACCAGCCGCTCCGCCTCGGTGAAGTCCCGGCCGCGCTGGGCCAGCACGTAGCCGATGAAGTTCATGGCCGCGGCGTTGTCCGGGTCCAACTGGAGCACGCCACGCATCCAGGTGAGGGCCCCGTCCTCGTCCCCCTGCACCAGCAGCACGTTGGCCATCGTGTAGCGCAGGGCCGGCTCGCGAGGGTGCTGCTCGATGGCGTCGCGCAGCAGGGTGAGGGCCTCGGAGGCGCGTCCCTGGCGCCGCAGGGTGGAGGCGAGCGCCTCGTAGAGGTCCGGCTCCTGCTTGCGGCCGAGGGCCTCCTTGAGCACGGCCACGGCGCGCTCGGGCATGCCGCCGCGCTCCAGGGCCCGGGCCTGCTGCACCCACAGGCCCATGTCGTCGGGACGCTCGGCGAGCGCCTCGCGCAGCAGGGCGAGCGCGGTCTCGTGGTCGCCCACCTGGGAGAGGCAGCTGGCGCGGCGCACGCGCGCGTCGAAGAAGAGCTCGGAGGAGACGGGCACCTCGGCATAGGCCCTGGCGGCCACGTCGAAGTGATGAAGCCGCTCGTGCACCAGGCCGGAGTAGAAGGAGACGCGGGGGGAAGCCCCCCTGCCCTTCCGGGCACCATCCAGCACCTGCATGGCGGAGGACATGTCCCGCGCGGAGAGGAAGGACAGGGCCACCCGCACGGCGAGCTCCGGATCGTCGGAGAGCGACAGCAACCGGTCGAAGTACGCCCGCGCCCGCACCGACGAGCCCTGAAGCAGCGCGAGCCGGCCCGCGTTCATCAGCACCGCCTGGCTGTCCGGGTCTCGCTCCAGCGCGCGGGCCAGCGACTCCTCGGCCTCGGAGACGCGGCCGGCCTTCTCCTGGAGCTGCGCGAGCGTGGTCAGCGCCTCCACGTCCCCGGGGTCTCTCTCGATGGCCTTCGCCAGCAACACACTGGCCCGGGCACCATCACCGCGCTCGGCCAGGGCCAGTCCCAGGCGCCGGTAGCCGACGGACTCGCCGGGCAGCGCCGCCGCCAGTTCCTCCACCACCTTCACGGCCTGCTCGTTGGCGCGGGAATCCAGGTAGAGCTGCGCGAGGACGAGGTAGGCCTCGGGCTCGCGGGGCTGGAGCTGGATGGCGCGGCGCAGGTGCAGCCGGGCCCGCGAGGGCTTGCGGGACTCCATCAACACGCGCCCCAGCAACAGCCGGCTGGCGTAGTAGTCGGGGTGTCGCTCCACCGCGCGCCGCAGCTCGCGCTCGGCCCGCTTGAGCTCCCCCAGGCGCGCGTACTCCTCGCCGAGCCGCGTGAGGAGGAGCGGCTCGTTCTCGTCGGTGGCCAGCGCCAGGCGCAGCTCGTCCACCGCGCTCCGGTGGTCCCCCGAGAGGCTCGCCAGCTCCGCCCTCAGGTAGTGCGCATAGCTGGCGGGCGAGGCGGTGCCGACGTCATTGGCCGCCGCGCGGATGGCCTCGCTCATGGCCGACCGGTCCACCGCGGGCCGGCGCGAGGCGGGGGCCGCGGCCGCCCCCAACCCGACGAGGGCCAGGAGGGACACGGCGCGGGTGAGGGTTCGGCTCGGGCGCACCCCCCGAGTCTAACCCGGGGCTACAGCTTCGGCACGGGGGCGGGCGCTCCCAGCCGCTCCAGGATGCGCTCCGCCGGCTCGCTGTCGTGGCTCACGTCCGCCACCGCCGAGCGGTACTCCACCCCTGTGTGCTTCTCGACATCCGGCAGCAACCGGCCGATGACGTTGCGTCCTGCTTCAACATTGCACTCGGGCAGGACGACGGCGAGCACGCCCTCGCCCAGGTGGCCGAGGATGTCCTGGGTGCGCAGGCGGGCGCGCATCACGTCCGGCACGCCGCGCAGCGCGTCGTCGAGCACGTAGCGATCCGGGCGGAGCACGGCGAGGCTCACCGGCCGGCTGTAGCGCCGCCCGCGGCTCACCTCGTGGTCCAACCGCAGCATGAGGCCGCGCCGGTCATAGAGCCCGGTGATGGGATCGTTCCCGCTGCGCCGCATGAGCGTCGAGGAGGCGCGCTCCAGCTCCGCCTCGGCCTTGCGCAGCTTGAGGGCGCGCTCGGTGCGGCCCAGCAGCTCCATGGCGTTGAAGGGCTTGCTCATGTAGTCCACCGCGCCGAGGTTGAGCGCGCGGACCTTGTCGGCCACGCCCTGGTGGGCGGACAGGAGGATGACGGGGATGCTGGCGGTGTCCGAGGAGGACTTGAGGGCCACCGCGGCGTCCAGGCCGTCCAGCTTGGGCAGGAAGACGTCCATCACCACCAGGTCCGGCTTGGAGGTCCGCGCCCGGGCCAGCCCCTCGGCACCGTCGCGTGCCACGTCCACGCGGTAGCGCGAGCGCAGCACCTCTACCAGCACGGCGGCGATCTCCGGCTCGTCCTCCACCACCAGCACGCGCGGCTGCTCGGCCGTCTCCTTGTTGGGGAGGTTGCGCACCGCGCGGCTCACCTCCTGCGCCAGCGGCAGGGTGAAGATGAACGCGGCGCCGCCCTCGGAGGGGGCCTCGGCCCAGATCTCCCCGCCATGCAGCTCCACGAACTCCTTGCAGATGGCGAGCCCCAGGCCCGTGCCACCGCCGCCCTTGGCCCCGCTGCGGTAGCGGTCGAAGACGAGCGGCAGCTCCTCGGCGGGAATGCCCTTGCCGTCGTCCTGCACCACGATGCGCGCCACGTCACCGTCCGGGCGCACCAGCCGCGAGGCCTTCACCACCACCTCGCCCGCGTCCTGCGCGTGGTGGATGGCGTTGGTGATGAGGTTCTGCAGCACCTCGTGCAGCTTCAGCTCGTCACCGATGAGCATCAGGCTCTCGGTGGTCTCCGCCCTCAACGCCACCCCGCGCTCGGCGGCGAGGATCTCCAGCTCGGTGACGCTCTCCTTGCAGAGCACGGAGATGTCCAGCACGCGCGGCTCGATGGACAGGCGCGCCACGTCGCCCTTGCCGCGCTCCAGCAGCGATTCCATCAGGCCGAGGATCTTCCGGCCCTGGCGGATCATCGCCTCGGCGGACTGCTTCTGCTGAGGATCCAACCCGCCCTCGAGCAGCAGCCGGCCATGGCCCAGCAGCACCTGCAGCGGGGCGCGCAGGTCGTGACTGCACACGGCGATGATCTCGTCCTTGAGCCGGTTGAGGTCCTTGAGGCGGCGGTTGGCCTCGCTCAGCTCGCGGTAGCGCTCCACGTAGGCCAGCTCGAGCTCGTCGCGCTTCTTCTTGAGCGCGGTGTGCAGGCGGGCGTTGCGGATGCAGTTGGCGAGCGCCGCCGCCACCGCCTGGGCGAACTCCTGCTCGTCCCGGCCGAAGTTCTCCGAGCCCCGGGAGATGCGCAGGAAGAGGGCCCCGAGCAGCTCGTCCTGGCACACCAGCGGCTGCACGAGGATGCAGCGCACGCCCAGGGACTTGAGGGCGGGGCGCACCTCCTCCATGAGCGGATCCCGCTCGGGCTCGTCCACCAGCACCGCCTGCCGGGTCTCCAGGGCCCGGCGCAGCTCGGGGTAGCGGGCCAGGTCCACATCCAGCGACAGGCCGGGATCCTCGAGCGTGGCCACCACGCTGGCGGTGCGGGCGTTGATGTCCTCCACCAGCACCACGGAGCAGCGGTCCGCGTTGATGACGGAGCCCACCTTCTCCACCGCCAGCCGGAGGATCTGCTCCAGCTCCAGCGAGCTGGTGGCCGCCTGGGTGATCTCCAGCAGCCGCTCCGTGCGGTTGCGGGTGCGCTCCATGAGCTTGCGCTCGCGCAGCACCGACTCCAGCCGGGGCGCGAGCTCCTGGAGGTTGCGCACCCAGTCATCCACGGGCAGCTTGCGCAACACCTCCGAGCGCGAGCGGGTGAGATCCGCCAGCACCCGCACATCCCGAAGCCGGGCATCCTGGCGCACGGCGGCGAGCGCCTCGGCGGCGCGCTTGCCCGTGGTCGCCACGAGGATGGCGTCTGGCTGGAGTGACTCCGCCAGCTTGGACAGCTCCGCCATGTCCTCGGTGATGGCCCACTGGAAACCGCTTTCGGACAGGTGCGCGAGCACGGCGTCGTTCGCCGCCTTGGCACCGATCACCAGGACACGGCCACGTGACCCCGCGAGTTCAGCTCTCAACGAAGTCCTCGCATGCCAGGCCCTGCGTGGCCATGTGGAGAGACCGGAAATATTTCAAGAAAGCGTCAACCGTCATACGCGGGTCCGAATCATGCCGCCGAAGCTGCCAGGGGGCCAGCGTGTCGGACTCGACGGGTCCGAGCAAGAATTGTGAGGAGCCCCCCCCCGCGTATACTCGGCCGCCGTGCGACTTCCGCGACCTTCGCTGTCCTCTCTTCCTCTGAACCCCCTGCTGCTGACGGCCCTCCTGGGTACCGGCGCGGCGCGTGCGGAGGCCCCCCCCGCGTCCACGACGCCCCCTCCGGCTCCCCCGGCCGCCCAGCCCGCGGAGGTGAAGACCCTCGCCGCCCCGGCCGCCCCCCGGACGACCCCATCGGTTGGCTCCGAGGACCTGTTCCACACCCCCGCGACCTCCGGCAATGGCTGGAACTCCCCCGGGAATCTCCGCCGCTCGGCCACCCCCACGGGTGGGGTGGGACTGCTGCGCGTGGCGGGCGCGGACCTCGGGCGCCGCGGGCTGCTGCGCCTGTCGCTCTCCAGTGAGCTCTCCTCCAGCGCCGACTTCCCCGTACAGGGTGCGAAGAACTCCCGCACCGGCGGCACCTTCGGTCTCTCGTACGTGCCGCTGGACTTCCTCGAGGTGGCGCTGGCCTACACGGCCTCGGCCAACAACAACACGCGCTCCTCCCCCACCCTCATCCAGGCGCTCGGCGACGTGACGCTCGGCGTCAGGGCCACGAAGCAGTGGATTCCGGGGCTGTGGGCCGGCGGGGACCTGCGCGTCATGACGTTCTCCGGCGTGGGCAGCCAGGACAAGGTCGCCTTCGGCTTCTCGCCCCGGGCCATCGCCACCTATGACACGGGTGGAGTGCTGCCCCTGCCCGTGGCCCTGCGCGTCCACGCCAACCTCGGCCTGCTCGTGGATGGCACGGGCTCGCTGGCGGACGCCGAGCGGCTCAACGCCGCCGAGGAGTACGCACTGGGCATCAACCGCTACCCGCGCTTCACGGCGGGGCTCGGGGTGGAGGCCCCGCTGCCGTTCGTCACCCCCTTCCTCGAGTACGGACTGGCGTCCCCGCTCGGCGTGGAGGGCGGCCAGCTCGTCGCGCCGGACGGGACGCTCGTGCCCGTGGGCCGGGTGGCGCCGCAGACGCTCGGGCTGGGCGCCAGGATGACGGCCCTGCCGAACTTCACCTTCACCGCGGCGGCCGAGCTCGGTCTCACGCGGCAGGTGGGCCGGGGGGTGACACCCGTCGTGCCCTTCAACCTGGTGCTCGGCGCCTCGCTCAACGTGGATCCGCTGGTGCAGACGGGCGCCGTTCCGCGGGCGATGACCCAGGCGGAGACCCCGGCACAGGTGACACCGGTGACGCCGGTGACGCGCCCGCAGACCGCCGCGGCCGTCCAGACGGCCCAGGTGTCCGGCGTGGTGCTGGACGCGAAGACGCGCCAGCCGCTGCCCGGCGTCCTCGTGGCCATGGTGGACTCGGCGCTGCCGCCGGTGGCCTCGGATCCGCGCGATGGCCGCTTCCTCACCTATTCGCTGCCGAGCGGCCCGGTGAAGCTCGCCGTGCGCAAGGAGGGCTACCTCCCGCTGGAGAAGGAAGTGGTGCTGAAGGCGGGTGAGACGGCCACCGTGGAGCTGGCGCTCGTGGCGGAGGTGAAGCCGGCGACGCTCAACCTCGCCATCACCTCCAAGCGCAAGCCCGTGTCGGCCACGCTGGCCTTCCTGGGCGGCCCCGAGCCCCGGCAGGTGGCCTTCTCCGACGGCAACGCGGCGTCCCACAAGCTGCAACTGCCCGCCGGCCTCTACCGGGTGGAGGTCACCGCCCCCGGCTTCCTGGCCCAGACGCGCGGCGTACAGGTCGCGGACGGCGCCTCGCTGGAGCTGGCCTTCGACCTGGAGCCCGAGCCGAAGCAGTGGCAGGTGAAGCGCGAGAACGACAAGCTGGAGCTGCTCCAGCCGGTCCGCTTCGCGGAGGGCAAGGCCACGCTGCTGCCGGAAAGCCACCCGCTGCTCTCGCAGGTGATGGACCTGGTGGTGCGCACCGGCATCAAGCGCATCCGCGTCGAGGCCCACACCGACAACCAGGGCAACAAGGAGACCAACCTCACCCTGTCGAAGGACCGGGCGCGCGCGGTGGCGGACCACCTCGTCAAGGCGGGGCTGGATCCCTCGCGGATCGAATCCGAGGGCTTCGGCGACAGCCGTCCCATCGCCCCCAACCTCACGCCGAAGGGCCGCGAGCTGAACCGGCGCGTGGAGATCGTCATCCTGGAGCCCTGATGCCGGCCAGGTGGCGCACGGGCTAGACTGCGCGCCACCATGTCAAACCGCTCTCCGAGCCGGGTGCTCGCGCGCCCGGCGCTGCTGCTGCCACTCCTCTCGCTGGCCTGTAACAACCCCCCGCCCGTCACCACGCCCGACCCACCCCAGGTCAGCA
Source organism: Archangium lipolyticum (assembly GCF_024623785.1). NCBI lineage: Bacteria > Pseudomonadati > Myxococcota > Myxococcia > Myxococcales > Archangiaceae > Archangium > Archangium lipolyticum. Next base: position 266,832 of record NZ_JANKBZ010000011.1, read on the forward strand.
TCATCGTGGACGAGCCGAGCACCGTGGGGACGAGCCTCAAGCTCTCCGTCTCCACGTCCGGTTGTGACCAGGTGCAGCGCGTGGACCTGCTCGACAACAATGAGCTGCTGAAGCAGGTGGCCTACGCGGGCAACCCCACCCCGGTGGTGCTGGGGATGAGCGAGATCCGCTACTCGCGCGGCATCGCGGCGACCCTGTCGCTCACCGCGCGCGTCACCTGCGCCGACGGACGTACCAACGTCTCCCAGGCGCAGCCGGCCACGTTCCTGCCGGTGGCGGAAGTGGTGGAGCCCACCTCGGCCACCGACCAGGTGGTGCCGGACCTCTTCATCGCCGAGGGCCGGGAGTCCCAGGGGAACGTGGCGTTCATCGGGTGTGCCCAGGAGGGCAACGGACGCTCGGGGCTCTACAAGGTGCCGAGGAGCAACCCGGACAGCACGCAACGCGTGGAGATGATCATCCCGTGCGCCCGTAACACGAACATCACCGACCGGAGGCCCGCCAGCACGGGCTGGCGCTGGGTGTGGACGCCCAACACGGGGTTCTTCTCCGTCAGCCCGCAGTTCACACTGGGCACCGCGGTCCGCGTGAAGGTGGATCGGCTCACGGTGCTGCCCAATGGAGATGCCCTGGTCTGGGACGAGGGCGAGGGTGGCACCCCGAAGACCCTGGCCCGCTACAACCCCGCGGGCACGAAGCTGTGGGAGCTGGCGGGCGGCTCCCCGGACGCGAGCAAGGACATCCCGGGCTTCCTCATCGGCGAGCCGGTCGACCGGGGGGATGGCACCATCGCCGTCCCGGTCCAGAGCGGCATTCCCGGCAGCGAGGCGGAGATCATGGTGGGGTTGGTGTCCAGCGCCGATGGACGGTGGACCAGCTCCTTCTCCCTCATCGACACCCAGACGCCCTTCAACGCCCCGGCGCCGGCGGTCGCGCTCGACTCCACGGGCACGCGGCTCTACATGGCCACGCAAGGCACGAGCGCCGCATACGTGCGCGCCTGCGCCATCACCGGCATCTACGGTGAAGCGGGGCGGTGCGACCCGCCGACCAACCGCAAGTGGATCTCCCCGGATCTGACGGGACAGGTGGCAGCCCTGGTGCCCTATGCCAGTGGCACGCGGCTGGCGGTCATCGCCACCAACCGGACCTGGTTCCTGGACACGGCGACCGGGCAGGTGGTGAACAAGGACAAGCAGCCCCTCTCGCCCACCGGCGCGCTGGTGGCGCAGCAGGTGCTGCCGGGGCTGGACCAGTCCTTCTATCTCTTCACCAGCGGGGTGCCCACGGAGTCTCAGCCCATCCCCTACCCCGTGGAGATCATCGCCACGGACGGAGCGGAGAAGGGCGAGGTGTTCCGCTACCAGGTGCCGGGCGGGAGCATCGCCGGAGCCACGGACGACGCGGGCACGCTCTGGCTGCGCGTGGGCCGCAAGCTGGTGAAGCCGCTCTCGCTGGAGCAGTACCGGCAGGTGCGCTGAGCCGTCTCCCGCCACCTCCCGGCCGAGGGGCTCACGGACAGGAGGTGGCGCCGAAGTCCGCGTCGTAGGTCCCCAGGCAGACATACCTGCCGGTGGAGTTCTCCTCCTGAAGGGCGCGGCCGTCGAGCCGGGTGTGGCCGATGCGCACGTCGAAAGTCCTCGCGCGCCAGATGCTCGCGAACTGCCCGATGAGGATGGAGTTCTCCACGGTGAGGGAGTGGCTCGTGGTGTCACTCGCGGTCACGAAGGTGGAGATGCCCTGGGAAGAGGCCGCATTGCTCCCCTGCAGGCGGCTGTTGCGCACGCTCCCGTTCCCTCCGCTGACGAGCAGCCCGATCGCCAGCTCTCCACCGCTGGCCGAAGCCTGCACGTCGACGAGCGACACCTGGTGATTGCCATCCCTGCTGGCGATGCCCCAATTCCGCGTGCCGTCGATCGCGCTGGCGCTCACGTCGTTCAGCTCGACGCTCCCTCCGGCCAGGCTGATGCCATGGTTGTCGGAGCCGCTCCGTCCCTCGAAAGAGGAATCCCTGAGCGTGACGGCGCAGGACACGCAACGGAACCCGGCGACGTTGCCGCTGGGGGCGGACGCGAGCGCACGGACGTTCTCGAAGCTCCCCTTCCCTCCATGGAGGAAGACGGCATACGTGCGCTCGGTCCCATTCGACGCCTTGGCGTCGATGTCGTGGAAGCCGAAGTCCGTGTTCTCGCTGTAGACGGCCATGGACAGCGCACCGCCACCGGTGTTCTCCACGCTGAGCGAGCTCATCACGGCGCCCGAGGCCCCCACCACGGTCCCCACAGCCGTGACACTGGAGGAGCGAAGCGTGGTAAAGCGCCTGCCGGAACCCTCCAGGTGGATGTTCGGCTTGAGCAGGAGTGGCGAGGCCCCGAGGTCATAGAGACCCGGCTCGACCTTGATCCGCCAGGCCTGGCCATCCGGGATTCCCGCGATGGCGTTGCGCAGCGCGTTTCCACTCTCCAGGGCGGTTCCCGCGGGGCCGACCACCTTCGTGCGCACGTACATCACGCCTGGGGGACCCTCGAGCCCGGTATCGCCCTTGTCGCCCTTGTCTCCCTTCTCCCCCTTGTCACCCGCGGGCCCCTGCGCCCCCGGCTGTCCTGCCGCTCCTTCAGGACCCTGGGGCCCGGGCTGGCTGCTGCAGCCAGCGAGAAAGACGCACAGGACAGCACGAAACACAGAGGCTCTTGGATTCATGGAGGATTCCCGCGAAAAACGAGCCACATACATATCCGAGGAAAAGCACTCGCAGGAAGACCCTCAACCCAATGACTCCTCACGGGGCGCCAGCCGCGGGTGGGCGGGTGCCCTCGCGCAGGAAGGCCAGCGCCGTGTGCACGAAGGCCTCGCGGTACTCCCCGAAGATGGGGCCATGCCCCGCGTTGGGGACGATCCAGAGCCGCGCGTCGGGGATGGACCGGAATAGCTCGAGCGACAGCTCGGGCGGGTACAACGGATCATGGTCCCCGTTCACCACGAGGGTCGGCGCCACGATGGTCGACAGCAGCGGGCCCGTGAAGTTCATGTCGTCGTAGCTGTTGGCGAAGCCGCGTCCGATCCGCCACAGGGCGCGAATCTGCTCATCACCGTGGACGTGGCGGCCCCGCATCTCCGCCCACTCGGCTGGGGACCGGGACTCCTCGGTCATCGCCGCCATCAGTTTTCGTGCCTGGGCGGGGTAGTACGGCGTGGCCGCGGCGATGACCATGCGCCTCACACGTTGGGGGAACAGCGTGGCCAGGTGCAGGAGCGCGTTGCCCCCGAAGCTCAACCCGATGGCCAGCGGCTGCTCGATGCCGAGCTGGTCGAGCAGCGCCAGGACGTCGAGGGCGCACTGCCGTATCGTCAGGGTTCCGGAGGGATTGGTCGACCTGCCGTGGCCGCGCAGGTCGGGGAGGATGAGCTGGAACTCCCGCGCGAGCGCGTCGAGATCGAAGACGTGCCGCCAGTCGGAGCCCGCCCCCGTGAAGCCATGGAGCAGCAGCAGGGGCTCTCCGTGCCCGCGGACCTCGTAGGACAACTCGATGCCGTGAACCGCCAACGACTTCCGCTCAGGTGAGGTGTCGAGCAAGGTCTGCCTCGCATTCGTGGGGCACCCCATGGAGCTTCCACTCCCTCCCATCCGCGTGCAACCTGAGGCCGCCTTCCAGGTTGGAAGAGCCACACACGAGGGGAATCAAACATGAAGCGGACATGGAAGACGGGCCACATCCTGGCAGGCGGATTGTCGATGCTGGGCCTCATCGCGCTCCCCGGCACTTCGCATGCGGCCCTGACGGTGTACGAGCAGGCCGCGGTGGACACGGCCAACTCCGCACCGGCCTGCACGTCACTCGGGGACTTCTACTGGGAGGTGGGGAATGGCACGGCGAAGCGCTTCGGCTTCTCACGAGGCAGCAACGTGTCGGAAACGACGGTGATGCCGCTCGCCTCCGCGAGCAAGTGGCTCTACGCGAGCGCCTACCTGCAGTCCAAGGGCTACGCGAACCTGAGCACGGCCGAGAAGAAGCGGCTCAACTTCACCAGCGGCTACCTCGAGCGCACCGACACCATCTGTGGAGACGCGGGGACGACCGTCTCGGACTGCTACGGTCCGAGCTACAAGGACGTCTCGTACCGCATCCTCCAGGACGGCCACTTCTTCTACGACGGCGGGCACATGCAAAAGCTCGCCCTGGATGACATGGGAGGGAGGACGGGCACGGGACTGGTCAGCGTCATCGACTGGCTCAATGCCCAACTGGGCACCAGCCTGCCGCAGACCCCGAGTGCCGTCGCCGTGGCCGGGGGGTTCTGGGGCAGCGCGGCGCACTACCGCGTCTTCCTCCAGAAACTGCTCGGCAACCAGTACGCCATGTCCGTGAGGTTGAATGCCGATGCCGTGCCCGCCTACCCCGGTGGCCCCGGCGTGACGTATACGCCGTGGACAGCGGCGGGCCAGGCGTATTACGGGCTCGGACACTGGTTGGAGCGCGAGTCCGTGAACAATGCCTGGAGTGTGACGGGCCACTCTTCGCCAGGGATGTTCGGGTTCTACCCGTGGGTGGATGCCGGGAAGAGCCAGTACATGCTCCTGGCCCGCGCCCGCCTGAACACCACCGGAGGCGAAGGCGAGCTGTCACGCGCCTGCGCGCACGAAATCCGCAAGGCCTACGAGCTGGGGGTTCCGCGGCCCTGAGCCCCGAGGTCCGGTGCCGGACGCCCTCCCCCTCTCGCGGCCGGACATCTCAATGGGTGCGCGAGGAGCAGTCCTCTCCCTGTGTCCCCTGACGGGAGGGGCGCGGGCGTTCCGCCGACCGCACACCATACGGTGAGGAAGGCCGATGGACCGGGAGCAGGGGCTGGGGCGGGAAGATGAAGCTGGAGAGGGAGCGGAGGCCACCAGCGAGGACGGCGCAGGCCAGGCGAAGGAATCCCACCGGCGCCAGCCCTCGAGCCCGCACCGCCGCGGAGAGTCCCAGGGAGAAGCTCACCGCCAGGTTCACAACCCCTACCAGGGCGATGCCCAGCACCGCCCAGAGGAAGTCCGGCTCCACCAGGCGCTCGGGCCCCAGCGTCACACCCGCGAAGGAGAGTGTTCCAGCACTGAGGGTGACGTGCCGCACGTCCAATGACAGACCGAAGAAGCGGCACACGGCGGGGGTCATGCCCAGCAACAGTCCGAGGCTGACATTCGCGCCCAGGCCACACGCATGGCGCGCGAGCGCCTCACCCAACCCTCTCGCCCGCGCTCCACCCAGCAGGCCGACCAGGGCCTGGTGACGCGCGAGCGCCTCCGGCAGGCGCCTGTAGTGCACCCAGTTCTCCAACCATCCCCCGCAGATGCTCGAACACCACAACAGCACTCCAGTGAGGGCGGCGAAGAGGAGCGTGCCACTCTTCAGCGGGTGGAGCGAGCGCACCACGTACTCCGCCTCCTTCACGTCCAGCAGCGGCTGGCCCCGGAGCGACTGGAGGACGACGCCCACCAGGGTGACGGTGGCGACCACCGCGCCGAGGTTGCCGAAGACCGAGGCCAGCTGGGAGCGGGTGATGCACGCCAGTTGCTCCACCAGACTGTGCATGCCCTTGTCGCCGGCCTTCACGTCCATCGAGGCCGCCAGCGCCGCGGCCGTCATGGAGGGCTGCTTGGTGGCCAGGGTGAAGCCAAGCAGTTGGATGAGCAGGAATCCGAGGGCGTAGTTGGTGGCGGCCGCCAACCCCTCGAAGAAGAGCGGCAGCGCCGCGAAGGCGATGAGCAGCTTGAACGCCGCGGTGCTCGCGGTGAGCAGCCCTCCACCCGCCGCAGCGCTCACCATCTGGTGGTACTCGTCCTGGGTGGTGGTGATGTAGTGACGGCCCACCTCGCCCGTGTGCTCGAAGATGCGCCGCGAGATGCAGCGCACGCTGCTGCGGAACACCCCCATCACGCTGCGCTCCTGCTCGTGCGCATGAACCAGACAGGAGAGCAACCGGGTGGCGGCTCCCGGCAGCGCCTGGGTGCGATCCGGAGCGAGGAACCACAGCAGGGGCTCCAGCCGGTCCAACGCATGACCGAGCTGCTCCAGCCGGTAGACGAGCTCGGTTCCCACCGCGTGCGCATCCATGTGGCGCAACACGCCCTGCACGGCGGTGCGACAGCCGGAGAGGGCCTCGGCGCAGGCCTCACGCGCCTGCTCCACCGCGAACCCCTCCGGGTCCGCCCGTACCGCCACCCGCAGGGCCTCGCATGCACGCGGAAGGCGGACGAAGGGAGAGCACTCGAGCGGCCCCGGCGGTAGCCTCGCCAGCACGTCGCTCTCCAGACCCAGGGCACTCGCGCGCGTGGCGAGCACGACCACCGCGTCCTCCACCGCCGCCTTCAACGGGGAGAAGGACGGCGAGCGCAGCAGGGCGCAGAGGGCCACCACGTGCTCTTCGGACAGCTCGTCCAGCCAGACCTCCCCTTCCTCACCGGGGAACAGGCGCCATACCAGTGGAGCCAGGTCGTGCTCGTCCGGCGCGGGGGGCACCAGCCGGCATCCGAGCCGCGCCACGGCATCCCCCAGCAGGCTCCGGCCGGCGGACAGGCCCGGCTCGGTGAACAGCCTCAGCGCGGACGTCTCGGCCAGCACCGACGCGACGACACCGCGCAACTTCTCGCACCACGAGGGCACCTCGGCGAGCACCTCCACCAGCAACCGCAGGCGCGCCGAGCCAGAGGACTCCACCGCTCCCAGCCGCCCGCGCCGCGAGGGGGTGGCGCCACGTGTCCGAAGCCAGCGGGCCAGCTCTTCCAGCCACGCCATGCGCTCCGCCAGCGGCGCCCGGGGACGGGCCGAGGACATCAGCGCCTGCAGCTCGCTCAGTCGCTCCTCCGCCTCGGGAGTCTCCGGATAGTGGGCGAGCAGGCGTTCCAGCAGGGATGGGTACGGATCGGGTTCGGAGCGCGGGGCCTGAACGGGGCTGGAGATCATGGACACCGGAATCTTTGTCCCCAAATCAACAAAACGCGAAATGGGGTGGCCAAGCCTGCCTGTCCCGCGGGCCAGCCCGTTACAGCCAGGCAGGCGGAGTCCGGGTCGGCGCTCACGGGAACGTCACGCCCCGAAGGGTGACGGTGCGCAGCCCGTTCGCCTCTCCCAATCTGAGGACATAGGCGCCACGGGCCTGCTCCTCCGTGGCCTCCGCCTCCACCACCACGAGGCCCCGCTCTTTTCCGGGAGAAATGGGCGCTGGTTGCCACACGCGCAGCACCCGCAGCGGCGCGCCGCCCTTCCCCACCAGCGCCGCGCCTTCCGCATCCACCGTCCAGGGCTGCACGCTCGTGTTCTTCACCTCCAGCGCCACCGCCACCCGTCCCTCGGCACGGTAGCTGTAAGCCTTGTTTCTCTTGAGAGCCTCTCCGGGAGGCTGTCGAGTCGTGTCGAAAATGTCCTGTGCCGCGATGCTTCTCGTGCCCTCCACCAGCCCGGAGTCGATGAGCCCGGCAATGCCTCCGGGACTCTTCTGCTCTGTCTGGGTTTGCGCCAGCCACGCTTCGCACCGCTCGGCCCGCTCGTGCTCCTGTCTCGCCTCCAGTTGAAAGGACTCGGCCGAGCGCGGCTGGCGGTACACATTCACCTGCGGCTCGGCCCGGGTGGGGTGCACCACCAACCGGAAGGTGGCGCTCGTCGGCACCGCGCCATCCGCGAAGCGCACCGTGAGGAGTGGTTGCGTCCCCGGTGGCAGCGCCCCCGAGGGCAGGAGCATGACGATGCCCGTGGCCTCGTCTACTGTTACCACCCGGAAACGCTCGCGTGCCTCCAGCACCACGCCCCCGCGCAGCAGCGGCGCGTTGAACACCAGGGTGGTGGTGAGGCCGGGGCTGATGCGCACCTCGTGCACCTGCCCGGAGCTGTCCGCCGTCAGCTCGAGGTGGCGAGCGGTCACGGCGTCCCAGATTTCGGACGGGGGCTCGGCGAGGACAGGCGTCGTGGCGAGGAGCGCCAGCAGCAGGGGGGCGGTGGGCAGCGGGCAGGGCATGGGGCGTACTACCTCCGGAGTGCTCTGGGAAACAAGCACCTCCTACGTCGCCCCTGCTCTTCCGTCCGCCCTTGTCCGCTGCCGGGCCTTCTACTCGAAACGCTCCACCGGCATGACGCCTTCGGAGTATGAAATCAGCGCGGTGCCCGGCTTCTCGCCCGGCTTCACCTGCTTGCCCCCCACCCCCACGTCGCCGCCCCGGTCAACGAGCACCATGCAGATGGGGTACGTATGCCCATCCGGCGTGTGGAGTTGGGTGAAGCGGCCGTAGATGCGGTCCGCGCCGAAGAAGAGCTCTCCGGAGACCACGTTATCTCCCGCGGGCAGATTCGTCCGGGTGGGCTCGATCTCCATCGTGGTGCCTGGCCCCTCGCGCACGGGAACGAATGTCTCGTTCTCGTCCTGGTTGGGGAACTCGGCCCCCAGATTCCTTCCGATGCGCAGGCCCAGTTCCTTCATGGTGCGCAACGAGCCGGGCGGACACTCGGTGGGAGCGGGGAGGGACCGCACCTGGACGGCGGTGGTGGTGGGGCCGGGACAACCGGTGGCGAGGGCGCAGCCGAGGAGGGCCGCCCCCGCCTTCACGGCCGTGGAGCCCGAGTCCATGGATGGCTGCTGCTGGGTGCCCTGGGGATCCTTGCGAAATGTACTCACGCGCGTGTCCTGGGATTGCGTCGCGCTGGCGACGGGCGCGGGGGTTTCCGCCGCTTCGGGCGCCGCGCCGCCGTCACCTTCCAGCCGCCGCCACGGGGGCGCCACTTCCTGGCCACCCGGCTCCAGGGTGATGGGGTAGAACTCCGGCGGTAGGACGGCTCGGGGTGTCCCCACCGGTGAGGTCGTGGACATGGAGGGACGTGGTGGAGAGGGCACGGCGAGCCACACGCCCAGACCCAGAGCCAGCACCGCACTGGCAGCATGGAGCATCCGACGCGAGCGCACGGCAGACGTGTCCGGGGCATGCGGTCGCACCGACGTGTCGGACGGCACGGAGTCCCTCGGGGCATCCTCGTTTGCCAGTGGAACCACCGTGGGGTCGGCTCCAGGCGGCTCCTCTCCAGGCATGCCCTGAGTGGACACCTCATCCGGCGGACGCGGTTTGCCCCTCACGGGCCGCTGCGCGTAGGAGGCCCGGCGCTCGTAGAGTGCCAGCAGGTCCACTCCTCCCCTCCACATGTCCTCCTGCCACGCGGTGGTGGCGTTGTGGTGACTCCAGGCTTCGCACAGCGGCACCTTCCACGTCTCATCCGCCTGCTTCACCACCTCCTCCAGCGCCGCCTCCACCGCCCGTGCGTCCGCGTACCTCTCCCCGGGCTGCTTGCGCAGCATGCGCCAGCACACTTCCCCCAGCACCCTGGGCACTCGCGGGTTGAGCTCGTGCGGCACCCTCGGCTCCTGGTGCAGGATGGCGTGCACCAGCTCGCCCTCTCTTCCCCGGAAGGGCAGCCCACCGGTGAGCAACTGGTAGAGCTCCACGCCCAGGGCCCAGAGATCATCGTCCGGAGTGGCGCGCGAGTCCTCCTCGCCACGCCAGGAGCGCCACACCCGGGGGCTGAGATAGGGCCAGGTGCCCGGGGGCACGGGCCCCGTCACCGTGGGAGCGCCCTCGTACGTGGCCACCCCGAAGTCCACCAGCACCAGCCGACGCTCGCCGTACACCAGCAGGTTGGGCCCCTTCACGTCCCGGTGGACGACTCCGGCCGCGTGTACCGCCCCCAGCAGCCGCGCGGCCTGACGCACCAGGTCCGCCACCTCGAGCGCGTTGGGGTTGTTCTCCCGGACCCACGCGTCCAGCGGCAGCCCGCGCACATAGGGCGTGACGATGAACAGGAAGCGAGGCTCGCGGGCGGGCCACAGGCCATGCCCCTCCAGCGGCAACCCTCCCGCGCGCCACAGCTTCATCATGACGTCCAGCTCACGCCGGGCCCAGGACGCCGCATGCGGCAGGGAGACGAACTTCACCGCGAACAGCAGCTCCTCACGCCGGGCGCGGAACACGGTGCCCTGGCCGCCGCTGCCCAGCGTGGCCTCCAGCCGGTAGCCGGCCACCTCCATCCCCACCTGGGGGAGGTGCTGCTCCAACGCGTTGCACCGCATCCCGAGCAGATGCGGCACCCGCTGCCGCACCTGCGCATCTCCTGGCCGAAAGGGCGGGGCTTCGTTCATGCACTGCACCTCCGAAGTGGTGCAGCGTAACATGACCGCTGGCGACTGGTAGACGTGCGCGTGTGCCTACCGGACGAACACGGGCGCGGACACGTCGACGGAGTACGGCACCACCGCCGCGCCAACGGGCTAGTATGGAAGTCCCCGTTAGAGGCCCCGATGACTTCCACATCGCCGCTGCTGCTGTTGCTGTCCCAGGTGGAAGGGCCGGAGTCGGGGTGGACAATGCGCGCTGAGGCCCGGGCATATCCGTGGGCGGCGGTGCTGCTGGGGGTCGTGCTACTGACGAGCGGCTGCGTCACGCTGGCACCGCAACCCGGTGGGAGCTCCTCTGGCGGCCCGCGAGCCCTCTCCACGATGCGAGAGACGGGGGCGCCGGGCGAGCAGGAGAGGCTGCACCGCCGCTGGGGCGCCCGGGGACTGGGCCCGGACGCAGCCATGGGGAGCGCGAGCGGAGCAGCCTCGTACGCCCAGGGCCCCGCCGCCTGCGGAGGTAGGGCCCTGCCCCCGGGTTGGCCCGACTTCTCCTCCGGCGACAGGGAGGCACTCCTCGCCCCCTTCCTCACGTGCGCCTCGCCCGTCGAATTCCTCGCGCTGCAGGAGCACGTGGACATGCCCCGCCTGGTGGAAGCGCTGGACGACTGGCGCGCCGTGCGGTTGGGAGCCCAGGGCACACCGCGCGAGGATGCCGCCGGCATTCTCAACCACAAGCGAACCTCCCTCCTCCTCAATGCCACCGAGGCTCATGGAACCGTCAGGGCCCAGGTACTCGCCGTCTTCATCGTCGACTCCGCCCATGACGACGACTTGAGGGAGATTCTCTTCCTCCTGGCCCAGCACAAACGGCTGGCGGAAACGCTCGCGCTGCTGCCCGAATTCCAGACGGCACTGGAGAAGAGAGGGCTGAAACCCACGGCCCGTGCGGATCGGGACTTTCAATGGAAGGACCTGGGCCGAGGCCTTGCCCGCGCTGGCAGGGATGCGCTCTCCAGCACTTCGCTCAGCGGTGATGCGAGAGGCTTCAACTTCACCCTCATACGAGGCCAACTTCCTCCAAGCTACCAGGAGGCCCTCGACGAGGCGGAGAGGAAGTGGGCGGCGCAGCACTTCTCCGGGGGCAACGTGGTGCTGGGTGGCTTCGACCACCTCACCTTCGGCGTGCCGTTGGGCTTCTACAGCCTGCTGGCCGGAACGGGCCATGGGGCGTACGCGCTGACACAAGGCAGATACGAGCAGGCCACGCGCGAATTGGCGCCAGCGGCACTCCTGGTGGCGCTCTACGCGGGTGGCAAGGGCGTGCGCTACCTCTCCGAGGGGAGAGGCGCACCGGGGACGGGGCCGCACCTCCTCGGCGGACTCGAGGCGATGGAGCTGCGGCTGCGAGCCCTCGATGAAACGGCGCGGCGATTGGAAGGGCTGCTCGGCCTGAAGGGACTGCGGGAACTGGCCCGGTACATCCAGGCCAGCCGGGAGGCGAGCCGTTTCGTCGCCGTGGGCGGGGTGGACGCCGCGCTGGCGCTGCATGAGGCCCGAGGGGATGTGGCCAGGGCCCGGCCGCTGATGTCCAGCGCCAGGCTCAAGGCCACGGGCTCCTCCGCGAGCAGGAGCGGTGCGGAAACAGGCACCGGGAAGGTGGCCACCGCGGCCGACGAAGCCACACACCGCTCTGGCTGGGTGGCGCGTGAAGTGGAGCGCCCTGGCACCCTGGCCTCGCTGGTGGACGAACAGGCCGGCCACACGCGGGAGGTAGTGGAAGCGAAACTCTCGGCGGTGGAGCTCGAGTCGGCGAGCCCGCGCCTGCCCAAGGACGCGAGCGTGCTGGTGAAGCAGCGCCCTTCTCTCGACGCCCCGCCGCCTGGGGCCCGCGGCAACCCACGCTGGCGCGAGTACGTCGACTACTACGAGAAGCGCCTGGGAGAGGTGAAGGAGGGCAAGGCCGCAAAGGGCCCGCTGCCATGGGAGGCCTACGAGCAGATGCGGGCGTGGTTCGCCCGGGGGCTGGCCTTCGAGCGCGTCATGGTGGCACTGCTGGAGGCCGACGCGCAGCTACCTCGGGCACAGCGCCGCTTCCTCGGGGACTTCGACAAGCCCCGCATTGAAACGAATGTGGGCGTGAGAAAGCCGAGCCCGGGGCTGCGCTACGCGGATGTGCTCGTCATCGAAGAGGGCGGGCTTGCCGGACAGCCACGTCGTGTCGAGACGTTCAGCTTCAAGAGCCGAGACCTCTCGGGGATGAAATTCGAAACCTTGGCGGCCCAGATGATTGAGGACGCAAGGGAAGCTCTGCGGAACTACGGCGAGACGCTGGACATCCGCCGCGACTCCATCCAATCCCTTCTCCCTGGAGGCAGCAAGGTGAAGGTGCCGAGAGTACGTCTCGTTTACGAAGGCGGAGACCTCAAGCCCAAGAATGAGAACGTCTTGACGAGAGCCTTGGACGAAGCCAAGGAAATGGTTCCGGAAGTGGAGGTATCGGTCCAATGAAGGCGCTGAGCGTGCATGATTTGCAGCCGGAGGACAGCCTCTGGCTCGATTTCAAAGGTGCCTTCAACCCGCAGGCGGCACGGGAAAGCGAACTAGAGCCACTCATCGAGGCGATTGAGAAGTACGCCAGCGGGTGGATGCCGGACATCGTCAATGGAAAGCGGCTGCGCAAATACTCTCGTGCTTCTATTTGGAAGGCACTGGACGAGCGACTCGATGGGAACAGTACGGCCCTGGGGCTCTACCGGACAGAGTGGCCCGCGCTGGACAGTCGACTCAGGCTATGGCTTCCACCGCGAGTTCCCGAACTAGACATCATCATCAATGTGAAGCCGCTCTTATTCTTTGCGGAGGAGAAGCGCTGCCGCCATTTTATGGAGATGGTGCGTGAGTGGGCTTCCCATTACCTGGTTCCCCATGCCGTGGCTCACAGCAGTGATGATATGGAGCTGGCTGGTTTCCCCAGCTTTGGCCGCGACGACGAGACTCGAAGAAGAGACGGGTTCGACAAAATCTACGAGGTGTTCTGGCTCAACGTTTTCGGCCCCAAGCTGGTGGAGATAGTCGGTCGCGAGCGCATGCTGTCCACACCGGCCCACCGGGTGGAGGAACTCCCGAATGGCTCCGTCCTCCTGGTGACGTGGCCCACCGTGGCGGATTTCGCCAGCAGGGAGGCACGGCTTGCCCAGGCCCGCGCCCACGCCCACCTCCGGCCGGACCTGGACTTCGACACCGTGCTGCACAACCTGCTCGCGCGCAGTGCGAGGCTCGCCCCCGTCGAGCCCCGCTTCCACCCGGACCTGGCTCCGCTCCTCTCGCGTGTGGTGGACCGCGCCGCCAGTCACGAGCGCCAGCGCAGGATCGCCGAGCTCAACGCCTGGCAGCCGCCCGAGCCCGAGGAGTGGCGCCCCGTCGACTCCGCCCTCCCCTCGGACGTGGACGACGCGGAACGTGCTCGCGAGCATTACAGCACCCTCGCCGAGCACCTCGTGGCCCTGCTGCACACGAAGGTTCCCTCCATCTTCGAGGCGACACCCGAGTCCCTCACGGACGCCGACTTCTACTTCTGGCGCGAGGAGTTCCCGGCGAGCCGCCAGCGGGAAGCCATTGACGAGACCGCCGTGCCCGCCATTGGTGCGTACCTGGGCGAGGTGCTGGTGCGAAATCTCGGTGGCGAATGGATACCGCGCCAGAAGCTCGAGGAGGCGCAAGTGCGCGTAGGCAGCCGCGTCTGGTTGCCCTTCGTTCGGGCGCGCCACTACATGACCTCGCGACAGTCGCTTCTGGACTACTCCCTCACCCGGCTCTATCGCGCGGCCGAGCGGCACCGAGGCTGAGAACGAGGGCGCTACCGGACGAACACGGGCGCGGACACGTCGACGGAGTACGGCACCGCCGCCGCGCCAGTGGCACGGACGCGGACGAAGAAGGGGCCTCCGTGCTCCGCCCGCAGGAGACGCACCTCACCCGCCTGGTGCTGAACGATGTCCCCAGGTGCGCTCAACGGCAGCGGGTTGCCCTTGCCGTCGAGGAGCTCGACCTCCAACGGCCCCAGCGCCGCGTCCCAGCGCACGACCGCGCCAGAGGGGTAGCAGCAGTCGCCATGGGCGTGAATCCAGTCCGCGTCCCCGGGGCACGCCACCCGCCCCTCGAGCTTCAACGGCCCGTGATTGAAGACGTGGGAGACGGCGGGGACGGCCAGCCCCTGCTCCAGCGTGTCGTCGTCCTCCCACGCGTCATCCGTACAGGCCGGACCGTCAGGTGACCCGCTCCCACGCGGGAGCCCACTCCCCTCCCCGGCCGTGCGGCAGGCGCCCATCCCCCACGAGGAGGCCCCCATCAGCGCGAGACACAGCAACCTCATCATCCGGCGACGTGTAGCAGGCATGGGGGTCCTCTCGAGGGTGGCGGGTTGGAGACATGAACAACGCCAGCATTCTTCAGATGGCGTCGAGATCGATGTCGCAGCCGATCTTCTCGCCGAGCGCGCCCAGCTCGTCCCGCATCCTGCGGGCGCTCGTGCCCTGCGGAAGGGTGACGACGCCCTCGAGCACGAAGAGCGGCGTCCCCGCGAAGGGCGCCGACTCGACGCGAGTCTCGAGCTCCTCGACGTTGACGGAGTGCTGGCGGAGGAGCGCGGTCACGCGGGCGGCGATGCCCGGCTGGTCGTTGCTGTAGACCTTGAGGCGGTAGGGAACGCCGCCAGGAGCCCGCGAGGTGCTGGCGGCCGCCTCGTACATCTCGAGACGGAGCCCCATCCCCGAGCCGTCGCTCTCGAGCTTGCGCCGGAGCGAGGCGAGCGCTTCGGAGGAACCCTCGATGAGGGCGAGCAGGGCGAAGTGGCCGCGCAGATTGACCATGCGGCTGTCGGAGAGGCTGGCGCCAACGTCGAACACATGACGGGTGAGGTCGGCGACGAGCCCTGGACGATCGGGACCCACTGCGGTGACGATGAGCTGAGGCATAGGGCCGCCACCATAACAACCCGGCTCGGGCCGCGAACGCACATCCTTCACGGAGCATGGCCGACCTGTCGGAAGCGGACGTTCCGCCGGCGGCGGTACGGGTCACTCCAGGACAACTCCATGGAAATCTCAGTCCATCAAGCCAGCATCCCCACCCTGCTCCGCATGCTGCGGAACCTGGAGCACATCCTCCAAAAGGCAGCCGCCTTCGCGGAGAAGGAACGGATGAATCCGGAGCTGCTCCTGGAGCGGCGCCTCCATCCGGACATGTTCCCGCTGTCGAGACAGGTGGAGATCGTCGTCTCTGGCGCGAAGGGGTGCGCCGCGCGCTTGGCCGGCCGCATCGCTCTGGACGATGAGTCGCCGGAGCTCGCGGTCTTCAACAGGGGCTCCGAGCAGGAGTTCGGCGAGCGGCTGACGTCATTCACCGCGCTGCGGACGCTGATCCAGGAGGCGCTCGGTTATCTGGAAACGATCTCGCGGGAGGAGGTCGACGCCGGGCCGGAACGGCCCATCTCCGTGGCCAAGCCGGGAGAGGTTCGCGTCTTCGAGAACCCCCGGTCGTTCGTGCTCCTCTCCGTCCTCCCGAACCTCTATTTCCACATCACGGTGGTGTACGCCTTGCTGAGATCGGCGGGGGTTCCCCTGGGCAAGCAGGACTTCGAGGGAGCCCCAGCCTATCGAATCCGGCGCCCCGCTGAAGACGCCGGGTGACGTCACCGAGGGGCAGCCCGGCGGACAGGCGCCACCCTCCCCCTCGGCCAGACGAGGCATCACGTTGTCAGCGGGCGCGTCGTGGGCACCTTGCACACGGACAAAGGCATCCCTCTTCCAAGGAGGCGCTCATGGCGCGCATCGCATTCATCGTGGACAAGGATTTCGAGGACTCGGAGTTCCGGGTGCCCTACGACCAGGTGAAGCAGGCCGGGCACGAGCCCGTCATCATCGGTCTGGAAGCCGGCAAGGAGCTCCAGGGCAAGAAGGGCAAGGAGACGATCCGCGCCGACAAGGCGATCCAGGACGTGCGGGCGGAGGACTTCGCCGCGCTGGTGATTCCGGGAGGCTACTCACCGGACCACCTGCGCATGGACTCCCGGATGGTCGGCTTCGTGCGGGACTTCTTCAAGGCGGACAAGCCCATCGCCGCCATCTGTCACGCGCCGTGGATGCTCGTGGAGGCGGACATCGCGGACGGACGCACGGTCACCTCATTCCCTTCCATCAAGACGGACCTGCTCAACGCGGGGGCGCGCTGGGTGGATCGCGAAGTGGTGGAGGACGGCAACCTCATCACCTCGCGCAAGCCGGATGACTTGAAGGCCTTCTGCGCCGCGCTGCTGCGCCAGGTGGACCAGGGCATCGCCTCGCGCCTCGAGTCTCCCCTGGCCGCCCAGTCCACCGCGGCTCCACCGCCCTCGGTGCATTGAGGCCAGGAGGGAGGGGTAGTGCACCTCGGCGAAGACACCGCCGGGGCCCAGCGCGTACTTGAGGGCCTGACACGCCCCGGTCCGCCGGGCTGGTCAGAGAGAGGCTGGGCCGACTTTGTGATGTCCTCACCGTGTTGCAGATTAGATTCATGTAGCGAGGAGGTGTCTCGTCACAAGGGGAGCAGGGAAGCCCATGTCGACAGTCGACGGGCAAGGACGTGAGGCAAGAAGAAAGCCCTCCGTCCCCTCCTTTCCCAAGCTGCTCGTCCTGGTAGGGGCCAGCCTTCACGCCACGCTGATCGTCGACAGCCAGGGTCGGATCGTCCGGGTGGACAACACCCTGGCCCCCGCCGGAGGGTGGGAGCTCGAAGCGCCGCTCGAAGGACGGACCCTCGAGGAGGTGCTCCACCACCACCCCTGGCTCACCCATGCCCTCCGGACGGCCCTCACCGGACAGGAGACGGCCTGCGAAGGCGGCGAGCCAGCCCGGCGGATGAGAGCCCTCGTGCTTCCCATCTTCGGAGACGACGGCCAGTGCCTGGGCGCCTGTGCCCGCCTGAGAGCGAGCGCCCCGCAACCCGAGACGGCCCACCACGAGGCACTGAAACAGGAGCTCACCCGGACCCAGCAACAGTACGAAGAGCTCCTCAACGCCCTGGACTGCATCGTCTGGGAAGCCGACGTGGGCTTCCGCTTCACCTTCGTCAACAAGCAGTCCGAACGCCTGCTCGGCTATTCCCCCCTCGAATGGATACAGGAGCCGGACTTCTGGGAGAACCACGTCCATCCCGAGGACCGAGGGTGGGCCCAGGCCTATTGCATGAAGGCCACCCGGGAGCGCAGGCCCTATGAGTTCGAGTACCGCATGGTGGCCACGGATGGACGCATCGTGTGGCTGCGGGCCCACGTCACGGTGCTCGTCGAGGAGGGACAGCCCCCGAAGCTCCGCGGCATCATGGTGGACGTCACCGAGCAGCGCCAGGCCCGGGAGAAGCTGGAGCGGACGGCCTCCCTGCTGCGCGCCACGTTCGACTCCATCGCGGATGGCGTGATCGTGGTGGACACGAACCAGCGGCTCACCGCCTACAACAAGCGGTTCCAGCTGCTCTGGGGGCTCCCCGATGACGTCCTGCTGGTGAACATGGACATCGCGAAGTCGATCACCGTCGCCGCCCCCCTGCTCAAGGACCCGGAGCGGTTCATCCTGCGGCTCCAGGAGATGTTCGTGGTCTCCGAGCAGGTGTACGTCGATACCATCGAGTTCCTCGATGGCCGCATCCTCGAGCTCACCTCGCTGCCCCAACGGATGGGAAGCACCATCATCGGACGCATCTGGAGCTACCGGGATGTCACGGAGGAGCGCCGCGGCAAGGCGGAGCAGGAGCGGTTGTTCGCGGCCGAGCAGAACGCGCGCGAGCAGCTGGAGGAGTCGTTCGCCCTGCTCGACACCTTCCTGAACAACGCGCCCATCGGACTGGGCTTCCTCAGCCGCGACCTGCGCTTCATCCGGACCAACGACGCGCTGGCCGCGCTCCATGGCAAGACCCGGGAGGAGGAGGTGGGCCGGGAGCTCCGCGAGATGGCGCCGTACGTGGCGAACACCATCGAGCCCCTCATGCGCCAGGTCATGGAGACCGGTGAGCCCCTCATCGGACTGGACACGGCGCTCGAGGTCCCGGCCACCCCGGGCCAGTTGCGGTACTGGCGCGTCAGCTACTACCCCGTCCGGACGAAGAGCGGGAGGATCGTGGGCGTCGGCGCCGTGGTCGTCGAGTTGACGCAGGAGCGCCGCGCGCAGGAGGAGCGGGAGCGGCTGCTGCGCGAGGCCCACGAGGCCATCCGGATCCGGGATGACTTCCTCTCCATCGCCTCGCACGAGCTGAAGACCCCCCTCACGCCCATCAAGCTCCACTTGCAGAGGCTCGAGCAGCGGAGCGCCGCCGGGCAGCCCATCCCGCCCCAGCTCGCGCAGAAGGCACTCGCCCAGGTGGACCGGCTCACCGGGGTGATCTCCGACATGCTGGACTCCTCGCGGATCGAGGCGGGGCTGCTGGAGCTGGAGCGCGAGCCCCTGTCACTCCAGGAGCTCATCCGCGAGGTCCTGGCCGGCTTCCGCCCGCACTGTCTCCATCACCCGCTGGAGTACGAGGAATGCGCGGAGGCGCTCGTCGTCCAGGGGGACTGGAGCCGGCTCGCGCAGGTGCTGACGAACCTGCTGGAGAACGCCCTCAAGTACAGCCCCCAGAAAGGGCCGATCCGCGTCACGCTCACCCGGAGCGGAGCGGAGGCGCTCGTCTCCGTCTCGGACTCCGGAATCGGCATCCCGGCGGACCAGCAGGCGCACCTCTTCGAGCGCTTCTTCCGGGCCCGGAACGCCCCCGTGTCTGGCTTTGGCGGGTTGGGGCTCGGGCTCTACATCAGCCGGCACCTCGTCGAGCGTCACGGCGGCCGCATCTGGGTGGAGAGCGAGTCGGGCCAGGGCGCCACCTTCCGCTTCACCCTCCCGGTCCCCCCTTGAGGCGGGACTACCGTTCCAAATCCCACAGCCGGGCGAGTGACGCCACGCGCTCGCCCCGGCCCGCCACCAACAGGATGTCTCCCGCGTGCAGCATCGCCTCGGGGATGGGCTCGTTCACCACGCCCCGGTGCTGGATGGCGATGACGTTCAGCCCGTGCGTCTGCCTCAGCCTCATCTCCTGCAGACTCCTGCCCGCCGCATGCTCGGGCACCTTCAGCTCGGCCAGCGCGTAGCCATTGGGCAGCTCCGTGCTCGCCTGCATGCTCGAGTGCAGCAGCATCCTCGCCAGTTGCTCGCCCATCTCCGCTTCCGGGTACACCACGCGCGTGGCCCCCGCCAGCGAGAGGATCTTCCCCCGCTGCCAGCTCGAGGTGCGCACCACCACCGTCTTCACCCCCAACCCCTTGAGCACCGCGGTGCCCAGCACCGCCGGCTCGAAGTCCTCCTCGCCCAACGCCACCACCGCCACCTCGGCCTTGGCCACCCCCAGCATGCGCATGGCCTCTTCCGAGGTGCAGTCCGCCCGCACCGCCTGCGCCACCACGTCCTTGAGCGCCTCCACCCGCTCCATCGAGAGGTCCACCGCCAACACCTCCCCCCCCGCCTCCGACAGGCGCCGCGCCACGTGCTCGCCGAACTGTCCCAGGCCCACCACCACGTACTTCTTCATCGTCACTCCTCAGCCCACGACGATCTTGGTCGAGGGGTAGCTGTAGCTCGCGCGCGCCTTGGACAACCCCACCGCGAGCGCGAGGGTGAAGGGGCCCAGCCGCCCCACGAACATGGACGCGCACACCACCAGCTTGCCCAGGGCGGACAACTGCGGCGTCACCCCCGTGGACAGCCCCACGGTGCCGAAGGCGCTCACCGCCTCGAAGAGCAGGTCGCGGAACGGCAGGTGGGGCTCGGCGGCGAAGAGGAGGAAGGCCAGCCCGAAGAGCAGGCCGAAGGAGATGAGCGCCACCGCGCATGCCCGGTACACCGTGGCCGGGGGCACGCTGCGCCCCATCACCTCCACCTCCGAGCGGGTGTTGAGCAGGGCCCGGAAGGTGAAGGCCAGCACCGCCACCGTCGTCGTCTTCACCCCGCCCGCGGTGCCTCCCGGCGAGCCTCCGATGAACATCAGCACCAGGCACAGCAGCAACATGGGCGTGCCCAGCTTCGACAGATCCACCGAGTTGAAGCCCGCGGTGCGCAGGGACACGCTCTGGAAGAAGCTGGCCCACAGCCGCTGTCCCAGCGAGAGCCCGGCCAGCGACTGGTTCCACTCCAGGGCGAGCCAGGCGAGCGCGCCCCCCACCACCAGCACCGCGCTGGTGAGGAGCACCACGCGCGTATGCACCGGCAGGAAGCTCCAGGCACCGCGCGGGCCGCGCTCCCTCCACGTCTTCCAGTCCAGCAGCGAGGTGACGACGGGGAAGCCCAGGCCGCCCAGGGTGATGAGCGCCATCACCGTGAGGTTGACGCCGGGGCTGCCCACGAAGCGCATGAGGTTGTCCGGGTAGAGGCCGAAGCCGGCGTTGCAGAAGGCGCTCACCGCGTGGAACACGGCGTAGAAGGCCCGCTCGGAGGCGGTCAGCGGATGGCCGTCCGGGGCCAGCACCATGGACGGATAGAGGGCCAGCGCGCCCAGCACCTCCAGCGTCACCGTGATGAGGACCATGGAGTAGAGCATCCGCTGGAAGCCCAGCACCGTCTCCTCCTCGAGCAGTTCCTGCATGGCCCCCCGGGTCCGCGCCGAGAGCTGGCTGCGGAAGGCCAGGGCCAACGTGGTGGTAATGGTCATGATGCCCAGACCTCCCACCTGGATGAGCCCCAGGATCACCCATTGGCCAAAGGTGCTGAAGTAGCCGCCGGTGTCCACCACGGCGAGCCCCGTCACGCACGAGGCGCTGGTGGCGGTGAAGAGCGCCACCAGGAAGGGCGCGCCCATGCCGTCGCGCGTGGCCGCGGGGAACATCAACGCCAGCGTCCCCAGGGAGATGGTGAGCAGGAAGGACAGGCACAGCAGCGGCAGGGGCCGGCTCAGCAGGGCCTGGAGCACGGGCCTCGCGGGGCGCCAGGCCACCAGGTCGATGCACTCGCGCGCCAGCAGCCGCAGGGCCAGCAGGGTCGCCGAGGCCCGGGGACCCCCCGCCCCCAGCGAGAGCGCCGCTGGCACGGCGAAGAGCAGGTCCGGCCACCGGTGGCGCCACAAGCGCAGGCGGAAGGCCCAGGTGTCGCGCACCAGTTCTCCGCAGAAGGTGGCCACCACCGCCCCGGCCAGCAGCGCCGCCACCAGTTCCCTCCAGGGGCCCGCCCTGCCGCGCACGGTGAACTCGAAGAGGATCAGGGCCACCACCGCGGCCCTGCTCATCCGGCGAGGCCAGTCACGAGACCGGGAGCGGCGGCGCGGCGCCTCGGGTGGAGGCGGCCGCGGGGGCAACTCGGAGAGGGGCTCGGGCTTCGCTTGGGAAGGGGCTGCGGAGGTCATCAGGGGGTGTGGGGCCGACGCGGCGGCTCAACCCTAGCACCTCGAATGAAGGCGGGAGAAACAAGGTGGAGCGCGGGTAGCACTGTCAGCAAACCCGATTCGAATTCGTGAGCTCCGGTCCTGCCTGGAGCGGGCTCGGGGCTCGGGCTTCCGTTCATCCAACCCATCCCCGGACAGAACGTGGTGGTGTTCGCGGCGACGGACGGCGTCTCCGGCATGGAGCCGTGGCGGTAGCTGCGCGTCACCGCTCGCGTTCTGACACCTTCGAGCGGCTCCGCTGGCGAGTAGCCGAACCCGCTTCGAAGTCGGAGGAGAGTCCGGATACGTTCCCGGCCCATCACATCGTTCGAGGGGAGTTCCGTGCAGCCGGTCATCTCCGTCAAGAACCTCAGCAAGACGTACGCATCGGGTTTCCAGGCGCTCAAGTCCATCGACCTGGAGATCCGGCGCGGGGAGATCTTCGCCCTGTTGGGCCCCAATGGGGCTGGGAAGACCACGCTGATCAGCACCATCTGCGGGATCGTCAGCCCGAGCGGGGGCACGGTGCTGGCCGACGGGCATGACATCGTGTCGGACTTCCGCGCGGCCCGGGAGAAGATCGGGCTGGTGCCGCAGGAGCTGTCCACCGACGCGTTCGAGAGCGTCTGGGCCACGGTGAACTTCAGCCGTGGCCTGTTCGGCAAGCCGCGCAACCCGGCCTACATCGAGAAGGTGCTGCGCGACCTGTCGCTGTGGGACAAGAAGGACGCCCGCATCATGACGCTGTCCGGCGGCATGAAGCGCCGGGTGCTGATCGCCAAGGCGCTGTCGCACGAGCCGAAGATCCTCTTCCTCGATGAACCCACCGCGGGTGTCGACGTCGAGCTGCGCCACGACATGTGGCAGATGGTGCGTGGCTTGCGCGAGAGCGGCGTGACCATCATCCTGACCACGCACTACATCGAAGAGGCCGAGAAGATGGCCGACCGGATCGGCGTCATCCGCCAGGGCGAGCTCATCCTGGTCGAGGACAAGGCGGTGCTGATGCGCAAGCTCGGCAAGAGGCAGCTGACCCTGACCTTGCGCGACCGGCTGGAGCGCATCCCCGAGGCGCTGACCGGGCTCGCACTCGAGCTGTCCGGTGATGGCAACACGCTGGTCTACACCTTCGATACCCAGGCGGAGGAGACGGGCATCGCGACGCTGCTGCGGCGGCTGGGTGAGCACGGCATCGACTTCAAGAACCTGCAGTCCAGCGAGAGCTCGCTGGAGGACATCTTCGTCAGCCTGGTGAGGGCACGGTCATGAACCTGTATGCGATCCGCGCCATCTACCGGTTCGAGATGGCGCGCACCTTCCGCACGTTGATGCAGAGCATCGCCTCTCCGGTGCTGTCCACGTCGCTGTACTTCGTGGTGTTCGGCTCGGCGATCGGCTCGCGCATGGGGGAGATCAACGGCGTCAGCTACGGGGCCTTCATCATCCCCGGCCTGCTCATGCTGTCACTGCTGAACGAGAGCATCTCCAACGCCTCGTTCGGCATCTACATGCCGAGGTGGTCGGGCACCATCTACGAGGTGCTGTCCGCGCCGGTGTCCTACGTCGAGGTGGTGATCGGCTACGTCGGCGCCGCGGCCACCAAGTCGGTGATGCTGGGGGTGTTGATCCTCACGACGGCCCGGGTATTCGTGCCCTATGAAATCGCGCATCCGCTGTGGATGGCCTGCTTCCTGGTGCTGACCGCGGTGACCTTCAGCCTGTTCGGCTTCATCATCGGCGTCTGGGCGGACGGCTTCGAGAAGCTGCAGGTCATCCCGCTGCTCGTCGTCACCCCGCTGACGTTCCTCGGGGGCGCCTTCTACTCGATCAACATGCTGCCGCCCGTCTGGCAGAAGATCACCCTGTTCAACCCGGTGGTGTATCTGGTCAGCGGCTTCCGCTGGAGCTTCTACGGCGCCTCCGACGTCAACGTCACCATCAGCGTCGGCATGACCCTGGTCTTCCTCGTGCTGTGCCTGGCCGCCGTGCGGTGGATCTTCAAGACGGGCTACAAGCTGAAGTCCTGAGGCCCACGCCGTCTCAGGGGGGTCCGTGAAATTGCCATTCACGGACCCGGCCCTGTGCTGCCTGCTAGGCAGAGCTCACCAGCTCAACACGTCGGTCTTGGAAACGCGGCATGTGGTGGTATTCCACTGGCTCGCGCCGTCGTTGACCTTCTTCGACTCACCCTTGTGATCGGTGACGCCGATGAACTCCGTGCAGATCTTCGGCTTGTCCTTCGACGCGTTGTAGCCGCCCTTGACGAAGAGGTTGGTGATCGTGACGGTGTCCCCGTAGTTCTGGTTCGCGCCCGCGACGGCCGACTTGATGCCCTCGAGCT
The DNA here is from genome assembly GCF_024623785.1 of Archangium lipolyticum. Taxonomy (NCBI): domain Bacteria; kingdom Pseudomonadati; phylum Myxococcota; class Myxococcia; order Myxococcales; family Archangiaceae; genus Archangium; species Archangium lipolyticum. The sequence continues at coordinate 290,707 of NZ_JANKBZ010000011.1, forward strand.
TGACGTTGTCGATGATCAGGTTGCGAGGACCACCGTTGTTCGTGCAGTCACCGCAGGAGCGCCAGAGCTTCCCGAAGTCGCTGATGTAGGAATTCTTGATGATGGTCTTGGAGTTGCCCTTGGCGTTGTGCTGGAACACCTTGTCACTGGCGTGCAGGGCGATCACGTGGTTGAGCGTCATCGTCGCCCCGTCCTTCGTGTTCGTCGCCGCGTCCTCGCAGACGTCCTCCCAGTAGACGTGGTCGAGCGTGCAGCTGCCCAGACAGACGATGCCATTGCCGGCGGCGAGACCGCCCGGGATGATGAGATTCTTGACGGTGACACCGTCCTCGACCTCGAACACCGTCTTCTGGTTTTCACCGTCGCACGAAGCGGTGTTGTTCACGCCAATCTTCTTGTTGGCGAAATCGTAGACATCCGAGCCACCGTTGGCGGCGTTCTTCAACCGGGTCGTGCTGGTCCTGATCTCGCCAGCGCCATTGCTGGGCGTCGGGATCGTGGTCGAAATGGTCTCCAGCCCACCGACCTCCTCGCCCAGGAGCTCTCCGTTGCTCAGGGCCTCCTCTTCCGTCATCCCTCCGCACCCGCTTCCCAGAACACCCATCATGAGCAGAAAGGCAGGGGCACGCAGTTTCTTATGGGTGAACATGGCGTCACATTTCCTTGTTTGTCTGATGGTCCGGGTTCATGGCACGTCCAACTGATTCACATGCGGAATCAGGATTAACGCGCCTTGAACGCCTTCTGTGTACAAGGCATCAGACCGTGAATCCAATGGAATTCAATTCATCCCAGAAGATCTCGGGGTTCCTTGGAAATGAGTCTCACCCCTTCGAGCCGGGCCCTCTCACAGGGCCCGGCGGACGTCTCACTCAGGCCGCGCTGGGGGCCTGGGCCTGCTGCAGGCACTCACGCATGGCCTCTTCGGCCATGTCGATGGTGTAGTCGATCTGCTCAACGGTATGCGCCGCGCAGATGAAGTTGAGATCGCGGCGCAGCAGGATGCCACGGCGCGCCATGCCGGCCTGGAAGGGCTGGGTGAGCTTCGCGTTCTCCACGGGGTTCTTGGAGAAGCGGAACAGGGGGATGGCGTCATAGCCCAGGATGCGCAGCGGCGAGCCCACGCGCTCGGCCCGGGCGTTGATGCCCGTGGCGAGCCGCCGGCCCAGGTTCGCCAGGTGCTCGGTGAAGCCCGGCTCGCGGCTCACCTTGAGTACGGCCTCGCACACCGCCAGTGACAGGAGCTCGCCGCCGAACGTGGTGGACACCTGCAGGTCCGCCAGCTTGCTCAGGTACTTCTCCGGCCCCGCCACCGCCGACAGGGGCATGCCCGCGGCGATTGCCTTGGACAGACAGACGAAGTCGGCGCGCACGTCGAAGAACTGCTGGGCGCCGCCCGGAGCCAGCCGGAAGCCGGTGATGACCTCGTCCTGGATGAGCAGCACGCCGTGCGCCGTGCACGTGGCGCGCAGCTTGTGCATGAACTCGCGGGTGAGGCAGCGGTTGAAGGGCACCGACAGCAGCACCGCCGCGAGCTGGTTCCCCGTCTGCTCGATGCGGGCGAGCAGCGCGGCCTCGTCCGGCTCCTCGAACAGCGGCATGCGCGTGGTGTACTGGGCCAGCACCGCGGGCACGCCCGGCGTGTCATACATGAAGTGATCGTGCCAGCCGTTGTATCCAATGGTGATGAGGTGCTCCTTGCCCGTGACGTAGCGCGCCAGACGCACCGCCGCCGACGTGGCATCCGCCCCCGTCTTGAAGAAGCGCGCCATCTCCGCGCCGGGGATCATCTCCACCAGCGTCCGCGCGGCGCTCACCTCCCAGGCCGTGGGCAGCGAGTGCAGGAGCCCCTCCTCCAGGTGCTGGCGGATGGTGTCCACGACAGCCGGGTGGTTGTGGCCGAGCGAGCTCGCGCCCAGTCCACAGATGAAGTCGATGTACTGCTGGCCGTCCACGTCCTCCACCAGCGCGCCCTGCCCGCGGGCGAGGTAGACCGGGAAGGAGCCGGGGGCGAACATCTCCGGCTTCTTCATCATCGTCTGGGTGAGACCGGGGACCAGCCGCTTCGCCTCGGCCAGCAGACGGTTGGAGTTGGTGAGATCCATCTTGCCCACGATGGGCCTGGGCAGAGACGGGTGCCTTTTCGCGTGTACGTCCATGGGATTCCTCGTCTGAGAGGGGACTGCGTTGGAAGAACTCAGACCGGCACCGCGCGCGCGGCGCCGATGCGGCGGCCAAACAACCAGAGCGTGCAAAGCGCACAGCCCGTCACCCCGGCGGCGATCCAGCCCACCCGGCCAAACCCCGCCAGCGCGCCATCCGGCATCACCGTGAGCAACAGGCCCCCCACCCACGCGCCGAGCCCGGAGGCGCCATCGCTCGCCGCCATGTTGATCGCCATGTAGCGGCCGCGCAGCGCGGGAGGCACCCGGGAGGCCACCAACGCCAGGGTGGGAATGGCCCGCCCGGAGGTCAGCACCATGAACAGCACGAACACCACCGCCACGCCCGGCAGCGGCGACGCGGTCAGGTGCGTGAAGAGCAGGTGCGGTCCCACGGTGCCCACCAGCAGCGCGGCCAGGACGCGAGCCGGACCGAAGCGATCGGCCAGCCGGCCAATCCACCGCGAGCTCAACAACGTGGCGGCGCCGCCCGCCAGATACACCCAGGACAGGTCCGACAGCCGCAAGCCCAGGTTGCCCACCATGAAGGGGCTCAGATAGGGAATGAGCAGGAAGCCGGAGAACACCACGCAGAAGGTCAACACCCACCCGAGCGCCAGGGCGGGTGTCCATTCCGGCCCGGACGAGTCCCCTCCCCTTGCGTCACGGCGCCCGGCCAGGTGCTGGGTGACCGCGGGCAGGGAGAACAGCAGCGCCAGCCACAACCCGCCGCCGAGCGCGCAGATGACCCAGAACGGCGAGCGCCAGCCCCACTGGCTCGCCAGCCACAACCCCAGGGGAACGCCCGCCACCGCGCACAGGCCATATGACGCCATCACCGTGCCGATGGCCTTGCCCCGGCGCTCCGCGGGGATGACATCCCCGATGATGGCCTGCACCACCGCGCTCATCAGCCCCGCGCAGGCCCCCGCCACGGCTCGCGCTCCGAGCAACCCCAGGTGGCTGTCCGAGGCGCCGCACAGCAGCGTCGAGACGATGAACCCCGCGTAGAGCCCGAGCAGCGTGCGCTTGCGATCGAAGCGGTCCAGCCACAGCCCCCCCAACAGCCCCATACCCGCCGAGGCCAGCGTGTACGCGGACACCAGCACCCCGAACTGCGCGGCCGAGATGCCCAGGCGCCGCATGAGCTCCGGCCCCAGCGGCATGACGATCATGAAGTCCAGCAGGTGGGTGAACTGCACGGCCGCCAGCAGCCAGAGCATCCGCTGCTCGGACTTCGGAGAGGGGGAAACGGTCACGACACGCTCCAGGGACACGGCGTCAACCCATGGTCGATAATGATAATGAAAATCAAAATCATCAGACGGGCGCACTTATAGACGACGCGGGGGGCCCTCGGCAAGTCCTCCCTTCCCCGCCGTCCTCGCCGCGCTCGTGCTCGCCGTGGCGCCTCCGGAGGTCCCCCCCTGACCTTCGTGGCTGTCCCCCCCTCGTCTCAAACACCGGGAATGCTGCTCAGGGATTGCCGAGGTGCCGCTCGAGGACGTAGGCCTGCGACAGCCGATTGAACACCGGCTCCAGCTCGTAGGCATTGAGGATGTTGCAGGCGGGCAACTTCTCCCAGCTTCCGGAGGTCCACATCGTCGCGCCCATGCCGATGCTGTCCAGGAAGCCGAGGAACTCCTCACCGTCCGCTTCCCAGGCGCCCTTGTCGTTCGGGTGCATCTGCGTGCTGGGCCAGCCGTACTCACCAATGAAGCCCTGGGTGCCCTGGGCCGCCACCCAGTCGGTGAAGGGCTTCACCCGCGCCACTGTGTACGCGCCCACCGACGCATGACCCTTCTTCCGGGCCTCCGCCAGATACACGTCATGATGGGACCGGTACTTCCCGCCGCCGTCATCCGGGTACTCGGGGTCGTCGAGGGCGTCCATGTAGATGTGCGCGTGATACATGATGTTGTTGTAGCTGTCGGTGATCCACTTGCGCGGGTGGCTCTTCGGCCACAGCTCGGCCGAGCTCCACGAATAGCCCTCCACCATGATGAGCATGCTGTCGTTGTTCGTAGTGCGGAGCTTGTTCACCACCTCCTGCGAGTAGAGCTCCCACTGCTGCGCGGGCTTGATCTCACCGGTCCGGGTGCCCTGGCTCACCTGGTCGACGTAGAAGACGTGCGGGGCGCTGCCATTCGTCCCGTCCACGATGAACTGGATGCCAATGACCTTGTAACTGGCCCACAACGCCTCGTCGGGGTTGAAGTACACCCGGCTCTCGATGCCCTTGGTGATGGGGAACTCATCGCTGAAGAAGTTCGTCGACCAATCCATGGAGGACATCACCATCCGCGCGCGGACCGATCCGGGCGTCGTCGTGGGCACGAAGACCTTCACCTGGAAGGTCCTCCCGTTGGTGATGCTGGTGGACTTCGTGCTCGAGTACAGCCGCGCGCCGAAGACCTTGTTGTCCCCCGTCACGGCAGCGCCGGTGATCTTCATCGAGCCCTGGCCGTTGCGGCTCTCCCGGCCGATGACCTCACTGCTCTGGGCCACCCAGCCCTCGAGGCTCGACTCGAAGCTCGAGATGGAGACGGCGTTCGACAGCGTGCCCTCGGTGTGGGGCAGGTCATGGGGCTCGTTCATGATGTCGTACGCGTAGACGGCCGAGTACGCCCGGGCGTCCGCCTTGATGGCGGAGGCAATCAGGCTCCAGGCCTGCGCGTACTGCTCCTTGGTGGGCCCGCCCGGCTCCCCGAAGGCGCGCTTCACCCCGCTGAGCGACGTGTAGCGGCCGTAGTTGTGCATGTCGACGATGACCTTGAGACCCGCCGTGTTCGCGTCGATGAGCGTCTGCAGCAGCAGGTTCTTGTAGTTCGTGTCCAGCCCCTTGTTCAGGTCGGGCTGGATGCGCTCCCAGATGAAGGGGATGCGCACGACGTCGTGGCCGAGGCTCTTCAGGTACTGCAAGGACGCGAGGGTCGGCTTCGAATACGTGGTCCCGTAGGTTCCGGGCAGCACGCCGCCGGCATTACCCAGGTCCATGAGGTTGATGCCCCGCCGGTAGCGCCTGACGGGCGCGCCATTCACGTGGAACGTGTAGTTGTCCACGACCCTCCCGGCCTGGAAGTAGACGACGGTGCCCGCGGCGTTGGTCGCCTTCGTCATCCAGAGGTAGTCACCCGTGACGAGCTCGGGGGGAATCGTGTAGACCCGGGAGAATTCCTTCGTCTGCCCGGCGCTGAAGTTCTGCCCCGTCAGGACCTGCTTGTGGACCACTGACGGAGAGATACCACCCGAGATCGTGTACGGCCGGACCTCGAAGGTGATGGTGACGTTCGACACGGCTTCTGGCGACTGCATGCCGATGAAGAACTCAACGCGCCCTCCCGAGGAGACGGTCTTCGGCCCGACTCGGGCGCCCAGATTCGAGAAGGTGAGCGCGCTGGCCGGCATCGGCGTGCCCATGAAGAAGAGAATCGCCGAGAGAAGAACCCAATTGATGGCACGCAAATGCAACTTTCCACCTCCATTTTGCCTGCGTTACACCGACGTATGCCTTCTCACCCGTAAAGAAAGAAGGCGCACTTCACTGCTATAGCACGTATTCCATGTTTTTTGAGCCTCTCGGGGTGTTTTCCGTGTTCGAGCGGGAGCAGAGCCGCGAGCGGGTCAACGGCCAGGCCTTGTCTCGATTATCGAGAGAGAAGAGATCAGGTCGTGGAGGGGGAGGAATCGAAGCTCCGCGAAGAGAACCTGCTCCCCGTGTGATCGGGACAAGAATCACTATCAACCGGCACGGGTGAGGCATCGCACGCCATGACAGGAACTACCATCTTACGCGGGCGCCAGTGTTTGTGCGGGTAGTGCGTGCTCGAGAGCGATGCTCTTGTTGAAGGGCTCGTCAGTAGAACCGCTCGTCGAGCTTCTCCGCTGGCTTCACGTTCGGGAAGCGCAAGGTGACCGTGACGTCCACGGGACCACGCTTCGGCGCGTCGCCCATGGCCGTGCTCATGGCGTCGTACGCTTTGTACTGGAGGTGGTGGTGGAGGCAGTTCCTCAGCGCATTGCTCGGCACCGGGTCGAACCGGCTCTTGTCCCTTACCGCGGAGAGCTGCTCGTCGAAGTGAAGGGTGATGCGGTAGCTCCGTGCCGCATCCGGCCGCCGCGCCAACTCCTGGGCCATGCACCACTCGCGCCCCTCTCGCCCATTCGGGACGACCATTCGCGCGGCAAGCCACTCTTGCGGCGTGGTCTTTCGCCTGGGCTTCGGAGGCTGTGGCGGAGCGGGCGGTGGAGGCGCGGGTGGCACGGTGACCGGCGGGACGATGAACCGCGGGGTGGGAGCCGTCGGGGTGGGAGGAACGGCGGTGATGGAGGGAGGCGGTGGAGAGGGACGCCGCGCTGGAGACAGGGCCAGGTAGAGCGAGAGGCCCAGGGTGATGCTTGCCAGGGCTCCAGCAGAGACCGCCAGGAGGAGCTTCCGCCCATCCGGCCGAGTCGGCCGGGCCCCTCCACCGTTCATCGCCTCTGGCTGCGGGGTATAGACGGTGTCGCAGTACGAGCAACGCACCTCCGAGCCAATTATTGGAGGAAGACGTGCTCCACACGAGGCGCATTTCGGGACACGAGGGGCCATGCGGTCCGAATTCTACCAAGCCGCCCCGTCAGAGCCACGGCCTGATTCGGCATCACGGCCGCAGCGACTGAAGTCTCGAGCTCCGCGCCGGCGCGGCGGCAACCATGGCGTCGATCAGCGTGCGCGCCTCACCGGTCCCCTTCTCTCCGAGCGCGGCCAGCATGGGAAGTCGGCTGACCAACCACAGCCCGAGCGTGGCGAAAGGAGCCGGTATCTTGCCGAGGACCGCCACGTTCGAAGGCGTCAACGGATGGCCGAGCGAGCGAACGAGCGCGAGCCCTTCGACCATGCCGGAAGCGATCTCGCGCGATTCATTCCACGAGAGCCCGGACCCGCGCTTGTGAACACGGTCGAAGGCAACCATCATGGGCGCCACCACCGCGGCGTGGGTGCGCAGCCAGCTGTGCATATCCGCTTGCGTGTCGGTGGCGATGCCGGCCTTTGAAAAGGTCGCGGCCCACGCAGGATCCGTGACGATGGTGATCTGCAGGGCGGAGAGTGCGCGAGGAACGACCTGGAATTTGAGTTTGCCGTCCTTGAGCTCGGCGAGGATGGCCGGAAAACCAAAGGCGAAACGGTTGGCCCCCACTGCGTCGCGCAACCGGTCGAGCGGCGCGAAGGTGTTGAACATGAACATCACCTGCTTCGCGGCACTGCGTTGCAACGCGGGCAACACCGCATCGACCTGTGATTCGAGAACGGTGACCAGCACCAGGTCCCACGGGGTGGTGGCATCGAGTGCGGCGCTCACTTCGACCGGCGCGCGCTGAGCATCGGTGGTGACGATGGCGCGCTCCTTCTCGAGCTGAGCGAGGCGTGCACCGCGCGCGACGACCGTCACTTCATGGCCCGCTCGAGCGAGATGAAATGCGAACGTGCTGCCGATGGAGCCGGGGCCGACGATGGCGATTTTCATGGGCGCCCCTCTATAACCAGCGCGTGGTCACGTCGCCGTACGAAATGAGCCGAATCGGGTGCGGCTCGGCCGATATGCCAGGGGACCTTGGTCGTTGAACAGCCCGAAGCCGCCAAACCAGGGGCACCTCACGAACGAGGTGCCCACCACCGGCTCCGCCTCGGAGGTTCCGCCGTGTCTCGTCTTGGTCTCGTAGTCGCCGTGCTCGTCGCGTGCTCGTCCGCACTCGCGTCCCCCCGCACGCTCACCGAAGCCGAACAGCTCGCGTCCGTCAGCGCCCCTTTCGCGGCGACGCGCGAGCACGTCACCGGCGACATCTACCACTATCAATTCGACATCCGCGTCGGGTCCACGCCGAACGCACGCCTGCGCATCCACCGCGTCGTCCGCGAGCTCTCGCCGTGGCGGCCGCGTCCGGCCACGCATGCGGTGATGCTGCTGCACGGAGACTTCGCCAACTTCGTCACGAACTTCGTGCCATCACTCGGCAATCCCACATCGTCGGCCCCTGGGCTCGCCCCGTATCTGGTGTCCCGCGGCATCGACACATGGGGCGTCGATCGGCGCTGGACGCTGCCCACCACCGATGGTGATGTCTCCGATCTGGCCGGGATGGGCGTCAACCAGGCGATCGGGGACACCGCTGTCGCGCTCGCCTTCGCGCGGGCGACGCGGACCGTCACCGACCGCGATCCGGGCCGGATCGCCCTCGGTGGATTCTCGCATGGAGCCCAGCTCACCTACGCGTACGCCGCCGCCGATGGCCGCCACGTCTCGGCGATCGCCGCGCTCGACATCTACTACGATATCGCTCCCGAGGACGCCGACCTGCGGGCCCTGGCGTGCGCCAATGCCGCGGCGGGACGCGACGCTCTGGCCCAGGGGGTGACCGACTCCAGTAACAGCTTGTTCATCACGGCGGGCCAGTTGGCTCGGAGCACGCCCGATGAGCCCTCGCCCCTGTTCCCGTCCTACACGAATCGGGGAGTCGTGCTCACGCTCGCGGGTCTGACCTGGTGGCTCGCGCCGTACACGCCGCTGTACCACTTGAGTGCGCCGGTCCTCGACGCCGAGGGCAATGTCACGGGGTTGAGCGAGTCGTCCGAGGACAGCGTGAGCGCGTGGTTCGCCAGCGCGCCACCACACCAGTCGATGCGCGAGGCCGTGGAGTTCGATGAGATCTGGTGCGGCACTTCGCCGAGGCCTTCACTCGCGAACATCCGCGTCCCGCTCTTCTATCTCGGCGCCGCTGGCGGGTTTGGTGACCACGGTCTGTACTCGACGACAAGGGTCTCGTCGACCGACGTCACCACGCTCGTCATCCATCGGTTCGGGCCAGAGCGAGTCGCCGAGGACTTCGGCCACGGCGATCTGTTGTACGCGGAGGACGCGCCGACACTCGCCTGGGGACCGTTCGCGGCGTGGCTGCTGCACCACTGACAAGAACTCGGCGGGGCGGCGGTGCCAGACACCGCCACCCCGGAAGGAGATGGCCGAGGGTCAGAAGGCGTAGCCGAGCGCGAACCCCAGCGAGATGCCGTTACCGTACAAGAGCTGGAAGGCCTGCCGCTGCGCCTCGTTGGGGGTTCCGGAGACGATTTCCGGATTCCTGGTCAAGGCGAAAGCGTACCCAGCGGTCGCCGAGACGCAGAAGCCTCCATTCGCGAGGAACTCCAGGCCACCGACCACCTGGGCGAAGGGCGCGGGCTTCACCCGGGCGAGCACCCTGTTGTTGTTGGTATCGAGGGAGATGGGCTCGTCACCCGCGCCACCGGTCATCATCATGCCCGCACCCAGGAAAGGCGTGAACTTGGAGGTGAGGAAGTTGTAGCGGAAGCGCGCGCCGCCCTTCCATCCCGATGCCGACAGCCCTCCCGCCATGTCGAGCGAGAGCGAGGGCATGAAGTGGTAGGTGGCCTGCAGCCCCACCCCGCTGAGGGTGTTCCACCCAGCCTCCGCCATGAGCGCGAAGCGGCGCTGCGAACGGATGGGCGTGGAGGAGCCCTGCGGCGTCCCCTCCTGCGCGAGTGCGGTGGACGGAAGCGCGAGGCTCGAGGCGAGGAACGAGACGAACACGAACGAACGGAACATGGACTTCCTGTCGGACAGACACACCGGCTTCATGCACTTCCCCCTCTTGAGTTGAATGCCCTGCATCGAGTCAGAGCCGGCGAGCGGGAGAATCATGCAGGAAATCCGCGGGCTATTTCCGCGTGAGTCTCACCGGGGTACTCGTAGGGGGCATTGTCGCACATCGCTCTCGTTGACGTGTCAGCCCGTGTCAGTCGACGTGTCAGCCCGTGTCAGTCGACGTGTCGGCCATGCGGCACGGGGGAGTCCCTGGGACCGTGTGCGCTCGTGGTGAGGCGATGCGGTCCTCATCGGACACACGGCATGGAATCTGCACCGGCGCGGTGCCATGAGCGTGGAATACAAAATCAAGGTTCGCACGGGCGCTCGTCTGGGGTCAGGGACGGACACCGACATCAGCGTCGTTCTGGTGGGCTCACTGGGAGAAAGCGAGCAGCACGTCCTGAACAAGCGCTTCCACAACGACTTCGAGGCGGGGGCGGAGGATGTCTATACGCTCCAGACCCGGGATGTCGGTGAGTTGCTGCTGCTGCGCTTCACCAACTCCGGGGGTCTGGCGGCTGACTGGCTCCTCGACTTCGCCCATGTCACCTCGGGTGACAAGAGCTGGCACTTTCCACACTACCGCTGGGTCCTGGGCGGTACGACGGTCGAGGTCCTCGAGGGCTCGGCCGTGTTGCCGCAGAACGTGCGTCACGTGCGCACGGTGGAGGCCCGCCGCGCGCAGCTCGAGAACCGCAAGAAGATGTACCCCTGGCGCCCCGCCGAGGCGACCGCCGGGTTGCCCGGCGCGCTCGACATCAGCAAGGAGCGTCCGCTGCCCAAGGACGAGCTGTATCGGAACCTGACCGAGGGCAGCTACGAGACTGTCATCGCCAGGACGATGGCCACGCTCCGGCTGCACCTGCCCCTCCTGGCCGATGCCTGGAATGGGTTGGTGGATACGCTCGGCATTCTCAAGCACCTGGAACTGCCCAAGCTCGCCGAGCGGTGGCAGGACGATCACGAGTTCGCGCGGCAGGCCGTCCAGGGCGTCAATCCGCTCCACATCACGAGCATCACCGCCCTGCCCGAGGGAATGCCGCTCACGGACCACGAGGTCCGGGGCCTTTTGTCGCCGGGCACCTCGCTGGTGGGGGCACTCGAAGCCAGGCGGGTGTTCCTGCTCGACTTCGAGGTGCTCGAGGGCATTCCCATGTTCCGCAAGGTCGACGAGCACGGAGTCGAGGAGCGGCGCTGGGCGCCCGCGTCCCGGTGCCTGCTCTACCTCGAGGATTCCCAGCGGCTGCGTCCGCTCGCGATCCAGCTGGGCCGTGACCCCGCGAAGGATCCCGTGTTCACCCCGAACGATTCCGAGGCGGATTGGCTCGCCGCGAAGATCTACCTGCGTTGCAGCGAGGGCAACGCCCACCAGATGATCGCGCACGCGCTGCGCACGCACTTCGTGGTGGAGCCGTTCGTCATGGCGACGATGCGCAACCTGCCGGATCCGCACCCCATCTACAAACTGATGCGCCGCCACTTCCGCTACACGCTCGCCATCAACGAGGGGGCGCGCAAGGGCCTGCTCGACGAGGGCGGCGTGTTCGACGACTTCATCGCCACCGGTGGTCCGGACAAGGGACACATCAAGCTGGGCCAGAAGGGCTTCCAGCGCTGGAAACTGGCGGACAACAAGCCGCGCCTGGACCTCCAGCGCCGGGGCGTGCTCGATCCCGCCATCCTGCCCGACTACCCGTACCGGGATGATGCCCTGCCGCTGTGGGACGCGCTCGAGGAGTTCGTGGGAGGCGTGCTCGCCCCCTTCTACAAGTCCGACGCCGACCTGGTGAACGACACCGAGATACAGGCCTGGTGGGCGGATCTCCTCGAGCACGGCATCCCCGTCGACAAGATGCCCTGTGCCAGGCTCGAGCGCGTCGCGGACCTCGCCGACATCCTCACCACCGTGCTCTACACGGGCAGCGTCCACCACGCCGCGGTGAACTACCTCCAGTACGAGCACTACGCCTTCGTCCCCAACGCGCCGCTGTGCATGCGCAAGCCTCCCCCGGCGCAGAAGGGCGTGCTGCGCCTGGAAGACATCACCGAGATGATTCCGACCAGATCCCAGACCCTCTGGCAGGTCGCCATCGGACGCGCGCTCGCCAGCTTCGGCGAGGACGAGGAGTTCCTGCTCAACGAGGGTGGGTGGAGGGAGACGTACTTCCAGGAGCCCGGGTTCCTCGCCATCCGGGAGCGGCTCTACGAGCGGTTGCGTGCCCAGCTCGAGGCGGTGAAGGCCCGCAACGCGAAGCGCGACGTCCCCTACACGGTGCTCCAGCCAGACCGGGTCCCTTGCGGCATCACCGTCTGAGTCGTTGCTCCTCCCGCCCCACCCGTGTCTCCAAGGAGTCCATCCGTGCCGAACCCGCTGTCTCGAGGTCTGTTCAACCTGTTCTTCGGCTCCAGACGCCGGGCCTTCGCGTCCCTGCCCGGGCCCGTGCCTGGAATCCTCGGCAACGCCGGAGACTTCCTCGGTGGCGAGAAGCCCTGGAACGTCTGTGCGCGCTACGGCCGTGAGTACGGAGGCGTCACCCTGGTCTGGCTGGGGCCCAAACCGGCCCTGGTGCTCAACGATCCCACGCTCATCGAGCAGGTGCTCGACTCCCGCCGCATGGAGTTCGAGAAGGGCTCGCTCCACGAGCAACTCAAGCCGACCACGACGGAGCACTCGATCTTCATCGCGAACCTGAATGGGGACTGGGCCACGAAGCGCCAGCAGGATCCCTTCGTCCAGTCCTGGTCACCCCGGTGGCTGGCCGCCCAGGTCGCCCCCATGCAGGCGGTGATCACCGAGGCCGTCAACGCCCTCATCGCGAGCGGGAAGACGGTCGATCTCGCGCCCGTGCTCCGCCGGCTGACGTTCGACGCCTTCGCCGTTGCTGGCATGGGCGAGAAGACACCGGACTCGGTGTACGAGGACTTCATGCTGCTCGCCAAGGGGGCGGATGCGCGGCTCCAGTCCAATCTGCCCTTGAGGTTCGTCTCGTTGCCCAAGGGCTTCGAGGCCGCCCGTGAGCGGTTCTACCGGTTCTTCGAGGAGCGTCTCGGTGCCTTGCGCCGCTCCCCCAAGCCGGAGGCCACGGACCTGATGTCATGGATGCTGCGCGAGATGCCCGGCTTCGACGACAAGTGGCTGGCGCGCCACGTCGCGCTGATGTTCTACGGCGGTGTCTTCTCGTCGAGCACCACGCTGGTGGGCGCGTTCCACCAGGTGCAGAAGCACCCCGGCGCCGAGGCGCGGCTCGTGACCGAGGCCGCCACGTTCGCCGGGGGGCCACCCACCCTCGAGCGTTTGAACGACGCGCGGTGGCTCGAGGCCGTCACCCTCGAGGCGCTGCGGATTCTTCCCGCGGTCCGCGTCTTCATCCGCACCCCGGTCAAGGACGTGCAGTTCGCCGGCGTCACGTTGCCGGCGGGGACGACACTCATGATCTCCAACCAGCACCTGCACCGAGACCCCACGCACTGGCCCAACCCGGACTCCTTCGAGCCCGAGCGATGGCTGGACGGAGGCCTGGCGAGAGATCCCATCGGCAGCGGCCACTTCTTCCCGTTCGGCCGGGGCCCGCGCATGTGCGTGGCCACCGACTTCGCCATGGTGTTCCTGCGCACGGCCATCGCGACGATCGCCGCTCGCGCCAGGGTCCAGGTCGCCTCGACGGAGCCCTTCGAGGAGGGCTTCTTCTTCGGCGTGGTCCTCCCCACGAACGTCCACGCGAAGTTCATCGCGCGCTGAGCCGTGGCTCCCAGGCCCCCTACCCCGCCCCTTCTGGGAGGGTGGCCTGGGTCATGGGGCCAGGTGCCCTGGCTCAGCGGTGGAGCGTCCAGGTGCCGCCGTTCCAGTCGATTCCGACGTAGCGCCGATGGTGGATGTCGTACACCACGTGTCTCATGTGGGCCTGCTGCGGGGCCGTCTTTCCCGCGCACCAGTCACCGTCGTAACTGCTGACCACCTCGTTGGCGAAGGCCACGACGTCTCCGTACTCGGTGTCGAAGACCGCTGGGCCCTTATGGGGGAAGGGCAGCTCAGAGTCCTTGGCCTGCCAACCGGAGTCGGTCCACGCGTACCAGTCCCACAGTGGCAGGCCCTGGACGCCAGAGCCCGCCACCAGGAGCAGCTCGCCATGCCGGCAGTCGAAGACGAGTCCAGCGTACTGGCGATGGCCAAACCCAGGCCCCACTTCATCCTTGAGTGACCAGGTTTCATCGAGCTCCCATGTCGCCAGGCCGTCCGCGAAGAAGACGATGCGCTGACGGGAGGCGTCGTACCTCATGACGCCGAGACCCGACGGAGCGCCCTTGGAGCCTGGATCGACCTGGATCTGGAGATTCCGCCAGCTGGTGCCATCCCAGGCGTACGTCTGGGGCCCTTCGGATGCAGCGGTGTCGAGCGCCACCAGCTGTTGCCGACGAGGGTCGAACGTCAGGCTCGAGAAGTCCGCGGGTGTCGTTGCCGCGAGCTTGCTCCATCGGGCTCCATCGAACGTCCACGTGCTGCCCTGGCCCACCGCCACGACCTGGTCCCGTACCGGATCGTAAGCAAGCAGAGAGAAGCCGCCGCCACCCGCTTCCGGGACCGGAACCCAGGTCCCGAACAGGTAGGGCTGGCCACCGTCGGCGAGAACGTAGCCACCCCCGTCCCTGACGTACGCGGGGTCCTTCGGCAGGCATTCCCGTGAGGGCATGGAACGATACGACGGGTTCACGGGGCATTCGCCGTCGAGCTCCACTGGCGGGCCCGCGTCCGGGTCCATTCCCCCATCACGCCCACCGTCATCGGGCGGGCTCCCCGGGCACCCCACGAGGAGCATCATGAAAGCCAGGGCCGCGGCAGCACGTGTCATCATCGTCATGCCGCCGTCATACACCACAACCTCATGGCGCGGTCATCACGGAGACAGGGCCGTGCTGCTCAGGATCTCCGTCCCCACCGGCGCCAGCTCCCCCCGGTGGATGGCCTGCACGCGTTGATGTGTCTTCTTCATCTCCTCGATCATGGCCTCGTAGGGTTGATCCGCCTGGTTGATGAGGCCCATGTTGAAATTCTCGCCATCGGGCAACGAGCGGTGGGTCACGGCCTGGTCGTAGAGCAGGAAGAATCCGAAGCCGATGAACTGCGGCCGGGCGGCGAGCTGCTCCACGTAATAGCGGTAATGCAGCCCGCGCGACCTCTGGTCTGGAGTGGCGGTGGACGCGGAGTGGGCCGTCAGTCCACGCCCGTAGGTCGAGAACGAGAACTCGAGCAGCAGGATGGGCTTGTCATGGAGGAGGTACTCATCAATCCAGGACGGAGACTTCTGGTAGACATCGAAGCTCAGTGCGTCCACGAAGGGCACACTGCCCGCGACCCACTCGGGTGAATTCCTCCATTTGGGAACCAGGGAGCCGCCGAGATAGAGGTGGTTGGGGTCGTACTTCTTGAGAACCCGGCGGACCACCTCGTGGTACTTCGCCGAGGCCCGGACGATGAAGGCGGAGATGTCCGCGTCCAGACCGGACGTCGTCGTCACCGGGGTGCTCTCCAGCAGCGTCCGGGTCGACGTCGCCGGCAGCCCCAGCTTCTGCGCGACGAGGCTCGTACTCCCGCCATTTCGCTCCAGCATGAAGGTGATGAACTCCCGCTTGGCCGGGCTGGTTGCGTCGAGCTTGAGCACGGCCAGCACGACGGAGCGATCCCACCCCCGCTCGTTCTCGAAGGTGTGGCCGATGATGCGCGGCTCCGCCTTCACGCTGTCCAGGTAGCCCTTCAGTTTGCCTTCGATCGTCGGCTCCCAACCCGGGTCGAAGGGATCCACGGCCTTCCAGGGCGTGAGATTGCACATGGTGCAGTTATCGGGAGGCTTGAGCACGGTGATGTATGGGAAGGCGATCCGGTCATCGCGCGTCCACTTCGTATGGGTATTGAAGCCCCAGGCACGCAGCCGCTTGTTCATCACCTGGGCCCAGCGGGAGCCGTAGTCCACACCGGAGCCACCCGTGTCGTACTTCCGCCGGAGATTGGCCGTCAGGAAGCTGACGGTGCGTACACCATTCACCGATGAATAGGCATCGGGGAAGGTCGTGGACGAGGGGAGCTCCTGGAACACCTTTCGCGGCGTGTTGTCCGGGTTGTTCACCGGGGTCGAGTAGCCCCCGTCCTTGAACATCGCGCCATCGACGCCGATGACGAAGAAGGGATCTCCCTGCGGCGAGATGAGCCACCAGCGCTGGTTGATCTTCTCGAGACGGAAGAAGCCCGTTGCCAGGTAGCGAGGCTGGGGCGGAGAGCCAAGGGCCGGGCCCGACGCATCGGATGTGCTCGCGGGCTGCGCCAACCGCTGAGCCTCCGCGGCGGCATCGGCGACCAGCTGCGCGTCGGAGGAGATCTTCCCAGGCCAGTTCTCCCAGAGGAACTGCCCGTACTTGTCCACCATCAGGGTCTCGCGCTTGAACTCCGCCGAGAGGTCGCCAGGCAGTGCCACCGAGCCGGTGGGCAGGGTGTCCGTCGTGTAGAAGCGGATCTCGCTCAGGGGCATATGCACGTTGGAGTGCGGCCGCTTCAAGATGAGGCGGAAGTAGCGCGCCTTCCGGCCCCTCAGGGAGAAGACGAGCGTCTTCCCCGATGCCCAGGGCTGATGCCCGGCGGAACGAAAGAGGGTGTCGCTCGCCGCCCGGTCATGGAGCTGCATGTCCTGGACGCCCCAATAGGTATTGGGAGCCCTCGCTACGACCTCGACCCGGTCGATGGCGTAGTCCCGCAGCAGGTCGAAGACGACGGCCACCTTCGAGGGAACGGGAACGTCCGGCAAGGCGTTCCAACCCACCTCGGTAAGCACCAGGGTGTCGGTGCCGTCGGTGAGCGCCCCCGTCTCGAAGGAGATGGGGGTCGCGGTGAGTGGGGAGCCCGCGTCCGCTGAGGACAGCCTCAGCTTCTCCTCGCCACCGGAGGCCGTGATGATGGCCTGGTTGTATTGGTAGGCGCCGCTCTCCACGAGGGACGAAGCGGCGTGGGCGGAGTCCATGCTCCAGCCAAAGAACACCCAGAACAGGACGAGTGCGAGAGGATGGGAGAGGGGGATGGGTTTCATCGTATGTGCTGAAACACCGGACCCCCTACCCGGTGTCACCCTACCCCACCAACAACCCTGTCACGACGATTCCACATCGGGTGTAACCGGGTCGGCACGCATTGCCGCTACACTGGGAGCCAGGACAGGAGGCGGTATGCGCATCGCGGTCATTTCGGATCTCCACCTGGGCCAGCGGGATGTGGTGGACCACTTCGGCCACGAGGACACGGCGTTCCTGCGCTTCCTGCGCTTCCTCGAGGGGAACTTCGAGCGGATCGTCCTGCTGGGGGACATCTACGAGACGCTGACCTCCCGGGTGCCCAGCAGGCAGGCCGCCGAGCTGAAGGCGGCACGGGAGGCGCATCCGGAGCTGGTGCGCCGCTTCGAGCGGCCCCAGTACCACTACGTCCACGGCAACCATGATCTGATCGCCGGGTGGGTCCTGGCGGCACCCGAGCACCTGATGCTGGAGGCGGATGGGGTGCGGATGCTCTTCACGCACGGCCACCACCACGACTGGATGATCCGCCAGGCCCGCTGGATGTCCGAGGCAGCGGTGTGGGCGGGGGCGTGGCTGCGGCGCTGGGGCCTGGGTGCCGTGTTCCGGGCTTTCGACTCGCTGGACCAGCGGATGCGGGGCGCGGTGGAAGATCCCTCGCGGTGCACCTTCCAGCGATGGGCGCTGGGGCGGGCGTGCCAGAGCGCGGCGGACATCGTGGTGACGGGGCATACACACAAGGGCATGCGAGTGGCGCATGGGGAGCGCCTCTTCCTCAACAGCGGCACGTGCTCGCAGGGGCGGTACTCGTTCCTGAGCCTGGACACGAAGGCCAGCGAGTACGCGCACCACGCCACCTGGTGAGTGCGTCAATCCCCAGCGCTCACGACTGGACCGCGCGGGCCGTGGACCTGGAGCTTCACGCCTTCCGGCGCCGCGCGCGCAGCTGGGAGATGACCTCGTGGGCCTGCTCGAACGTGGAGACGAAATGAAGCCTCTCCGCCGAGCGAGTATCTCCGTGGCCCGTGACCTGGGCAGCCAGCGAGATGCCCCTGGCCAACGCCCGGTGCAGCAGCCGCGCGCCGATATAGATGGTGCCCAGCGACCACTCCGAGGGGACCTTCTCGCTGAAATAACGCCCGGCCTCCGGGTCGAGGCGACCCGCGTCCTTCATCACCGACACGGTGATGAGGGGGTGTGCCTCGCGCATCTCCTGGTAGATGCCCACGATGCGGGTCGCGTGCGCCAGGGTGAGAGGGCCATGGTACGTTGCCCAGAGGACGTCCGGCGGCTCGAAACGGAAGATGTGGCTTCCCACCATCCACTCACGTGGGCCTTGCGTCATGCGTCCTCTCCGCTTCTCCCAGTCTAGCGGTGGAGCGTGGGACGAACGCAGCCCATCGGCAAGGGTCCTCGCGTGCCGGGGTGAGCGGACCTCAACTCTTTAGCAGTTTGCCCCGGCGGTGAATCAGCGGGCCGCGCGATCCCCCGGCAACAGGCGGACCAGCAAGGCCGCCAGCGCCGAGGCGGTCGCCAGCAACGTCACCGCCACCCATCCCCACCGGGCCAGCAGGAGGCTACCGCTCGCCGCGCCGATGGACATGCCGATGAACGTACCGACGAACAGCACGGCGTTGAGCCTGCTGCGTGCGGCCGGATCGATGCCGAAGACGATGGTCTGATGCGCCACGAGCGTGATCTGGACGCCGAGGTCGAAGCCGATGGCGCTGGCGGCGATCAGCCACAGCCGGGTGTTCGGCTCGAGCCACGGCGACACGAGCATCGTGGAGAACGACAGGGCGGTCAGTGCGGCGCCCAGGCGCGTGACCCTTTCGGGGCCGAAGCGATCCGCGAGGCGGCCCGCTACCGGCGCGCCCAGCGCCCCGGCCGCGCCGGCCAGGCCGAATGCACCGGCGGCCGCGCTGCCCAGGTGGAACGGCGCGCCATGCAGCATCACGGCGAGGGTCGACCAGAACGCGCTGAAGCCGACCGAGAGCAGGCCCTGCGCCAACGCGGCCCGGCGCAGCGCGCCGTACTGTCGCCACAGGCTGGCGAGCGAACCCAGCAGGGCACCGTACGTGAGCGTGCTGGTCGGGCGGAAACGGGGCAGGCCGAACCAGGCCACCCCGCCGACGAGGGCCACGCTGGCGGCGGCGATCATGTACATGGCGCGCCAGCCGAAGTGCTCGGCGACCACGCCGCTGACGACGCGAGACAACAGGATGCCGAGCAGCAGGCCCGTCATCACCGTGCCGACCACCTTGCCGCGATGCCTTTCGGGCGCCAGGGTCGCGGCGGCCGGGACGATGTCCTGCGCCAGGGTCGCCGTCAGGCCGACGGCGAAGCTCACCGCCAGCAGCAGGTGGATGCCCGGGGCGATACCGCCCAGCAGCAGCGCCACGCTCAGGAGGGCGGCCTTGATGAGGATGATGCGGCGCCGGTCGAAGCGATCGCCGAGGGGCGTCAGCAGCAGGATGCCCAGCGCGTATCCCAGCTGGGTGAGCATGGGCACGAGGCCCACCGCGGTGTCCGAGGCGCCGATGTCGGCCCCGATCACCCCCAGCATCGGCTGGCTGTAGTAGAGCGACGCCACCGACAGCCCGGCACCCGTGGCCAGCAGCAGGCGCAGGCCCCCCGACAAAGGCTCGCTGTCGCCGCGGCTGGCGGTCGCGGCCACGGTGCTGTTTCCGGCGGTTGTATGTACGGTACGAATGAAGGACATGATGTTCACCCCTGGCGATCGAGTCGAGGCAACTGTGCGCCAGAGGAGTGGGCATCGGTAGTAGCGTGCCTCGCACAGTGGATATACGCTCCGCGTATAAAGCCGCTGGAAGCGAGCCGCCATGCCCCCTCAGTCAAAGCCACCCCGGCCGCGAGTCTCCCAGCGGCGGATGTCCCAACCCGCCGCGCCGGCCACCGCCGACCGGCTCGAGCTGATGCAGACCTTCATCCGCATCGTCGACGCGGGCAGCCTGTCCTCCGCCGCCGCGCAGCTGGGCACCACGCAGCCGACGGTGAGCCGCCGGCTGCAGGCGCTGGAGCGCTCGCTGGGGCTGCGGCTGATCCAGCGCTCCACCCATGCCATGAAGCTCACCGAGGACGGCGCGCGTTGCTATGAGCGCGCGAAGGAGCTGCTGGCCAGCTGGGAGATGTTCGAGGCCGACCTGCGCGGCGCGGGCGACGAACCGGAGGGCACGCTGCGCGTCGTGGTGCCCCACGCGTTCGGGCAACAGTTGCTGGTGGAGCCGTTGACGGAATTCCTGAATCGCCACGCGCGGGTATCGGTCGAATGGCTGCTGTACGACCGGGCGGCGGATTTCATCGCGGATGGCATCGACTGCGCGATCCACGTCGGCGAGGTACATGACCCCAACGTGGTGGCGATCCGCGTGGCCGAGGTGCCGCGCATCGTCGTGGCCGCGCCGTCCGTGCTGGCTGGATTGCCCATGCCGACCCACCCCGACGAGCTCGCACGGTTGCCCTGGCTGTCACTGCGCACGTTCTATCGCAACGAGGTCTCGCTGACCCACGTGACCACCGGCGAGGTCCAGCCCATCATCTTCCACCCGCGCCTGAGCACGGACAGCCTCTACGCCATCCGCAGTGCCGCGGTGAACGGCCTCGGCATCTGCGTGGCCTCGTCCTGGGTGCTCCAGGAAGACATCATGCGGGGTCGACTCCTGCACCTGGTGCCGCTCTGGCGGGCCGCGCCCTTGCCAATGTATCTGCTCTATCCGTATGCGCGCTTCTATCCAGCGAGGCTGCGCACCTTCGTGGAGTTGATGCGGAAAACGATCCCGGCGGCCCTGGCGGTGGCAACGGACGGAGTATGAGCCGGAAAGCATGTTAGCTTGAAACAAAGGAAGAGTGGATATGGCCCCCAGCAGTCCCACGAAAATAGCGGTGATCGGCAGTGGCCTCATGGGAAGCGCACTGGCGCGTGCCTTCGCGGCGGTTGGTCACGAAGTCGCGGTCTGGAACAGGACTCCAGGCAAGGCAAGAGCCGTCGGCGGTGGCACCGTCGCGATGGAGAACCTGATCGAAGCCGTATCGGGACGAGAGCTCGTCGTCGTCTCCTTGTCCAACTACGCCGCCTGCTCCGAAGTGTTCTCCTCGGAGGGTGTCACTCCGGCGCTTGCCGGCAAGACGCTCGTTCAGCTCACCAGCGGCTCACCCGCGGACGCTCGCGAGGCACTGGAGTGGGCGAAGGCGAACGGCGTGGACTACCTGGACGCCGCGATACTCGCCTACCCGGGTTTCGTCGCCACCGAGTACGCGACGGTCTTCTACGCCGGGTCGCGCCCGGTCTTCGACCGGCACCTCGAAACCCTCCAGGCGATCGCCAGGAATTCGATCTACGTCGACGAGAGGATCGGTTCCGCCGCGACGCTCGACTGCGCGATTCTCGAGGCCTACTACGGGGGCTCCCTGGCCTTCCTCCATGCCGCGGCCATGTGCAAGGCGGAAGGTCTCGACCCGAAGACCTTCTTCTCCCACAAGAACTCCTTCCTCGGTCTGCTCTCCGTCACCGCCGACGCCGCGCAGGGCATGATCGAAAGCAACGACTTCTCTGGCGACCAGTGCAGTCTCGATACCCACGTCGCGGCAATCGAGCACATCGTCCGGTTGAGCAGAGACGCCCGCATCAACACGCGCTTCCCGAAGGAGTTGCTCGACAACTACAAGCGAGCACTCAGCGCGGGATTGGGTGGCAAGGAATTGCCAGCCGTGTTCCGTACCCTCGTGCAGGACTGACACATGCAAACGCTGTCCACCACCGTTACTCCCGAGCCCTCTCCCCCTCCGAGCACGAGCGCGCTCCGCACCCCTGGATACCGGACCTTTCTCATCACGTTCATGTTGGCGATGATGGCCGACAACATCGAGCACGTGATCAGCTATTGGGTGGCATTCCAGAAGTTCCACTCGGCGGCGCTGGGTGGGTTCGCGGTGGTGTCCCACTGGCTGCCCTTCCTGATGTTCTCGGTGCCGGTGGGCGCGCTCAATGACCGGTTCGATTCCAGGCGCCTCATCCAGGGCGGGATGGTGCTCTTCATCATCGCCTCGGTGGGATGGGGATACTTCTTCGTCACGGACTCATTGCAGCTGTGGCACGCGATGGTCCTCCTCACGATCCACGGCTGCGCGGGTGTCCTCTGGGGCACCTCCAGCCAGATGTTGCTCTACGACATCGTGGGCGCGGGCGCCCTGCCCAGCGCGGTACGCCTGAACGCGACGGCCCGCTATCTCGGGGTCCTGGTGGGCCCCGGCGTGGGCAGCATCATCATGCGGACGCTCGGGCCTACCCATGGCATCTTCCTCAACACGGTGTTCTTCCTGCCTCTCCTGCTCTGGCTGGTGAGCGCCCCCTATGGCCGGCACTTTCGCGGCGTGACGACGGGCCCCAAGCGTGCCGTCCGGGGCTTCTCCGACATCATCCAGACCATCCGCGACGTGCGCGAGCTGCCCACGGTCGCGGCCATGGTGCTGCTGGCCGGGGCGGCGTCCTTCTTCATCGGCAACAGCTACCATGCGCAGATGCCGGGCTTCGCCCACGATCTGGGCCACGGAGACCCCGGCACGGCCTATACGCTCCTGCTGGGAGCGGACGCGGCCGGTGCCCTGCTCGCGGGCATCCTGCTCGAGACTCGCGGGACCTGGCTGCCGACGACGACAGCTTCCGCGATGAAGATGGCATTGCTGTGGGGCTGCTCGCTCTTCACGTTTTCGTTCATGCGCTCGTATCCGGCGGCGATTCTCGTGCTGTTCCTGGCCGGATTCCTCGAGCTCTCCTTCAGCAGCATGACCCAGGCGCTCGTGCAGTTGAATGCGCCGGACACCATCCGAGGCCGCGTCCTGGGGCTCTTCAGCATGTCGGCCTCCGGCCTGCGGGCGTTCAGCGGCGTGACCGTGGGGCTCCTGGGGAGCGTGACCAACACCCACATGTCGCTCGCGGTGTCCGCCCTGGCCTTCGTGATGGTGGCCACCCTGCTGCTCCTCCGCGGACGCCAGCAGGGTGCATGAGGATGTGGGGTCCGCGTGCCTCTACCGCTCGCGGGTCAGGGCCCGCACCACCTCCTCCGCGAGCCGCGTGCCGCGTCCCCGCCGCATCAGCAACCGGTAGGTCACCGGGGGAAGGCCGCGCACGGAAAGGCGTGCCAGGCCCGGGGTGTCCACCACGTCGTTGATCACCCCCACCCCCACCCCCAATGCCGCGAGCCGGCGGACCGCCTCCCAGCCGGTCACCTCCGCGGCGACCTCGAGCGTCCGTCCCTGGGCCGCGGCGGCGTCCTCCAGGGTTGCGCGCAGGGCGCGGCCGAGTGGAGGCACCAGGAGCCGGTGCTCGAGCAGCGCCCCCACCTCCACCTCTCGACCCGCTCGCGCCAGCGGGTGCTGCCGGGAAGCCACGGCCAGCAGCGCGGCGGTGACGAGCGGCTGCGAGCGCAGCCCCGGGGGACTGGACGCGGGCCCGGCCACCACCGCCAGGTGCGCCGAGCCGCGCTCCACGGCGGCGACCGCGGCGGGGCCATCCAGCACGAGGAAGGAGAGCACTCCGCTCCGCTCGCGAAGGAACGGAGCGATGCGCTCGGCCACCACATGCACCAGGGCCCCCTCTCCGCAGGCGAGCACCACCCGCTCCTCCGCGTGTCCCTGTCGTAGCTCCACGCGCAGGGCGCGCTCGCGCTCGAGGACGTCACGCGCCCAGGCGAGCACGCGCGCTCCATCCGGGGTGAGCTGGAGGCGTCGGCCCCGCCGCTCGTAGAGGGAGATCTCCAGCGCCCGCGCCACCCCTTGCAGCCGCGCATGCACCGCTGGCTGGGACAGCCCGATGGCGCGCCCCGCGAGCGTCAGATTGCAGCCAGCCTCCGCGAACGCCACCAGGGCTCGAAGCCCATCCGTTTCCATGAATGGAACTATCCGCTTCTTCGATAGCTGGAGGAAAGTCCCGATTCGTGGGCGGCGATGGTGTCGGCTAGTGTTCCTCGCGAAAGAAAGGAAGAACGGTCATGGCCAGCTCACACCGCCCGGAGATGAACCCCCAGGCACTCGCCAGGAAATCGAAGAAGCTCTCATGGTTGTTGCGCCATGGCGCCCGGGAGATGGGCCTCGCCATGGACTCCGCGGGCTTTGCCCACATCGGCGAGGTGCTGCGGATGACGGGGCTGTCTCGTGAGGAGCTCGACGAGGTGGTCGCGGAGAACAACAAGTCGCGCTACGAGGTGCGGGGCAAGCAGGTGCGCGCCGTGCAGGGCCACTCGCTGGAGGGCACCCCCGTGACGCTCGACGGGCTGGAACGCAGCTGGGACGAGGTGACCGGAGACGCCCCCCTCTACCACGGCACGTCCGTGGCCGCCGCGCACGCCATCCTCTCCGGGGAGGGCGTCCATTCCGCGGCGCGCACCCATGTCCACCTGGCTGCCGCGGTGGACTCGAAGGTGGGCAAGCGCGCTGGCGTGGATGTGCTGCTGGTCATCTCCCCCGCGCGCCTGCGGGCCTCGGGGCTGCGCATCTACCGCGCACCCAATGGGGTGCTGCTCGCGCGAGTCATTCCCGCCGCCGCCATCGTGGACGTGCTCGCGTGTAATGGCCCGGGACGCTCCGCGCTCGCGGAGCTGAAAAGACGGTTGGTGAAGGACGCCGCCCCGCCGACGCCGCCTCGGGACGGATGAGGCGCGAAGCCTCGACGTCGTACGAGCAACCGTGCTGATGTCATGCTGCGCTGAATTATTTAAGCCGACAGAGGAGCCCAGCATGTCTCGTGAGTCCGGGAGGGTGTTCAACCGCTTCGAGTCCCCGAATCTGGAGAATCCCTACCCTCTCTATCAGCGCATCCGACAGGAGGCGCCCGTCTTCTTCGACGAATCGCTGAACCTCTGGATTGTCTCCCGGCACCAGGACGCGCGCACGGTGCTGATGGACCCGGAGGCGTTCCGTTCGGCCGACTGCCTCCAGAACCCCATCCCGCCGCCGCCCGAGGTCCTGGCGGTGTTCATGGAGGGCTATCCGCGGCTTCCCTCCCTGGTGGATGACGATCCTCCCGGTCACACGCGTGTACGGACACTGGTGAGCAAGGCCTGCGCGCCACAACGGTTCACGGCGATGGAGCCGGACATCCGGGCACTGGCCAGCTCGCTGCTCGACGCGTTCGCCCGCGACGGTCAGGGAGACCTGGTCAAGCGCTTCACCTACCCGCTGCCGGCGATGGTGGTGGGTGGGTTCATGGGCGTGCCAGTCGAGGACATGGATCGGCTCAAGCACTGGGCGGAGGAGTTGACCCGCTTGTCCGCGGGAGCGCTCACGCTGGAGCGGCAGGTGGAGTGCGCGCGGAGTTTCGTGGCCTTCCAGCGCTACCTGGCCGCCCTGGTGGAATCGCGCCGGAAGGTGCCGAAGAAGGACCTGGTGAGCGCGCTGATCGCGGCGCGGCACGGAGATTACGAGCCGTTGAGCGACCTGGAGCTCATCGCCCTGCTGCAGACGTTGCTCTTCGCCGGGCACGAGACGACGACGAACCTGCTGGGCAACATGCTGGTGCTGCTGCTGCGGGAGCCGGAGCGGTGGAGCGCGCTGCGGGCGGAGCCGGGCTTGATTCCCAAGGTGATCGAGGAGTCACTGCGGCTGGACGCACCCGTGCAGGGGATGATGCGGACGGCGAGCCGGGAAGTGGAGCTGGCGGGAGCGCGGATACCGGCGGGGGCGAGGGTGTTCGTCCTGTTCGCCTCGGCCAACCGGGACGAGGCCGTCTTCGCGGAACCGGAGCGCTTCGAGCCACACCGCTCGGATGTCTCCAAGCACCTGGCCTTCGGGCAGGGCATCCACTACTGCATCGGCGCGCAGCTGGCGAAGCTGGAGGCGAGGGTGGCGCTGGAGTTGCTGGGCGAGCGGCTGCCGAACCTGCGGCTGCTGCCGGAACAGGACTTCGACTACCTGCCCAACTTCATGCACCGAGGCCCCAGGCGGCTGCTCGCCGCCTGGGACCCGGTCTGAGCAACGATGCGTACTTCTGCAATCGAATCTGCCTTCTCAGGCGTTCAGCGCGACACCTCCGCGTACAGGGCGCTCACTTCGCTGTCCTCGAGCGCACGGCCGAAGGCCTGCACCTCGTCGATCGACCCGGCCCAGAAGTCGGTGTCGCGGCCGGCGTACTTCGCACGCCCGAGCGCCAGCGGCCCGGTGCTCACCGTTGCCGGGCCCGCCGGTGTGGACGCCACCCGGCGGCCGTCGACGTACAGCCGTAGTTCGGCGCCAGCCCGGACGCCGACGAGGTGGTACCAGCGGCCGAGCTCCGGCGTCACCGCGTACGTGGCGCGGCGCCCTCCGGGAGCGCTGAACGCGAACGAGCCATGCCCGTACTGCAGGTAGAACGGGTTCTCCGTGCGGCGGCCGTCCTGGCTGACCGCCGTGGCGTAGTTGCCCGGCAGCGCGTCGAGCGTCACCCACACCGAGATCGAGTGGTCGCCTCGGGTGTCCAGCACCGGAGCGGCCGTCTCGGCGAAGTCGCCGTTCCCGTCGAAGCGCAGCGCCCGCCCGTGGATCCCGGCCGTCCAGACGGTGTTCCCGTGCAGCGTCACGTCGCTGCGCCCGTCGATGTCGTGGCCCAGCGTGCCGCTGCCCTCGTCGAGCGGCCAGTGCCCGAGTCCGGGGAACGTCGCGTCATCGGCCGCCGCGGCGCCCACGGCGATCACCCGCCGGTTGATCTCGCGCACCGGCTCCGGATCGACCTTCAGCACTCGCCGATCGTAGGTGTAGAAGCCGTTGAGCTCGTTCTCCAGATCGGTGACCTGGGTGTAGACCGAGCCGGACAGCTCCGCCCCGGCGGCGGCCAGGTAGAAGGTCGTGGTGTTCTCGACGTACCTCGCGGTCAGCGCCGCCTTGTCCACCACCCCGCTGTAGATGACCGTCGGCGCGCCCGGCCACATATGGCCCGGCGTGCGCAGGGTGAACCCGCCGTGCTCGCCATCCATCGCCGCGCGCGTGGCGTCCGGGTAGGCCGGGTCGGTGTTGTTGTAGTCGTGGTGGTCGAGGACGTCACCCTTGCCGGAGTCGCCCTTGGAGTCGCAGCAGTTCACGCCGCTGTGCGCATTGACCACTCGCGAGGGGTCGGCGGCCTTGACCTGCTCGGCGATCCGGCCGGTCTCCTCCCGGTTCCACTCGCCCCAGCCCTCGTTGAAGACCACCCAGCCCACGACGGCCGGCGAGTCGTGCAGCTGCTCCATCATGCGACGGCCCTCGGTGAGGAACGCCTGCTGTCCCTGCGTGTTCGTGATGTTCGCGGAGACGAAGTCCTGCCACACCAGCAGGCCGAGCTGGTCCGCGTGGTAGTACCAGCGCGCGGGCTCCACCTTGATGTGCTTGCGGACGGCGTTGAACCCGAGGTCCTTCTGCGCCTGCAGGTCCCAGCGCAGGGCCGCGTCGCTGGGCGCGGTGTAGAGCCCGTCGGGCCAGAACCCCTGGTCCAGCATGGCGAGGGAGAAGATCGGCTTGCCGTTGAGCACCAGCTTCGGGAAGCCGCCGACGTTCTGGATCGCCACCGAGCGCATTCCGAAGTAGCTGTCGACGGTGTCGGTGCTCTGCCCGTCGGTGAGGGTGACGTCGAGGTCGTAGAGGTACGGGTCGTCCGGCGTCCACAGGTGCGGCTGAGGCACTGGCAACGAGAGCCGGGTGTTGGCCGGGCCGGTGATGGTGCCGACCACGCGGTCGGCGGCGTCGCGGGCCACGGCGGTGACGCTGGCACCGGGCGAGGCCGACGCGGAACGGACTTCGACGGCGAGCGTGCCCGCCTGGATGTCCGGCGTGATCACGACGTCGTCGATCGCCACGTCGGGCACCGGCTCCAGCCAGACGGTCTGCCAGATGCCCGAGGACTGCGTGTAGACGATGCCGCCCGGATTGCGCGACTGCTTCCCGATCGGCTGGTTGGGTCCGGTGGTGTCGGTGACCGCGACGACGATCTCCTGGTCACCCGAGCCGCGCAGGGCGGCGGTGATGTCCGCGGTGAACGCGGTGTAGCCGCCGGTGTGCTCGGCGACCTGCTGGCCGTTGACCCACACCCGCGCCTGGTGGTCCACCGCGCCGAAGTTCAGCCGGAGCCGCTGCCCGGCGCCGATCCGCCAGGACTCGGGCACGGTGACGAGCTTGCGGTAGAACATGTGGTCCTCGTGGCGCTCCAGCCCGGAGAGCTGGGACTCCACGGGGAACGGCACGATGATGCGTTCCGGCAGCGCCCGGCCGAACACCGGCTGCTCGCCCGCGGCCGCGCCGGAGAACTCCCACGGACCGTTGAGGTTGAGCCACCGGGTGCGGACCTGTTGCGGCCGAGGGTACTCGGGCAGCGGGTGGGCCGGGTCGAGTTGCTCGCCCCACTGGGTGCGCAGCCGGTGGGTCGACTCGTTGCTGGCTTCGCGGATGAGCTGCGGCACCGCCTCACCCTCCACGGTCAGGCCGCCGTCGCCGTCATAGGCGACACGGACGCGCTGGCCGCGCTGGACTGGCGCGGCGAGGGTGACCACCACGAGGGACGGGTCGTTGGCGGCGACGGTGGCCGAGGCCAGCGGCATCGGGGTGGTGTCGGCCTCCACGGTCAGGTGCGGCAACGGGTCACCGAGCGCGGTGACCGGCTCGGCGAAGTCGAGCGTCAGCCGGCGGCCGTCCTCGCCGACGGTGAGGTCGACCGGGTAGACCTCGAAGCCGACCGGCGGAGTGAACGCCGTGGTCGGAACGATCTGCTTGCCGATGGTGGCACTCGACCACCGCAGGAACATGTTCGCGCCGCCGACGTCCTGGAACATCTCCAGCCGGAAGTCGTGTGCCTCGCCCGCGACGAGGCGCACCGGCGCGCTGCGCTGCTCGACATCCCAATCGCCGACCCAGTGGTCGATCACCGGCGCGCCGTCGATGAACAGCCGGAAGCCATTGTCGCCGATCGCGAAGAACGTGTAGTCGCCGGTCTCCGGTGCGGTGATCCGACCGGTCCACCGGGCCGTGGTGTGCTCGGTGCGGCCGGTCAGCGTCTCGAACGTGGCCGCCAGACCGGGGAAGTTGATGTTCGGATCCAGCGCGACCGCGCCGAGCTGGGTGAAGTCACGGGCGCCGGGCGCCGACATACGGAAGTACTCGCCCTTGAGACCGTGCACCTCATCCGGTGTCGATGCATCCGGTGTCGACGCATCCGGCGTCTCATCCGGGGCTGGTGGCGTGCAGCCGACCAGGGGGTGGATCAGCACGGAAGAGAGTAACAGCAAGACCAGGGGGAGCGACCTGAACTCAGGGCGTGACATGGCGTCCTTCTTGAATTGTCTTGAACTGTCGTTGAGGTAGGGAGCCGGAACAGCTTGAACAGGAAAAGACCGGAATGTCCATCACGAAGACCACGCCCCAGCACATGGTAAAGCCATCAAAGGTGTCAAACAAAGAACGCGAGCGAGACAGCCCGATACGACACGTTGCGTAACGACCCCAGGCGGGGTACGCGCGCCATTGATGAGAGAGAAAGGGTCGAGCCTTTCACGTGAACGCTTCGATTCAATCCTCGCCTCCAACCTTCTACCTCCGATATGACCGACCTGAATCCCATCCCCTTCTGGTTCCTCCGCCACGGTGAGACGGATTGGAACGCCCGCATGCTCTCCCAGGGCCGGGTGGACATTCCGCTGAACGCCGTAGGCCTCGCCCAGGCGGAGCGTGCAGCGGAGGCACTGGTGGGGCGGGGTATCCGCTCCATCCATTCCAGCACCCTCAGCCGAGCGCGGGTGACAGCGGAGATCGTGGCGGCACGGCTGAACCTGCCGGTGAACCTCGATCCCGAACTGCGGGAATGTGCCTTCGGCGTGCAGGAAGGGCAGATGATGTCCGGCTGGTTCGACGACTGGATCGCCGGCATCGCGACGCCCGAAGGCGCCGAACCCTTCTCCGAGCTGCGCGAGCGCGCCGTGAGGGCCATCAACCGCGCCACCGCCCATCCCGGCCCGGTGCTGATCGTGGCGCATGGTGCCCTGTGGCGCGCCGTGCGCCAGGCGGCGGGGCTGGAGGTGAACATCCGCACGCCCAACGCCCTGCCGCTCTGGGTGGAGCCGCCCTCGGGCCATCAGGGCTGGCGCTTCGTCGCGGCGGAGTGGAGCGCCCTCCCCTCCTGAGTCGCTTCCGATACTGGGTGAGAAGCCGGCCTGCCGGGGCTCCAAGTATCACCTCAAAGGGTTCCATGCCCCTTGAATCCGTGATATACGAGGAAAACCCGAGCAACATTGATGCTAGAACCTGCGCAAGCCCGTGTTGCAGGATGACCGGCGCATCTACGTCAGCATCCGGGACGGTCACGTTCAACTCCGGCTCGAACACGAGCGCCCGCCCTCTCCATCCAAAGGCAAAATCCATGTTCAAACCACTGAAGATGATGAGTCTCCTGCCGTGGGTCCTCTGTGCCTGCGGTGGGTCCGAGGTGGAAGTCGAAGGCCGGGAGGAGCCCGCGCCCGTCGCACAAGAGGACTCCGTGAGTCCCACGCTGGCCAACCCCACCGGCCGCTTCTACATCGTGGGCAAGGACATCGTGGATCCGAGCGGGAACAAGTTCTATCCCGTGGGAGCCAACCTGGACGGCTGGGACTTCTTCCAGCGGGACACGGAGAACCGCGCCGCGGCGGCCACCAGCTGGGGATGGAACATCATCCGCATCAACGGGGCCCAGCTGGCGCATCCGGAGTGGAACACGCACGGGCTCGTGTCGGGCGACCTGTCGAAGCCCAACTTCGACAAGATCGACCGCATCATCCAGGCCTACACGTCGCGGAAGATCGTGGTCATGATCGAGTTCCACGACAGTGTGTGGGCGAACGGCGGCATCGACGCGACCCGGCTGGCCCAGACCCGGAGCGCATGGATCTCCCTGTCCAACAAATACAAGACGAACACCTACGTCTGGTTCAACCTGCTCAACGAGCCCGTCTGGGGCCAGCCGGTGAGCGAGTACCTGAGCGTGCACACGGACCTGCGCAACGCCATCCGCTCCACCGGCGCGGAGAACATCATCGTCGTGGATGGTGGAGTCGCTGGTCAGGAGTGGCCCGGCTGGGGCATCCCGGGGAATCTCATCCCGACGTACGGGCCGCAGCTGGCGCAGGGCCAGTGCAACATGCTCTTCTCCATCCACGTGTACAACGCCTGGGCCGAAGCGGGCGGGAGCAGCCCCCATACGTCCGAGTTCATCGCCTATCTGAAGTCGGTGCAGAGCAAGAACCTGGCGCTGATCGTGGGCGAGACGGGCTGGAACTCGAACGACGGTGACGTGGCCCGGTTGAAGGCCGGAAGCATGATCGCCTTCAACAACGCGCCGGCCTACGGCGTGGGCATCATCGGGTGGCACGGAAACCCGAACTGGGGTGACACGTTCAACATGACCAGGCCTGACTCGGGCGCCTCCGGCGGCCAGTTCTACGCCATCGACAACTGGACCCAGCCCACCACGCTGACGGACTTCGGCAAGGTGCTGTGGGACCTCTCGCACAAGAAGCCCCAGCTCGGCGCGTTCACCGGCAGCTACGCGAACAGCAACTGCGCCTCGGCGAAGTAGGTGCTGGACCAGGAAGGGCACATGCTGATGGGGGTGGCCGGCAGGTGCTGCATCACCAGGGCGCGGTCCCTCCCCTCCTGCGGCGGGTTCGTTTCCCGCCGCAGGAGCGCTGGGGACTCCCGGCGGAACTACGGCCGCCAGGTGTAGGGCGGCGCGATCGTGACGTCCGTCGTGTTCGAGGCGGGCGAGGTGCCCGGATCGACGAAACCGAAGTAGGTGCCGCTCGACTTGTTCAGGCCTACGCCCCGGTATTCGAGGTCGCCGATGAGCTGCGCCGTGCCCGACACCGCCTGCTGGCCTTCGTAGAAGCCGAGCGGATAGAAGGTGGAGGCGACCCTGGCCGAGCCGCTCACGCTGAAGCCGTTCATCAGCACCGAGAGGCCGGTGACGGTGCCGCCGGAGACGTTGCCCGACACGACCACCGCGTGGTCCTCGATGCGCGCCGAGCCGCTCACGCTCCCGCCGAGCACCTGGGCGTAGGGGCCGACGTACACGCTCGCCGGAACGCCGCTGACAACACAGCCGCCGCCGTTCGAGTGACGCTGCGTTCCCGAAGGACAGGCGTCTTGCGTGCCGTTCTTGAATCCCTCGGGCCAGGCACTCGTGAGCTGCACCATCCACGGATAGCGATAGATGGTGTTGTACATCTGATCCCAGACGATCTGCTTTTGCACGGAGGGCGTTCCGACCACGACCAGGAAGAGCGCTTCGCCGGGGTTGACGCAGAAATTGAGCTCGCCGTCCGCGCCGCGCTGCAGAGCGCTATAGCGTGGCGTGGTGATGGCGCTGTCCGTGGCGACGAGGCCCCAGCGCCAATCGGAGTCCGCGCCACTCTGCTTCACGCCGCGGAAGGTCACGGTCACGCTCGTGGCGCCCGCGTCCGGGTAGAGCCGCACGATATTGTAGCCCCAGCGCTGCGGCGCCCAGCCGGTCGGCGTCACGAAGCGCCGATTCGTCGCGTAGCTCCCATCCAGCGGCTCGAGCTGGGTCAGCCGGAGGCGCCGCTCCGGCCTCGACTTGCTCGTGATCGAACCGTACTTCGCGCGATAGGTCGGGCCCTGGTTGCCGCCGCTGGTAGGGGGCGGATCCTTGTAATCCCAGGTCACGTTGTGCATCGCCCACTCGCCGAAGAAGTCGTTCATCTGGCTGATGTTCCAGCCGCGCGTCTTCATGATTTGCGAGAAGGGATCGTTGCTCGGGCTGCTCGTCCAGATTTCATTGACCGCGCTGTAGCAGTACTTGTCCTTCAAGAACTCCATGAACTGCCAGTTGCAGTAGCGATCGCGCGTCGAACCCAGATAGACGTGCGGCGCGTTCACGGACATCTCCGAGCAGTGCACCTCGTTGCGGTACTCGGGGAGCTGGTGAGGCATGAAGTTGGCGTGGCTCTCGTAGATCCAGCCGCAGGTGTTCGACTGGTAGCACGACATGCCGCCGCTCACGCTCTGCACGGCGTGCATGAACTCGTGCGCGAGCCCCCAGTGATCGTTGAGCGCGCCGGGTCCGATCCACATCCCCATCCGTGTCGAGCTCCAGGCGCCGCCAGTGAGACCCCAGTTGGAATGAACGTGGACACTGACCTTGGTCTTGTTCGACAGGTTGCAGAGCGGTTCCTTGAAGTAGATCGGCGCCCCGAAGTAGACCTTCCAGACGGTATTTTCGAGCGTATCGAGCGCGGCTTGAGCCGTGGCGCTGGCGATGGCCTCGTCCGAATAGATGGCGAAGTGCGCGGACTCCTTGATCAACTTGAAGTTTGAGTGATCCGGATCCGGTCCGCCCGCGGTCCAGGTACCCGCGGTGCAAGCTGGCGGCGAGGTCGGGCAGTTCGTCGCCCAGGCCGTCGTCGTGGTTCCGGGATCACACGCGGCCAATGCCGCGGATTCACCGCTACCACCGGACCCGCCGTTTTCGCTCGTGCCGCCGCCCCCCTCCTCTGCCGTCATGCCTTCGTCCAGGAGACACCCGGTTCCGAAGACGCCCACCAGGAGCAGCAGGGCGGGAGTACGTCGTGTCTTGTGGGTCATCATGGTTTCTCAATTCCTTGTCTGTCAGGCGATTTGAATCCATGACGCATCCGGCCAATTCACGCGCACAAGGACAGCGGTGCCCTGAACCGAGAGCGTGTTCCAGCGTGGAGCGCTCTGCATAACATTCCAAAACCGGAACTCAATGGAAATCAAACAAGACTAAAGCCAGCTTGGATTTCGCGGATACACACTGATCAATTGATTTCGAAATGGCTGCACTGAATCTCGAGCGCTCTGAATTACAAGAAGACAGGAATCACCCTCTCCATCCAGATGTGACGGTCTCCTTCCAGGAGCAGGTCTCTCACACGGGTTTTCCCTACATCGCTTGACACCCCTGGTTGGCTGGACTAACCCGGTTCCGCTCTTCATCCGACCCTGGGAGGAATAGTCTCGTGAACCCTCGTGAACCCGCCAGCTCGCTGTCCCTCCGGTACCTCATCCCGGCCACGCTGACACTCGCATCGGCTGTCGCTCCCGCGTGCGGCCCAGCCTCCACCACGGATGGCATGGATGCGCCAGTCATGAAGCTCGAGAGGGCGGCGGCCACCGAGCTCATCCAAAACGGCTCCTTCGGAGCGGGCAGCGTCGCCCCCTGGTGGAACGGCGCCAATACCCAGGTGCGCGTCGAGAATGGCCGGCTGCGCGTCGACGTCGCCGCGGGAACCACCAACCCGTGGGACGCCATCATCGGGCAGAGTGGCATTCCCCTGGCGAGCGGGCAGGCCTATACCCTGTCGTTCACCGCCTCGGCCTCGGCGAGCGTGTCGGTGCGCACGACGGTGCAGTTGGAGAGCGCTCCCTACACCGCGACGTTGAACCAACAGCTCTCGCTCGACACCACGTCGCGGCGGTTCTCGTTCCCCTTCACCTCGTCCCTGGCCTCCAACCAGGGACAGGTGACCTTCCAGCTCGGGGGCCGCGCGGGGACCGCCACCATCCTGCTCGACGACATCTCGCTCACCACGAGCAGCACCGGTTCCGGACCGCTCGCGATGACCAGCGGCTTCTACGTGGATCCCAACTCCAACCCCGCCAGCTGGGTACGTGCCAACGGCGGCGACGCACGCGCGTCGCGCATCCAGTCGGCCATCGCGAGCAAGCCGATGGCGCGCTGGTTCGGCAACTGGAACGCGGACATCACCTCGGCGGTGTCTGGCTTCGTCGGAGCGGCCGATACCGCTGACAAGCTGCCGGTGCTCGTGGCCTACAACATCCCCGGCCGCGACTGCGGCAGCCACTCCGCGGGAGGCGCGGGCAGCCCTGACGCCTACCGGGCCTGGATCTCCGCGTTCGTGACGGGCCTCGGAAACCGTCCCGCCATCGTCATCATCGAACCAGACGCCGTGGCCCAGCTGGACTGCCTGCCCAACGACACCGAGCGGCAGACGCGGCTCGGACTGCTGCGCTACGCCACCGAGCAACTGCGCGACCGCGCGCCGAATACCTGGGCCTATATCGACGGAGGCAACGCCGGTTGGATCCCCGCCGACACGATGGCCCAGCGGCTGGAGGCCGCCGGAGCGCGCAACACGCGGGGCTTCGCCCTCAACGTGTCGAACTTCTACCCCACTGCCCAGTCCAGCTCTTATGCCTCGGCGGTCAATGCCGCCCTGTCCAGCCGTTATGGGTACACCCTGCCCTTCGCGGTGGACACCAGCCGCAATGGCAACGGCCACAACGGTGAGTGGTGCAATCCGGCCGGGCGGAAGCTCGGCACTCCGTCGCAGACCGGTGGCGGGGCCGAGTTGCTGCTTTGGGTGAAGGTGCCCGGCGACTCCGATGGCCAGTGCGGAATCGCTCCGGGCATACCCGCGGGCCAGTTCAGCCCGGAGCTGGCGATCCGACTGATCGACGGCACGTGAGCGGAGCCCGAGCCCCGCCCCCAGCGCCCAGGCCTACTTCGGCACGCGGAAGACGCCCACCTTGGGAGCGATCCAGTACACGTGGGTGGCGTCGACGCGGACGGTGCGCACGCTGGCATGGCCATCGGCGACGACCATGGGGGTGCCTCCCGCCTTCGGCATGCGCATCACCGAGCCCAGGGAGAGAGGCACGTTGTCGGGGCGGTCATCCAGCGTCCAGTAGAGGTTCTCGTCGTCCACGATGAAGCCTCCCACCACCATGTTCACGGTCGCGAGAACCTGGAGGGATCCCCCTGTCTTGGGAATGCGCGCGAGGGTGCTGGTGCAGTCCACACACCAGGAGGGGCCATAGGCCACGTACACGTACTCCCCATCCACCGCCAGGCCCTTCGGCTCCTTCAAGCCACTGGCCAGGACCCGCACGCTCCCGCTGCCCGTTGGGCGATGGAGGACTCCACCTTCGATATCGAAGGCATAGACCCCCGAGGCGTCCACCACCATCGCCTCCGGGCGCGCGGCGAATGAGGTCTCACGCGTCGGGAGCGCTCCCCCCGCCGTGGGGAGACTGTAGAGCTCCCAGGCATACGCCCCATCCTGCAGGAACCAGTAGAGCCGTCCGTCGTACAGCGACACCCCTTCCGCCCCCTTGAGCCCCCAGGCCAGCCTGGTGGACTCCGTGCCGCTCGCGAGCGGCACCTGGACGATCTCGGTAGGAGCCGCCACGTACAGGGACTCTCCATCCAGCGCGAGCTGCCCCATCGTGGGATTGGCCAGCACCAACGGTTCCCCTCCGGTCTTCGGGACCCGCTTGACGCCGAAATGGTTGGTGTAGAGCCCGCTCCAGTAGACGTGGCTCTCATCGAGTTGCAGATCATCAATCCAGAAGTCGCTCGTCGCCGTGAGCTGGGAAGGGGCGCACAGGCCGAGCTGGCAGCTCGCTCCCAGGCAGTCATGTCCGCACGCACCGCAGTGCTGCGAGTCCTCCGTCACGTTGACCCGGACGCCGCCGCACGTCCGCCAGTCGGGCTCGGCGCTTCGCTCTCCACGCGGGGCGTAGATGATCCGTCCGGCGTCCCGCGCGGGGCTCACGAACCCCAGGACGTCCTTCGCCCAGACCTGCAGCCTGTAGGTGCCCGGCTCGAGCCCGGTCAGGTACACGCTGCCCCAGGCCTTGGCGGCCCCTCCCGCGGAGAGGGGGGAGGTGAACGTCTCCACGCCCGTGAAGGGCGTGCCTTCCGGGACGAGCTCGGCGAACAGCCGCACCGCATCCCCATCCGGGTCATCGATCTGCGCCGTGACTTTCGGAAACCCTCGAACGGTGCGCTCCCAGATTCCATCGGAGGCCATCTGGGACCTGACGGCCAAGCCGTCCGCGTCCTCGAAGTAGGGGGGCCACAGGTACAGCGGCACGTTGGTCCGTGTAACCCGGATGGTGAACGTCCTGGACGCGGTCTGCGTGCCGCTGGTCGCGGTGACCGTCACGAGCGTCTCGCCGGCGTGCTGCCGCTCGGGAGCCAGGGAGATCACATCTCCAGAGAGCGTGGCGAAGGGAGGCAGGCCCTCGGCGGTGAACTGGACCGGCTCCTCTCCGACTCCGAGCACCAGGAGTTGGATGTCCTTGTGCTCACCCGAGGCGAGGGCGACGTCACCGATGTTCGTCAGCTCGAAGGTGGCGGTCGACGGTGAAGAAGGTGGCTCCTCCGAGCTCACTCCGCAGGCCGCGAGCACGAGGGCCGTGAAGACCGCGGCGACCCCACGTGCAACCGGTTGCACACTCCACGGCATGTTCATTCGAATCATTCGTGTCCCTCTGCGCGAGTCAGACTGCTGCCGAGCACCATCGCGCCTGGCGGCGGGCGTTCAGCAATAACCGCGCCATTCCAGACACTCCGATGCCTGTGCCGTGTCGCCCGGTGAGCCACGCTCGGAGCGCACCCGAGACACCTGGGCCGTGCCCCTTCGAAAATCTGATTGAGACCCGGCCTGCGCCACGTTTCACCACCCGCCCCCTGTTCGCCCTACCCTCTCAAGGCTATTGCGAATTACCGGTTTCTGAATCATATTCACCGCCATGAAGCCCCGCTCAGAACCGCGAAGCAAGCCTCATCCCCTCCGGGAGCGGATGAAGGAGGAGGCCCGGGTGGCCATCCTCGAGGCGGCGGAACAGGTGATCGCCGAGCAGGGCCTCACCGCCACGCGGATGGAGGACATCGCCACGCGGGTGGGCGTCTCGGTCGGCACGCTCTACAACTACTTCGAGGATCGGCAGCGGCTGCTCCAGGCGCTGCTCGACGCGCAGGTTCAGCAGTTGATGGCGGTGCTGGACACGGAGTTGGAGCGCAGCCGGGGCGCCCCCTACCGCATGCGCTTGCATGGCCTGCTGCGCGCCATCCTGGAGCACACCCAGAAGCACTTCCGATTCCTCTCCCTGCTGCTGGAGGAAAGGGTGATGCGCGTGGCCGCCTCGAGCGAAGAGTTGGAGCGTCATCAGCGGCTCTCGAACGCGCTGGCCGAGCGGATCGGCGCGCTCAACCCCGAGGGCCTCGCGCAAGGGGTGCTGCGGCCCGAGGACGCGCCGCACTACCCCATGCTGCTGCTGGGCATGCTGCAGAGCACCCTGCTGCGGCAATTCCTCGATCGCCAGCCCACGCCCGTCGACGAGCAGATCGCGCTACTGCTGCGCTGCTTCCTGGAAGGCGCCAGCCCGCGCCCCGGGTGAGCTTCCGTCGTCTCCCCACAACAACAACCCCCCTCACTGCTCCAGCCCAGAGGATAGCCACTCATGGAACTGTTGAACCGCTTCGACTTCTTCAACCCAGAGGTGATGCGCAACCCCTATCCCTACTTCGCCGAGATGCGCGAGAAGGCGCCCCTGCACTACGACGCGAAGATGCAGGCCCACGTCCTCACCCGCTACGAGGACGTGTCGTACGTCTTGAAGAACCCCGCCCTGTTCTCCTCGGCGATGGTCCGCATCGCCGGCAGGCTCCAGAAGGAGAACAGCAAGGACCTGGAGCTGGGCGAGGTGGACAGCCTGCTCACCACGGATCCGCCCGTGCACACGCGCCTGCGCGGCAAGGTCAACCGCTCCTTCACCCCCAAGCAGATCAATGCCCTGGAGCCGCGCGTGCGCGAGCTGTCGCGCGCGCTCGTCGCGGAGATGACGGCCGGCCCCGAGTTCGAGTTCATGAGCGGCCTGGCCTCTCCCCTGCCCGTCACCATCATCGCGGAGATGCTGGGCGTGGACATCTCCCGCCGCCGCGACTTCAAGCGCTGGAGCGACTCGATCGCCAACTCCGGCAACGCCACCCTCCAGTCGGGCAAGACGCCCGAGGACGTGGTGCGCAACGCCAAGGAGATGCTCGCGTACATGACGGAAGTGGCCGAGGCGCGCCGCCGCGAGCCCCGGGGCGACCTCATCTCCCTGCTCGTGCAGGAGAACGAGGGCCAGGAGGCCCTGACGCCCGAGGAGGTCAACTCCTTCGCCATCCTGCTGCTGCTGGCCGGCAACGAGACCACCACCAACCTGCTGGGCAACGCGCTCACCGCCCTCATCCGCCACCCGGAGGAGTATGAGTGGCTGCGGCGCGACCCCTCGCTCGCCGCCTGCGCCGCCGTGGCCGAGGAGACGCTGCGCTACGACTCGCCCGTGGTGACGGTCGTGCGCCGCACCACCCAGGAGGTGGAACTGAGCGGGGGCAAGGTGCCCGCGGACACCACGCTGTTCGCCCTGGTGTCGGCCGCCAACCGCGATCCGCGCAAGTTCCCCAACCCGGAGCGCTTCGATCCGCGGCGCGACACCGCCGGCCTGATGTCCTTCGGGCACGGCATCCACTTCTGCCTCGGTGCTCCGCTCGCGCGCCTGGAGGCCCCCGTGGCCCTGCAGGAGCTGATGGCACGCACCCCCCGTCTGGGCTTCTCGCCGCGCCAGCCCGAGCACATCGACTACGGCGCCTCGTTCGCCCTGCGCGGCCCCCGCGCCCTCTGGCTCCAGAAGAACTGAGCGCGTTGCTCTCCCGTGGCGGGTGATATGGGTCGACGGGCCACGCGGTCTATGATTTGGGAGAACGGATGCGTTTTTCGTTCTTCGCTGCCCCATCGACACTCGACAAGCTGTACAGCCAACCCCTGGCGAAGGTGCTCCTCGCCAGCGGCTCCCGGGCCCACGATGCCCTCCGGCGCGTCATGGATGCCA
This sequence comes from Archangium lipolyticum, assembly GCF_024623785.1. Taxonomy (NCBI): domain Bacteria; kingdom Pseudomonadati; phylum Myxococcota; class Myxococcia; order Myxococcales; family Archangiaceae; genus Archangium; species Archangium lipolyticum. The sequence goes on from NZ_JANKBZ010000011.1 coordinate 330,206, forward strand.
CCGTGGGGCGGAAGAAGCAGAGGGCATGAGCTCCCCCATCTATACGCTCGTCAGCGGCGCCGACTGGCGGGCCGCCAAGACGATTGGCGCCTATTGCGGCTCGGCCGACGACACGCGCGACGGCTTCCTGCACCTGTCCACGGCCGAGCAGGTACGTGAAAGCGCGCGCAAGCACCGCTCGGGGGAACGTGACCTGTGGCTGGTGGCCGTCGACCCGGCGGCACTCGGCTCCGCGCTGCGTTGGGAGCCGGCCTCGGGGGGACGCCGCCCGGGACTGTTCCCGCACCTGTACGGCCCACTGCCCATGTCGGCCGTGTTGTCGGAGGTTTCGCTGCCGTTGGGCGAAGACGGGCAGCATGTCTTCCCCCACGAGGTGCCGTGAAACCGCGGGGGAGTCTGAATGCTCCCCTCAGCGCTCCGCCGACGGATGCGCTCGCCGCCAGCGCCGACGTGATGCGGCGGACAACGGCAACAGGATGAACAGGAACCCGGCCGTGAGACCCGGGCTGGCGTTGCAGCCCCCGCCCGTGGAGCCCTGCCCATCCCCATCGCCGTTGCCTGGGAGGGGGTGGTCGCCCGGGCTGGTGCCGGCGTCGGTCTGGCCATCGCCGGTCCCCGCATCCGTGGAGGTGCCCCCATCCGAGGCCGTTCCCGCGTCCGCGCCGGTCCCCGCGCCGCAGTCTCCCAGCGAGTGCTCGAGCGCGCCAAGCGTATAGGCCCCTCCCGAGGGACGAGGGCGGGCACAGAAGTCATCTGTCACCGTGGCCCGCGCCTCGGCGGCTCCAATGAGCTGCGACACGTTGCCCTTGAGTCGCAGGTCTCCACTCAGGGGCGACTGGTACCAGGTGGTCCAGGTGCCCGAGGCCACGTTCATCACGTTCGTGCCGGCATTGAATCTGCCGCTGTCACGAGTGCGAACCACCGAGGACAGCACGTTGCCGTGAGCCTCTCCGGTGGAGGAGGCGAAGCGGAAGTCCACGCCCGTGGTGGAGATGATCGTGTTGAACAGCACCTTCGTGTTGGCGGCCTTGTTCAGGTAGATGCCAACGTCCGAGCAGTTGGCGATGACGTTGTTGCGGATGATTCCGTCCGTGTGCTCGGGGTCGCAGGGGACGTTCGCATCGAAGGCGGGCGCACAGAACGCATTGCCCGTTCCTCCGCCGCCGAAGGACAGGCCGATGCGCGTGTCTCCGCCCGGGTAGTCCTTCACGCAGAGGACGCGGTTGCGCTCGAAGACGCCCCGCTTGCCACCGCTCTTCATGAAGGCGCCGTAGGAGATGCCGCCCTTCTTGGAGAAGTCGTGCACGTCGTTGTCGCGGACCACCCAGTCGTCACCGGTGTCGATGTTGATCTTGTTGACGGGTTTGGAGGTCGAGCGCGCGTGCGTGTCGTAGATCTCGTTGCGTTCCACGAGGCCGCGGTGGGGCATCTCATAGACGCCACTGCCGTTCCGCACCGCGTTCACCTTGAGCTGCGCGTTGAAGTCGCGGATGCGGCTGTTGCGAAGCACGAAGTTCTCCGCGTGGCCCGTGACATGGAACGCGTGCTCGCAATTGTCGTCCTGGGGGCAGACACCCTCGATGGTCAGGCCGTCGAAGGTCCAGTACCGGCCCGACACCTTGAAGCCCTCGGGCGCGTTGAACTGGATGCGTGCCGCGTACCGGTTCGCGGCACGCACGGTGATGGGCTGGGTGGCGGTGCCCTCCGCCGCGCAGCTCAGGTTGACGTTCACCGCATACGTGCCATCCGCGAGGACGATTTCATCGCCCGCCCGCGCCGAGGCGAGCGCGGATTGCAACTGGGCAACCGTCGAGACGTTCTTCACCGCGGCCACGGTGGGCAGTGGCAGGAGGAGCAAGGCAAGGGTGGTCATCCGCATGACCCGCGAGACTACCCGAAACCCGCTTGGACGGCAGTGGATCACTTCGAGAGCTGCATGTTCAACATCATCTGATGCTCACCGTTGGAGCCCTTCTGCGCGCAGACGGCGAAGTCGGTCGCACCCGCGGACTGATTCCGGCACAGCCCGAAGCTCATGTCCGACGGCCGGGTGTTCGGCATGCCGACGCTCATCTGGTAGTTGCCAAGCCGGGAGTCCCTGGGCCGGAAGTTGAGATCGAGGCTCAGCCACTGAGCACCGTTCGGCGGCGCCTGGTTGGGAGCCTCCCGCGGGAGAGGAGCCTTCCAAGGCTCGGGCCTCAACAGGGACTGCGCGTCAGCAGTGGCCCCTTTGGGCTCCGCGGCGTACGCCGAGCCCATCGTTCCCAGGAGGAGCAGGCAGACTGCCCAGCGTGGGTGCGTTTGAAACATGTTTTTGTCTCCTGAGATGGAGGGGATGGACAGGCTGCTGGCGGGCGTCCCTTCGCTACGCCCCGACAGACCGATGACGGAAATGCCAGATGTGACGCGCCTTCTCCGAGCTCCCCACACAACGGATGCCCACACGATGAAATTGACTTTGATAATCGATTTCAACTAGAAGGAGCCGTCACTTCGTCCCAGGAGACCGCGCATGCCGCCGTCCGCCTCCCCTTCGTCGCCGCACCAGAAAAGGCCCTGGCGAGTCCTCGCCCTGTCCACGCTGACGTTGACGCTGGCCTGTGCTTCACGGCCCGGAGTCCCCGCCGGGAGCGAGGAGCGCCCCGTGTCCTCCGCGTGCGACCCGGAGCGGGACCGGGCCGCCATCCTCCAGATGGCGGGCAACTACCGGGTCGGGTTCGCCTTCGACGAAACGGTGGGATTCAGCGAGGGCTACACGCTTCATGCGCCCTACCGCGCGAACGCGACGGAGTGGGTGGAGGTGTTGGAGGACACGCCCCGGCGGATATCGCTCCAACATGTCCTGATGGCGGAGCGGGACGGCAAGCGCTCGACCCTGAAGCACTGGCGGCAGGATTGGACCTTCGAGGACACCACGCTGCTGGAGTTTCGCGGGCATCGGACGTGGGAGCGCCGTGTTCTGGCGCCTCACGAGGTGACGTGCACGTGGAGTCAGGCCGTGTACGAAGTGGACGATGGGCCCCGGTACGAGGGCTACGGGCGATGGACCCACGCCCACGGTGTCTCCGCCTGGCAGTCCGAGGAGTCGTGGCGTCCCCTGCCCCGCCGCGAGTACACGAAGCGCAGTGACTATGACGTGCTCGTCACCACCAACCGGCATGCCCTGACGCCCACGGGATGGGTGCATGAGCAGGACAGCCTCAAGGTGGTGCTCGGCCCCAAGCCGCATGCGCTGGCACGGGAGCACGGGCTCAATGTCTACACACGCCAGCCGGCCGACACGGCCTCCACCGAGGCGAGCACCGCCTGGAAGCAGACGCAGGGCTTCTGGAGCGAGGTCCGTGACGGGTGGCGGACCCTCTTCCAATCCCACCCGCGCTTCACCCTGCGGGACAAAGTCGATGGCAAGCCACGCTACGAGCACCTCTTCGAGCTCGAGGAGACGGCGGCCCCCGAGCGGCGTGAGCGGATCCGCACGACGCTCGAGAGCTTCCTCGAAACCGCGGTGAGTACCAGCGCGGCTCCCGCTGGCGAGTAGGCGGCCGTGAAAGGGAACGGGATGCGCGGGTTCGTATGGGTGCTCGGCTGGCTCGTGAGCGCGCCCGTGCTGGCGCAGGGGGACGCGCCCTCGGTGGATGGAGGGGTCGCGGAAGAACCCGCGGCACAACAAACCGTGGTGACGGCGTCCCGCTCCCTGGAGCGGCTCCAGGACACGCCGGTGGCCGTCGAGGTCATCACCCGCAGGGACATCGAGGCAACGGGGGCGCGCGACCTGGCCGAGGCGCTGGGCGCACGTCCCGGCCTGGAGCTCCGGCGTAGCTTCGCGGGAACGGAGCTGCGGGTGCAGGGGATGTCCCCCGAGTACACCCTCGTCCTGGTGGACGGCGAGCGCGTGACGGGGCGGCTGGGGGACGCCCTGGATTTCTCCCGGTTCTCCACGGAGGACATCGAGCAGGTCGAGATCATCCGCGGCCCGTCCTCGGTCCTCTATGGCAGCGACGCCGTGGCGGGCGTGGTCAACATCATCACCCGCAAAGCGCGGCGTCCCCTGGGGGCCACGGCGCAGGTCTCGCTCGGCAGCCTGTGGCAGTTGGAGGTGGACGGCTCCGCGGAGACACGGGGCGAGCGGGCGGGAATGCGGCTCAGTGGCGGATTCCAACGCCGCAATGGCTACGATCTGACCCCTGGCACTCCTGCGACCACGGGCAGCTCGCTCGAAGGCTACCAGGCCTCCTGGCGAGGAGACCTGAGGGCCACGGAGTCCTTCCGGCTCGAGGCGAGCGCCGGGGCGTCCCGCCGGGTGCAGCGAGGCGTCGACGAGGGCGCGGCCAGCGCGCTGTTCGACCGCGCGAGTCAGAACGAGAGCTACGAGGCGACACTGTCACCCTCGCTGGTCCTCTCCCCCACCGGCACGCTCCAGTTCTCCGGCCGCTACTCGCGCTTCCGCCATCGCTATGTGTTGGATCAACGCAACGCCTCCGTCCTGGATCAGGTGGAGGAGACACGCGAGCAGATGGCTCGGGTGGGCGTGCAGCTCGACCAGGGCCTGGCCCAGGCGCATCAGCTCGTGGTGGGCGTGGAGGCCATCGGCGAGACGCTCGACTCCGACCGGCTGGCGGGGGCGGGCCGGCGAGGCCGGGTCTCGCTCTACGGACAGGACTCCTGGAAGACGCCCCTGCCGGTGGCGCTCCACGTCGTGCCCGGCTTGCGGCTGGATGTGGACTCCGAGTTCGGAACGGTGCTGACGCCCCGGCTCGCCGTGCGGCTGGAGCCGGCGGAGGCACTCACGGTGCGCGCCAGCTATGGCCACGCGTTCCGGGCACCGAGCTTCCAGGAGCAGCTCATCGACTTCGAGAACCCGAGCGTGGGGTACGTGGTCGCGGGCAACCCCACGCTGAGACCCGAGCACTCCCGGGGCGCGACCCTGTCCGCGGAGTGGCGGCTCACCAGCCGCGGCCTGCTGTGGACGAACCTGTTCCGCAACGACCTCTCCGACATGATCTCCGTGGTGCAGGACGAGCGCTCCCCTACCCTGCGCTTCACGTACGCCAACATCTCTCGCGCGACCGTGCAGGGCGCGGAGGTGGGGTGGAAGCAGCGGCTGCCCCTCGGGGCCTGGCTGGATGTGGGCTACACGCTCATCAGCGCGCGGGATATCGAGGAGGACAGACCCCTCGAGGGACAGAGCACGCACCGGCTCACCACCCAGCTCGGGATGCGCTACCGACCCTGGAAGCTGGAGGCCTCCCTCCAGGGCTCACTGGTCGGCCCCCGCCCCTACTACCAGGATTCCGATGGGACGGCTCGAACGGTCATGGCCCCCGCCTACGCGACCCTGGACGCACGACTCGCCTACGGCGTGCTGGAGACGGTCCGGGCGTTCGTCGCCGGCCGCAATCTGCTGAACGCGGGGGATGCGCAATACCTGCCCATTCAGCCTCGCGCCTTCCACGCGGGGCTCATCCTCGAATTGTGAGGGAGGACGCATGATGAAACGCATTGCCCTGGTGCTCTGCCTCGCCGCATGCGGTGGAGACATCCAACCGGAGCCGGACCCCGGCACGACGCCCATCGACGGTACGCCGACCGATTGGTTCCGCCACACGCCCCAGGCGGACGGAACGGTGACCACGGTCGTCGATGCCACCGATGGGGCCGCGTGGAGGGCCCTCGACCTCGATACGAGCCAGACCGTGGATGCCTCCACGCAGGCCGCCTGGGATTTGTCCTTCCAGCGCTTCCACATCCGGACACGAGGGGGCGTCAACGGCACGGGAGGCGTCGTGGTGGCGGTGATCGCGGACCCCTTCGAGTCGATCTCCACGGCGCCCGCCGCGGGCTACCGGGAGGATGTCGCGGACGGTGCGGACTCCGACAGCGAACCGGACAACGTCTTCGAAACGGAGGGGGGTTGGTACAGCTATGACGTGACCACCCACACGCTCTCACCGCGCGCCCAGACCTATGTCATCCGGAGCGACGCGGGCCGGTATTTCAAGCTCCAGCTCCAGAGCTACTACGACCCGGCGGGCTCCCCCGCCATGCTCTCTTTCCGGTGGAAGCAGGTGGAGCCGCCGGTCCGACCCCTGACTCCCTGGAAGAACCCCCCATGAAGAACAGTCTCTGGAAGACCACTGTCTTGACGCTCTCCCTGACGTTGGCGGCCTGCGACACGTCGGAGCCCGAGCCCCAGCAGCCCCCGGCCGAGGCCCCACGGTGCGAGGCGAGTCCCGTGCGCTGCGCGGAGCAGGGCATCGACGCGTTGAATCTGCTCACCACGGTGTCCACGGGGGAGATCCGCGAGGAAGGAACGATCCCGGGCGAGTTCCACACCTATGTGGATGCACGGGCGGGAGGGACCTCTCCCAAACAATCCTATACCTACGCCCGCTTCAACCCCGAGGGACTGAGCCGGGTGGAGGTGGATGATCAAGCGGCCCTGGCCTCGACGGATTGGGACATCGCCTTCCGCCGCTACAACATCCGGGTGAACAGCGGTGTGTCCGGCCCCTCGTGCATCGCGGTGGCCCGGACCCCGGCGGGCACGACCTTCGACTCGGTGAAGGCGGTGGACTCCACCTGGGAGTTCCGCACCGAGAACTACTTCACCGAAAGCTGCGAGGTCATCTCCGGAGAGGCGTCCCTCGGCTCACCCGAGACGCTGCTGGGCGGCTTCTGGACATACCAGGCCTGTCTGGCCATGACGGGCGACGTCTTCGTGGTGCGCCTGGCGGATGGGCGGCAGGTGAAGCTGGAGGTGACGCACTACTATGACCCGGAACCGCAGCAGACGTGCAATCAGACGGGCAAGGTGCCCCAGCCCAGCGGGGCGGCCCAGCTTCGCGTCAGGTGGGCCTTCCTGCCGTGAGGCTCTCGCTGTTGCTGCTCCTCCTGGGCGCCGGGTGCGGAGGTCCGAACGGCAATCCCTCCCATGAAGCGCTCGGGAAGGAGCTGGGAGCATTGCTCCAGGGAGGCAGGCCCACCGAGGCCACGGCGGCTCCGCCGCGCTTCGAGCCCGGCGAGCAGGTGGAATCGATGGTGTCTCCCGGAGGCCTCTTCCGGCTCCACTTCTCCCGGAGTGGGCCCAACGCGGTCACGGTGGCGGACGTGGATGGGAACGGCGTCCCGGACTCCGTCGACACCGTGGCACGTACCTATGACGCCGTGGCTGTCTTCTACTCGGGGATGGGCTACCGCCTGCCGCCCCGGGACTCCGGAGGGACTGGCGAGCACGGCGGAGACGAACGCTTCGACGTCTACCTGGTGGACTTCGCCGGACGGGCGGATGGGGCCTTCCGGGTGGAAGGATGTCTCACGACGGACCTGGGTTGTAGCGGGTACATGCTCCAGGAGAACGACTTCGCCGGCTATGGCTATCCCTCCCACGAACACGCCGTGGCGACGCTGGCGAGCCATGAGTTCTTCCACGCCGTGCAGGCCGCCTACCGCACCGGCCTGGGGCGAATGGCGGAGGAAGGCACGGCGGTCTGGGCCTCCGAGCACTTCGCGCCCGAGCTGGACGACCTGGAGCGAGCCGCTCCGGCGTACTTGTCGCATGCGGATCGCAGCCTGGTGGTGGAGCCAGACGGGCCGGCGCAGTCCTTCAGTTATGGAGCCTCGCTCTTCTTCCAATTCCTCAGCGAGCGCCTGGGAGAAGGAGTGGTGTTGTCGATGTGGGAGGAGAGCGTGCACGCGCCCTCCGCCCGCTGGCCGACACTGCTGGAGACGGTCCTGCGCCGTGATTGGGGAATGGACTTCGACACCACCTTCAGCGAGTTCGCGCAGTGGAATCTGGCCACGGGAGAGAGCGCGCGAGAAGGGAGTGGGTACGCACGAGGCGCGGACTACTCCGGTCTCGTTCTCGCGGCCAGGGAGCTCCCGGTGGACGAGCCCGCGGTGCGGGTGGCGGCCGCCTCGACCCGTTACTTCGAGGTGCCGGGCGGCACGGAGAGCGTCTCGGCGTCCTTCGACCCCAGGGAGGGCACGGAGAGCGCGGCGCTCCACCTGCTGGTCGCGGCGGTGAACGAGCACGAGGTGCTGCGGATCGTCCGTGCGGACGGGCCGGGACACCTGTCCGCCCAGGTGTCCGCCCGGGATGCCACACACGTGGTGGTAGCGATGGTGAACGGGCGTCCGGAGGGAGACGGACGGTATGGACGGCTGCGCATCTCCTCCAGGTCTCCGCACGAGGACCCCTCGGGAGGCTGCCAGATCGCCCCGGGGGCACTCCCCTGGGCACTGCTCCTGACCGCCACCGTGTGGCGGCGTTCCCCGAGGCGGCGCACGACCCGCCGCGTCCCGCCCTGATCCAGCCCGTTCCGCAGGCTCCTGCACTTCCACGCCCAACTCAAAAGGATCGGGGCGGCTTCATGCCGCACGGGCACTCGTCTAATCGCCTGCTGAACCATGGACCAGGGGCCCGCCCTCTGCAGCCGGACCTCGGGCAGAACTAACCTGAACAGGAATGGCTTGAACTTCCTCAGGAAGGGGACCCCGAGCATGAAGGTCAGGTTCGCGAAACCGCTCCAGCTTCTCGACACCGTGGATGTCGCCGCCGTCGAGGAACCGAGCGAGCAGACGAATGCCTGGCCGCGGGGTGGGGAGTCGCTCGTGAATGGGTCGGGAACCCATCCCCGCCATCACTCGGGTCACGCATGAGCGGGCGTTCGTCCCATCACCCTGAAACACAGCGCTCCGTTTCAGAGAGGCTGAAGGCCCACAAGGAAACCATCATCCACCAGTGGATGGACCGCGTCCGCCAGGCCATTCCGGCGGCAAGAGCACAGGATGAGTCTCAGCTCCGCAACGACCTGCCGAAGTTCCTGGGGCGCCTGGTAACGGCCCTGGCGCCAGAGCGCTTCCAACCCGTCTCCGATGAGGAACCGAACGACCTTTCCCGAGACCAGGGGCAACAGCGCTCGAACCTCGAGGAGTACTCGCTTCATCAGATGCTCCGGGAGTACCAGTTCCTTCGGGAGGTCATCTTCCAGGTGTTGGAGCGCGAAGGCCCCATCCCCCCCACGGAACGCGACATCATCCTCTCCGCCATCGAGCAGGGAATGGCGGAAGCGGTCGAGCGCTTCATGCAGCTCGTCCAATCCCGGGAGCGAGCAATCGCAGCTCACCTCCGCGAGACCGATCAAATTGAAGCGCGTGGGGCGCTCGAGGAAAGTGAAGCGCGGTTCAGACTGATCGCCAATGCCCTGCCTCAAATCATCTGGACCGCCACGTCTGATTTCTTCGTCGATTGGTACAATGACTGGTGGTTCAAGTACCTGGGACTGCCTCGGGGCACCCGTTGGGACGACCCGGACACCCAGCCCATGCATCCCGAGGACGTGGAACGGACCCGGCCGCGATTGAGGGAGGCCGTGGAGACCGGCAACGACTTCTTCATGGAGCAACGCTTCCGGCGCGGCTCCGACGGCCAGTACCGCTGGCATCTGGTCCGTGGGGTCCCGATTCGCGGTCCTGATGGAAGGATCGTGAAATGGGTCGGTGCCAATACCGACATCCACGACCTGAAGACGGCCACCGCACACCTGGAAGAAGAACGCGACCTTCGCGAGAGGTTCGTCGCCACGCTCACGCACGATCTGCGAACGCCCCTCACCGCCGCGAAATTGAATGCCCACATGCTGGCGCGAAAGGGAAGCGACCCGGCCGTCCTCTACAAGTTGGCGGCGAGGATCAGTGAGAACCTCGACCGGGCGGATCGGATGATCCGCGATCTGCTGGATGCGAATCGGATCCGTGCCGGAGTGGAGCTTCCCCTGGATGTTTCCGAGTGCGATCTGAGCGCATTGGCACGGGAAATACTGGAGGAATTGTCGCTGGTTCATGGCGACCGGTTCGTGCTGAGCGCGCGCCATGCGCTTCAAGGCTACTGGAGCTGCAGCGGGATGAGGCGGATCATCGAGAACCTGTGCAACAACGCCATCAAGTACGGGGCTCGCGACCACCCTGTCACCGTCAGCGTGGCCCAGAACGGGCCCGATGAAGTCTCGGTTTCCGTCCACAACTGGGGACCTCCCATTCCTCCGGAGGACCAGAAGCTCTTGTTTCAGCAGTATCGTCGAATGAACTCAGCCCAGAAGGGCTGGGGGCTGGGTCTGACGCTCGTCGAGGGTCTGGCCAAGGCACACCGAGGCACGGTGCGAGTCGAAAGCACGCGGGAAACCGGAACGACCTTCACGGTCACCGTCGCACGAGACATGCGACGGTGAGCCGTCCCGAATAGAGATAGGCCTTTTAGCATGAGGAGTGTGGGCGCGTGCCACCCGTGCTGCTGGAGCGGTGGGCCAGGTGGGCCGAGGTGGTGGAGGCATCAAGGACAGGCCCTGATTCCGGCCCAGCACCCTTTCCGTTCCAGGTGTGCTTTCGCACGCTGGCAGGAATCATGTCCGCTGCAAAGCTGACGCTGTCTGCCACCGCTCGCGGTGTTATCACCAATCACCTGAATGACCACCGGAGATGGAGAGGCGTATGCGAAAGATGGAACAGCAGGAGATGTCGCCGCAGGGAGCGATGCTGCAGATGATCACAGCCTTCTGGCTGCCACAAGCAATCCACACGGTGGCGAAGTGGCGCGTCCCTGACTTCTTGAAGGACGGCCCCAAGACGGCGGCCGAGCTGGCCCGTGACACACAGACGCATGAGGAAGCCTTGCATCGGGTGCTGCGTACGCTCTCATCAGTCCGGGCAATGCCGGTGCGTCCCGCCTCTTTGCGCCTTGGGCTAGAATTCAGGCGCGAAGGGAGTCAACACCATGAAGCGCATGTCGCTGTTCGAGTTCGAGGACTTCCGCTGGTTCCCAGGCGGCATCCGGGAGTGCCTGACGCTCTACATCGCCGCGATGCACCGCGTGCTCGGCACCGAGCGGCTCCTGGCGCCCCTGCTGGCGCGGGCCCTGAAGGCAGCGGCCACCGATCGGGTCGTGGACCTCTGCTCAGGGGGCGGCGGGCCCATGCTGCAGACCACCGCACGGCTCGCCGCCGACCACGGCCTCCGGCCGAGCGTGACCCTCACCGACCTCTACCCGAACACGGACGCCGCCGCGCGCATCAACGCGGCGGGGGACTCGGCGCAGGTCCGCTACCACACGAGCCCGGTCGACGCGGGCCGGGTCCCCGACGCGCTCCAGGGCGTCCGGACCATGGTCTGCAGCTTCCACCACATGCCCCCGCCAGTCGCGCGCCGCATCCTCCAGGACGCGTTCGAGAAGCGGCAGGCGATCTGCGTACTCGAGATCAGCGACAACTCCCAACCGCGCTGGCTCTGGTGGACGGCCATCCCCGCCGGCGTGCTGATGGTGCTCCTGCTGACACCCTTCATCCGCCCCCTCCGGCTGCGGCAGGTGCTGCTCACCTACGCGCTCCCCGTGCTGCCGCTGTTCATCGCCTGGGACGGGGCCGTGTCGAACGCACGCACGTACACCGAGGAGGACCTGCGGGAGCTCCTGGCGGGGCTGGAGGCGCCGGACTATCAGTGGGAAATCACCCGCCCGCGGGCGCCCGGTGCCCCCGCGACGATGATCACCCTCGTGGGGCTGCCCCGCCCTCCATCAGGGGCATGAACGCGCGAGCTCTGCTTGTTGCCCTGTGTTGGGTGGTGGCCTGCCGCCAAGGAGGCACCTCGAATCCGAGGGCGCCTGGGCTCGGCTGTCAGTCACCGCAGCAGCTCGCTGCGGCTGCGTCACGCTTGAGAGTGAGCATGGACGAGAAGAGTTGATTGGGCCCGGCACGGATCGGCCCAAGCGCCCTGCCCTGGCCTCTCCACCGGCACGGTGCGAAACTCAATCGCCACCGGAGGATTCCGGGTCGTAGGAAGCAAAGGGCCATCATGAACAAGCTGGACAAGAAGGTTGCCATCGTCACCGGAGGTGGCGGCGGTATCGGAGCGGCGACGGCGAAGCTTTTCGTGGAGCAGGGCGCCAGGGTTCTCATCGTGGGCCGCAGCGAGGAGAAGCTGCGCAAGACGATGCAGGACATCAACCACGAGAACCTCAGCTACACGGTGGCGGACGTGTCGAAGGTGGAGGACACACAGCGCTATGTGCGGCACGCGGTGGAGCGCTACGGCGGCATCGACGTGCTGGTGAGCAACGCGGGGACCGAGGGGCCCTACAAGCACATCCTCGAGCACACCGTGGAGGATTTCGACCAGGTGATCGCCACCAACGTGCGCGGCACGTGGCTGTCCGTCAAGTACACCTTCCCCGAGCTCCAGAAGCGTGGAGGCGGGAGCATCATCCTCACCTCGTCCATCATGGGTATCGCCGCGTTTCCGACACACTCCTCGTACGCCTCCAGCAAGCACGCGGTGGTGGGGATGGCGCGCGCGCTGGCGCATGACGGCGCGCCGTTCCACATCCGGGTGAACGCGGTGTGCCCGGGCGTCATCGACAACGACATGATGGCGTCGACCCACCGGCTCTTCGCTCCCGGTGCCGAGGAGCAGTTCAAGAGCACCATCGCAGCGCGCGTACCGATGAAGCGCTACGGAACCAACGAGGAGATGGCCCGGATGTTCCTCTTCCTCGCCAGCGAAGACAGCAGCTACAGCACCGGCGGCGTGTATGTGGCGGACGGCGGCATCACCGCCGGCATCATGTAGACCCGGGTCACCCTTGGAGTCTCCTCGAGGCCACCGGGCAGGAGCCGCATGCCGGGTGGCCCATCCCGCGTGGGCGGGTCGCTCATGAACTCCTGCTTCCGGGCGACCGAGTCCGGCGAGTGGAGCAGCTCCGACAAGACCGCGCTGTCCTACCTCTACTGAGAGCTGGCGCGACAGCCCCCAGGTCCGTCCATGACCCTGGGGGCCCCGCTCCTCGCGGGCACCGTGGCGACGAGAAGCCGCGCGTGCGGCACTTCATCGCGCCGCAGGCGGGCGGTCGAAGCGCCACTACCGAGGCTTTCGCCTTGCCACCGCCGCATAGGCGCTCACCGCCGGCAGGCGCAGCTGCACCTCGGTGCCCGCGCCCACACGGCTCCACAGCTCCAACTGCCCGCCCAGGCGCTGCGCGCGCTCGCGCATGCCCACGAGGCCCCAGTGCCCGGGCCGCGAGCCCCGCGCCAATACCTCCTCGGCGATGCCCGTGCCGTCGTCGCGCACGCGCAGCAGGAAGGCACCTGTCTCGTAGACAAGCTCCACCTCGATGGCCTGGGCCCGCGCATGCGCGAAGGCATTGAGAAGCGCCTCGCGGCCGATGCGGTAGGCCTCGTCGCGCACGGCGCCCGGCATGTCGCGCGGCGTGCCTTCGACGAGCACGCCGAAGCGCATGGAGCGCCCGCGCGCAAGCTCCTCGCCCAGCTGAGCGAAGGCCTGCGGCAGGTCCTGGCCGGCGGTGTATCCGGCGCGCAGGTCGCGCACGCGGTCGCGCGCTTCCACCACCACCTGGTCGGCGCGGTCCAGCACCGCCTCGATCCTGCCGCGCGTGGGGTGTGCTTCGGGCAGCTCGGAGGCCAGTCCCTGGATTTTGAGGATGAGGCCCTGCGTGCCCTGCAGCAGCGTGTCGTGCAGTTCGCGCGCGATGCGCTCGCGCTCCTGCGAGCGCGCCTCCAGCCGCGCGCGCAGCTGCGCGGCCACCTGGCGCAGCCGCAGCTGGTAGACGCCCCACAACAGCGCCGCGGCGGCCAGCGCGCACAGCGCGTAGAACCACGCGGTCTGGTGGAAGGCGGGCAGCACCGTGAAGGTGAAAACGGCGCCGGTGTCATTCCACACGCCGTCGTTGTTGGCGGCCGTCACGCGGAAGCGGTACGAGCCCGGCCCCACGTTGGTGTAGAACGCGCGCCGCCGGTTGCCGGCCTCCTGCCAGCCCTCGTCCACGCCCTCGAGCTGGTAGCGAAAGCGCACGCGCTCGGGCATGGAGAGGCTGAACGCGGTGTAGTCGATCTCGAAGGCGGTGGTGCGCGCCGGCAGCCGCAGGCCCTCGCTAGCCACGTAGGACTTGCCCGCCGCCGTCACCTCGCCGATGCGCACGCTGGGCGCGAGCGGATTGCGCGCGATGCGCCGCGGGTCGATGCGAAAGACATTGGTGGTGGTGGGCAGCCACAGCTGGCCGTCCTCGCCCAGCAGCAGGCTGGGAATGGGGCCGAGCGGCTCGGGTGAGCCCTCCAGCCCGTCGTCCGCGGTGAAGCGCTCCACCTGCACGGCATGCGCGGGGTCGCGCGCGAAGGACTCCACCTCCTCGCGCGGCACGCGCACCACGCCGCCCACGCCGTGGATCCACAGCTCGCCCTCGGCCGTCTGCACGAGGCCGGACACGCCGCGCAAGGCGGGGCCGCTCGCGGGCATCAGGGCACGGAAGCTGCCTTCCGCGTAGAGTGCCACGCCCGCGTTGCCGCCCACCCACAGCCGCTCGCCCCAGGGCCGCAGCGCGGCGACGTGGCCGACCTGCAGTCCCTCGGACGGACCCAGCATCCGCGCGAGGCCGTGCTCCACGCGGGCGAGCCGGTTGTCGAAATAGCCGAGCCAGACGCGCCCGGCCGGATCCGCCTCGATGCTCACCACCGTATCCCTGGGCAGGTCGGCCACGCCGCCCTTGGCGCTCCATTGGCCGTCCTTCCAGCGGTGCACGCCCAGGCCGCGGAAAGACATCCACAGGCCGCCCTCACTGTCCTCGGCGATGGCCTGCACGGCGCTGCCGCGCTTGCTGGCATCGAAGGGCAGCTCGATGCGCTCCAGACGGCCCTTCGGCTGGCCGCCGGCCAGGCGCCACAGCTCACCGAGCTTGCCGATCCACAGGTCGCCCGCGCGGTCGCGGTGCAGCACGTTGATCCACGTGTGCCGCGCCGGGCCGTCCAGCGGCCCCTGCACCTGTCCCGAGGCGTCGCGAAGAAAGAGGCCGTGGAGGTGCGTGCCGATCCACAGCCCGCCGTCGGCGGCGGGGGCGAGCGCGACGTTGGGCCACTGCGGGCCTTCAGGCAGCGCGGGCACCACTTTGTTCCCGCGGAAGCGGTCCAGGCCTGCGTTGGTGAGAACCCAGACGTTGCCTTCGCGATCTTCGAACAGACCGTGCACGGAGCTCCCGCTCAGGCGCACGGCGGCGCTGGTGCGCTGCACGCCCGCGAACGGACCGGTCCCTGGCGCCCCGGCCAGCGCGCTCGCCGACGGCAACCGCGCCAGACCTTCCTCCAGCGCGATCCACGCGCCGCCGTGGCGGTCGAACAGGCACACGCCCTGCGTCTCGACGCTCGCGCTGCCGAAGCTCTTGCCATCGAACCACCGCTGGCGGTCGGCCAGCGGCATGAGGCCCCCGGTCACGATGGCGAACCAGGGCTCACCCGCGCCATCCACGCAGACGTTGATGCCACCGAGCAGGCTGCGCTCGCCGCCGGCGGCGTCGCGCGGCATCGGCACCGGCGCGAAATGCGCCGCGCCGCGCGGTCGCGCGAAAATCTGATACGAGGTGGCCGCCCACACCGTGCCGCGCGGGTCCACCGTCACGGTCTGCACATTGCTGTTCTGTTTCAGCCCGCCTTCCTCGACGATCTGCCAGCGCTGGCCGTCGAAGCGGTACAGGCCGCCCGAGGTGGAGGCCCACACATTGCCCTCCAGATCCTGCGCGAAGTCGGTCACGGTGCTCGGGTAGAGGCCGTCCTTCTGGCCGTAGCGTGTGAGCACGCCCTCGCGCAGCACGTAGATGCCGCCCAGTTGCAGGCCGATCCACAGCTCGCCCGACCGGCCGGCGTAGAGGCGGAACACTTCGTTGGTGAGCGGGCGGCCCGTGTCGGGCGCGGTGTAGAGCTCGAAGCGCACGCCGTCGAAGCGGTACAGGCCGAACGGCGAGCCGATCCACAGCATGCCGTCCGGCGTCTGCGCGAGGCCGTAGGCATTGCTCGGCGCGCCGTCGCGCTCGGTCCACGCCGTGTGGTGCATGTGCTCCAGGGATGGGGCTTCGGGCGGCGGCGTCTCGGCGGCGAGGACCGATGTGCGGGGCAACAGGTACGCCGCCATCAGGGCAACGCGCAGCAGGAACGTGGCGGCTCGACTCATCGGGGGCTGGTTCGGGCTGGGGGTGAGCGGGCGGGGCTCTCGACTGTATGCGCCCCAGAAGCAGCGCCGCCAGCGTCAGCCACGATCCTTCGCGCACCATCCCCTCTCGATTCTGCTCGCGATGTCCGTGGGTACTACGGGCCCGCTCACCGAGTGAATACCCGGCCCCACGCCCCTGCTCTTCACCGGTTGGAGTTGACGTCCCCTGATTCTTCAGCTTCATGGACGAGCACTGGCCACCTGCGTGTCCAGGGCCTCGGAGAAGCTCAGGATGAGAGCCACCGTGGGGTCCACGTTGGTGGCCCCATTCTCGGGCGTGGTGCCAAGGAGGGTGGGCGCGGTGGTATCGGGCACCTCGGTGGATTGGTGAACGGCCAGTTGGCCACACCTACCCCACCAGGCTCCACGGTAACAAGGCTATTCCGGGATTGCGTGAAAGCCACCCTCATGCGATGGGCAGCCCACCACAACGTTCGTTTGGAGGCGCGATGTCGAGATGGATGGCCTGGATGACTCCGTGGATCGCCGTGCTCATGTACGGGTGCATGCCCCCGGAGGTGGATGACGCACAGGAGCCGGGTGTTCGAGAGCAAGCCCTGGCCGGCACGGAGATCATCGACTTCTCCTCCGCGAGCACGCTGGCGAACACGGATGCGTCCGGTAAGAGCGGAGGCATGGCCGTGCTCAAGGCGAACAGCACGCGGTGCACCGTCGGCGCGTATGCCGACTGCTACGCGGACTACATCGAGTTCAGCCCCTCCTATACGGGCTATCTGTCCTTCAAGCTCTCGAGCCTCACCCAGGGCACGCCGGCGCCCTCGCAGATCACCCAGCTCCAATTGCTGACGAAGTACCAGGGGCCCGCGAGTTCCACGTCCTATTACAAGTGGCAGCTCTACCGGTTCACGACCGCCAGCTGGGTGGACATCACCACCTCGCAGGGGCGCGGGGACTGGGTGTGGACCGCGGCCCTGACGCTCAACCTCCCGGGCACCGAGGTGGCTTCGAACTTCGTCTCGAGCACTGGCGAGATCCGCGCGCGCCTCATCAAGGGCGCGGGGACGGATGGCGCGCAGCTCGACAGCCTCCGCCTCCAGGTCTCGTGGGACGGGGCCTCGACGTGCACCCCCGAGACGGACGCGGCCTTCTGCGCGCGACTGGGCGGCACCTGTGGCCAGCTCAGTGGCACCGACAACTGCGGCCAGGCACGCACGGTCTCCAGCTGTGGCGTCTGCCAGAGCCCGCAGACGTGTGGGGGCGGCGGCACCCCGAACGTCTGTGGCCAGGGCTCCACCTGTACCCGCGCGAGCTTCCCCCGGGCCACCACCTGGATGTGGGACCTGGAGAACAGCGCCATTCCCACCAACCTCAACGCCCAGGTCTACGTCGTCGACCTCTTCAACACCACGAGCGCGAAGATCCAGGAGTACAAGAGCGCCGGCAAGAAGGTGGTCTGCTACTTCAGCGCCGGCAGCTACGAGAACTGGCGGAGCGATGCCAACCAGTTCCCGCAGGACACCTATTGCAGCCCCGGCGAGAACTGCGCCCAATCCATCCACATCATGGGGGAGTGGTGCGAGAGCGGTGGGGACTGCGAGTGGTGGTTGGATCACCGCAAGGAGGCGGTACGAATCGTGATGGCGGCACGCCTGCAGTTGGCGCGTGACAAGGGCTGCGACGCGGTCGAGCCGGACAACGTCGACGGCTACGCGAACGATTCGAGCATCTCCTGCACCGACCAGGCCTGCTGGGGCCTCACGGCGTCCGACCAGCTCGCCTACAACCGCTGGCTGGCCGATACCGCCCATGCCAAATGTCTGGGCATCGCGCTCAAGAACGACATCGACCAGGTGCCCCAGCTCGCCGCGTCCTTCGACTTCGCCATCAACGAGCAATGCCAGCAGTACAACGAGTGTGGAGTCTACAAGACCTACTTCGCGAGCCAGAACAAGGCGGTCTTCAACGCGGAGTACATGAGGGACTCCGGCGGCGGGTCCAGGAGCTGGTCGTCGTGCACGGGAACGCAAGCCACCTGCGCCTGCGGTGAGAGCGGGTTCGTCCAGGGGGACATGCAGACCCTGGTCTTCAAGACCTCGTCCGTCAGCTACGACAACATCAACTTCACCTGCTGGTAGCGGGGAACGGGCCCGCTCCCCGGCCTGGAGCGGGCCCACTTCGGGTCCGTTGAGACGCGTCTGGCGATTCTGGGAGGGACCTGGCCGCCATCCACGATGAGCGAGACAGCGGCGAAGGCCCGCTCCGCCCTCTTCAAATGCCCTGCGCTTTCAGGGCTTCGATTTCGAAGTCGCCATCGTCCACCAGGCGCTCCCAGCCCTCGAATTTGCCGAGGCCGAGCGTGCGGGCCATGGACAGCAACAGGCTCTGGCCGGCCACGGCGCGGTCGGGCTGTAGCTGGTAGACGGGGTCGTTGAAGGCCGCCTGCGGGGTGGTGATGGTCCAGCCCATCTGCTTGAACTGGGCGATCACGTCGTCGAGCCACATCGCATTGATGAGATTATGGTGCAGCAGGATGACCTGCGGGATGTCCCTGCCCTGCAGCTTGTATGCGAGCTCGCGGTAGGCGATGGCGCGCTGACGCACGTGCGCGAGATACGCGGTCTTGATCGGGGTGACGTCGGCTTTGGGGTTCTTCTTCAGGACTTCGACCAGTTTGTCGTTCAAGCGCCAGTCGCTGGTGTCCAGCGAGACGTATGCGTTGCGGTAGCCATGCTCCTTCAGGAAGGTGCGCATGCCGTCGCGCTTTTCCGGCGTGTTCCCTTCACGTAGGTAGGTAAAGCGGAACCATTTGGTATAGCCGGGCAGCGTGGCGATGATGCGATCGCAGTCGAGGATCTCCTGCTGGTACTGGTCCAGCGTGCTCTTGTGCAGGTCCGGATGCGACATCGTGTGGTTGCCGATGGCGTGGCCGGCCTCGCCCCACGCGCGCGCCAGGACCAGACCTTCAGGGAGGTTCGCGCCGTTGTTGACGGTGACCATCAGCGCGGCCTTCACCTTGTGCCTGGCCAGGGCGGCCAGCAGAGCCTGGTTGCGCTGGGCGGCTGTCAACCGTGGGGTCTCTTCAAGGGACGGGCCGTCGTCGAACGTGAAGGCGACTGACTGTCCGAAGGCCGGAAAGGCCGCGAGCAGGAAGAAGGCGGTGGTGACGAGGCGGAGAAAGGTCATCGGCATCAGAAAAATCATGGCCGCCACTCTAGTTCAGCAGGCGCGTCATGATCGTCAACGGGCTTTTTTTCGTGAAGCGCTCGAACACGGCTTCCTGGACCATGGCCGTCACACTTCTTTCGGGCCTCGTCTATCTGAGTGAAGGAAAACGAAGCTTCGAAAAAAGAAGCACACCATGGTGAAGTTCCTGAAAGCCAAGGCCAGCACCGCCGCACTGGGCGTCAGCTTGCTCGGTGCCATTGTCGCCAGCCCAGCCGCCCACGGCACCGCCGCGGTCGATGGCGGTGCGAGTGTCGGCGTCCCCGCGGTACCTGATGCCACCCTCGCGCCCTTCGACCCGGCCATGGCTCAGGCGCCCACCATCGAACCCAACCCCAAGAACGTCGACTACCCGGTGCCCAGGGTCGGGTCGGTGTACTTCGTCTCGAACAACGGTGACGACGCCGCCGACGGGCGTTCGATCACCACGCCGTTCAAGACCCTGGGCCGAGCGCTGACCGTGGCCAAGGCGGGCCCCCGACCGGCGACCGTCGTCCTGCGGGCCGGCACCTACGAAGAAGGGGCCGAGGCGGCGGGCCCGATTGGCGCCTACAACATCGACTTCCCCGTCACGATCCAGCCCCACCGCAACGAGAAGGTCTGGATGAAGGGCAGTGTCATGGTCACGGGCTGGTCCTCGGTCGGGACCAACCGCTGGCGCCGCACCGGGTGGACCACCCGCTTCTGCCAGCGACCGACCGCAGGCGACAGCGACCGGTTCTGCAAGCACCCGTCACTGAACAACCCGACCTACCCCATGGCCGGTGCCCAGGACATGGTGTTCCGCGATAATCAACCGCTGCGCCAGGTGGCGACCCTCGCCGAGGTGGGCCCTGGTCGGTTCTTCGTCGACACCTCGCTCGGACACCTCTACATCGGTGACTCGCCGACCGGTGCCAGGATCGAGGCATCGAATCGCGACCTGGCCCTGCGCGTCTCTGGCTGGGATCCGGGAACCGGAGGTAGCGGAACCGTCATCCAGGGGCTCGGGTTCAAGCACTACGCCTCCGAGCAGCAGACGGCGAATTGGTCGGCGGAGCGCCCGACAAAGGGAGGCGTCGTGCTGCTCGACAACGTCTCGAACACCCGGGTGGAGAACAACACCATCACGCAGTCCGCTTCCACCGCCCTCACCGCGGTGAAGGCCACCGGCGCGGTGATCCGCGGCAACGTGCTCGCGGAGAACGGCTATGTCGGCGCCAACATCACCGGTACCTCCGGCGGGCTGACCTTCGACGGCAACCGCGTCTTCCGCAACAACACCGAAGGGCTGCACGACACCCTGACCGGTGGCGAGGCCGAGAGCGCCGCCGGGGTCAAGATCACCTCCACGTCGCCGTTGACCGTTCGGGACAACATCTTCGACCACAACGATGGCAGCGGTTTCTGGTGTGACCTGGATTGCGCCAACGCCACCATCACCCGCAACGTCAGTCGCAACAACATCGGGAACGGCATCTTCTACGAGGTCTCGCAGCAGGCGATCATCGCCTCCAACGTGCTGACCGGCAACACCGAAGCCGGGTTGTCCATCGGCGGGGCGGACGGGGTGCAGATCTACAACAACACGTTGTACGGCAACTCCGACACCCGACCCGGTGAGTTGTACGGTGCCGAGTTGGTCGTGTTCGACCTGCAACGACCCGGTTGCCCCCAGGAGGGGTGCGTCGAGCGGTGGCGGACCCGCAACGTGGTGATCAGGAACAACCTCACCGGCGGTGCGGGCTCGAGGCGGCTGTTCAACGCCTCCACGGGCGTCTCGAACCTGGCAGCTCGGGTGCCCGCCGACACCTTCATCACCGCCATGGATTACAACGGCTACCACCGGACGACCGCCGCCGGCGGCCCGCCCACGCCGACGACGTTCGCCGGATGGCTGCACCCCCGCCCGACGGCCCAGGGTGGCCCCTTCCACGTCGACCACGCCAGCCTGGCGTCGGTGCAGGCTTTCACCGCGGCCGAAGATCACGGCATGGCGTTCGATCAGGAGGCCGACCCCTTCTTCGTCGATGCGGCGAACGGCGACTTCTCCTTGCTGGCCAGTAGCCCGGCCCGGGCAAGCGGGGACCCGCTGCCGCCTGCTGTGGCCGCCGCCATCGGCGTGCCCGCCACCCCGGCACCCGTCGACCGGGGCGCGTTGGCGTGGCCGACGCTGCAACTGCGAGTACCGGCCTACGGATCGACGATCGGTGGCCCGGCCGTGGCCCTGGCCACCAACGTGCCGGACCCGGCGAGGGTGACCAGCGTCGAGTACCACGTCAACCGGGTCGGCTCCATGACGACGACGCAGGTGGGCTCGACGGTCAACCGGGGATTCGGATACGCCGTCGTCTGGAACACGACCACCGTGGCCGACGGCCCGTATGAGATCCGAGCCCATGTCGTCAGGGTGGTGGGCACGACCCGCACGGCTGAGCCATCCCCTCATATTGGACCGAAAACTTCCCGGAAAACGGGTTGTTCGGCCAGCAATTCAACGAATCGAGCCATCAAGGGCAGAAGCGTGTCTTCGGGCATCATGGGAATGGCCTGGTAG